>CAYVTG010000047.1:0-14537 GCA_964454575.1 uncultured Thermoplasmata archaeon
TTATTCCTTGTTCATCTACTATGGGTTGGAACATCTCATCCCAGGCAGGGTTCCTCATACCGACTGCAGAATATCGAGCTATCCCATATCCATCATAGATATCCTCGACTATCTGTTGTCTGTTTATCAACCAGTTGGTTGAATAACGTATCTCTCTTATGTTCCACGGATTGAAGTAATTCAGAAAACCGTCATTGTTGGTGTCAACTTCTGCGTAGCCTCCGGTTGATGCTGTATTGTAGTACATGTTATTGTAACTACCATAGCTCTCCAACACGCTCAGCTGCGCCTTCCATTCATCGCGGACACCGTCATAGACTGGTCCCTCTACACTCTGTAGGAACGCGTCTAATACGCCGGTTGCGGCATCTCCAACTCCGACTCCTTGGTCCATTCTCACTTCCAGCCTTATCTTATCGACGTATTCGTCCGCCGTGGCTGGATTGCTTCCTAACACTGCAAATAGGCTGCTAACTATAACAGCAACCATCAGCAGGCTCAGTATCTTTTTCCATTTCATGATTGTCTACCTCTACGTAAATGAAGAATGTATATCATATTTAAATGTTTTGTAAATGGCCTGGAGCACCTGGAGAAAGATATATTTAGACAGCTAACGCTAGAACACATGATAACATGACCGCATTGGTGTTCTTATCGTACGTGATGTACTTCGTCCTTTTACCTTTGAGTATCTTTATTTTTCTACGAAAGATTTGGTACGACGAAGGATATCTTAGGATCGTTGAAGAACAGTGGACGAGCGTAAAAAAGACTTCTGAAATAAAGGAACTTCAAAAGAAGTTGAATATGTTGAAGGTGTTCTCCGTAGTATTTCTCATACTAGCACTTCCATTATGGGGTCTAGCCGCATCCGAGATAACGAACAGAGGTGTGAGAACAGAGATCAGAGGCGGTGACGTTTTCGCGCCGATAATCAGAGATAATGTGGTGCACTCTTTGGGCCCTTCTTTCGACACATCAAACATACTAGAACAGATGCACAACAGATCACATCTTTGGTTCCCGGACACGATAAGTGAGTACGTCGATCTGGATGAGATGACTTCCAAACCGGGCCGTATGGCAGTATATTTACTCACCGGATCTAGATATATCATCACGTACACGTATTTTGCGCCCTTGCCCATCGTAGAAGCTCACGGATTTGTGTTTACACCGTCAGACAACGGACCGGAGATATATTTTCATCAACACGAAACGTACATATTTCCGTTAAATCCCGCTAATGCCGGAGAGATCGCCGATATCTAAGATCTAATCTTCCTGCTCTTCTTCGCGACTTCGTAGCAATAGTATGATCACCGCAGCTACTGCAAAACCGATGATCGCCTGTATGAAGAATATGTTGGTGTAGAATGGTTTACTCTCGTTTTCACTTGTGTTAGCACCGTCATTATCCGTCTCATCCGGTTGCTCCACCCCATCTTCCATGGTAACTCTCTGGATTATCACATCTTGTACAGGCACATTTTCATGCCCATCGACAGTCGTAGTTTGAACGCTTGCGATGTTGTCCACCACATTCATACCTTCGATCACTTGACCGAATACGCAATAGCCGTAACCGTCTCCCTGTGGGTTGTCCCAGTCAAGGAAATCATTATCCGCATGATTGATGAAGAACTGAGATGTTGCAGAATCAGGATCCTGTGTACGAGCCATGGCTATCGTTCCACGTGTGTTACGATGACCGCTGACGGAGGCCTCGTTCTGTATCGGACCGTAAGTCGGATCAACGTATTCCATTCCCGACCTAAATCCGCCGCCCTGTATCATGAAACCTTCCATCACACGGTGGAATATCAGTCCGTCGTAGAATCCGTCTTCCGCATATCTTATAAAATTTTGAACGGTTATGGGGGCGTCGTCTTCGTACAACTCTACTCTGATAGTACCTCCGTTGGTTTCGATGACCGCGACGGGATCACCGTTACTTCTTACTTCGTTTGCAGATGTGTTTCCGCCCATGAAGATCATGCCCGACAAAAGCATCAGGACGCTTGCCATACCTGAAAGTTTTTTTATTTCCATAATATCCCTTTTTATCTGTGATTCAACTTTATCGCATAAATACCTATCGACCCGAAAGGGTTATTAAAAATCCCATGTTTACATGACCATGCCTGAATTCTCCGTGGTACTCATCGGAACGAAATACACCGGCAATCTCGGTGCCGTAGCAAGGGTGATGAAAAATTTTGGTCTAGATAGATTGCTCCTTGTGAACCCTCCGGATATCGACGACGATGCCATCTCACGATCTATGCATGCCGTAGATGTGTTGAATAACGCAAGGACCTACTCACGTCCGGAAGACGCGTTCAGTGAATTCGACATGGTCGTCGGCACCTCCGGGATAAACACATTGAAAGAAAAACATTTTCTCAGACATGCAGAATCCCCTGCACGGTTCGCTGAAGATGTTAAAGATTACAGCGGCCGTATCGCTCTGGTTTTCGGACGTGAAGATTACGGATTGACCAATGAAGAACTGATGCTCTGCGACCGCCTGGTGACCGTACCTACATCACAAGAATATCCGATAATGAATCTATCCCATGCAGTGTGCGTCGTACTCTACGAACGCTACAAGATAATGGGTGAAAATATAATGGAGAACGATTTTGCAGACGTTGTAGATTCCGACAAAGAACGTTTACTGGACCTATTTGCCCGTATACTTGAAGAAGTCAAATATCCAACGCACAAAAGAGATATCACCGAAACCATGTTCAGACGTGTTCTCGGCAGAGCGAATATAACTTCCACCGAATATCATCGTTTGATGGGAGTGTTCAACCACATAGAAAACAAGGTCGGATGATATAAAAGATCAGCCTATCCTTTTTTCTCAGCCATCAATCTTTTTAACTCTTCTCTGTCCCCGGCCTCCAGACCAAAATATTCCTGGAACTTGGAACTCGTTCTTATGGAATAGGTCCGACCATCTTTTTCCAGTAGTATCAAGCCCTTTTCTTTCAGCTCGTCTATATGTGCGTAGACCTTTTCACCAATCTTCTTCCTCAACTCACTCTGCCTTATAGGTTGATAATATGCTATCAATGCGGCAGTTTTGAGGATATCTCTGTCTATCTCGTCTTCCATCACCGGTACTACGTAGGGCTTGAAATCCCCTTTTAGCTGCATCGAGTAACTGCGCCCTATCTTCTTTATCTCTATGGCCGTCCGTCGACTTCGATACATGCTGGTGAGTTTTTTGATGGCGTCCCTTAAGGTATCTCGAGATATACCCGTTGCTTCTTCGATATCCGGTACGGTCAGCGGCGAGCCCGCAGAAAATAGTACTGCCTCCACTGCTTCGACTGCGATGTCATCTTCCTGGATCCCTTCGTTGTTATTGCCCGCCATATTCATCTGCTATAGGTATGAATAACGTGATATAATAGTTTACGGTGATACGATATCAAAGTACAAAAACACATATAACATAGGATATCATTAGATATATTCATGCCCGTCGTAACGGTGGAAAAAAGTGAACTATTGAAGTTCTGTCAGACTGACGAAGAAGGATCGATCGAGACACTACCCAAATTGGGTGTGGAGATAGACGATATCGGAGAGAAAAGCTGGGACCTTGAGATCAATCCAAATCGATGCGATCTCCTATCCGTAGAAGGTATCGGGAGAGCCATACGTGGATACATCGGCAAAGAGACCGGATTACCGGAATATACCGTAGAGGATTCTGACGTCGTGACCAACGTAGAGATGAGTGTACAAGAGGTCAGACCATTTGTGGTCACTGCAGTTATAGATAACATAAAACTGACGGATGAAACTCTTAAATCGCTCATGGATGTACAGGAAAAACTGCATCTCTCCCTGGGCAGAAAGCGCAGAAAAGTGGCCATCGGCGTCCACGATCTTGATGCTGTAAATCCTCCATTCACTTACAAAGCCGTAAAACCGGATAGTGTGAGTTTTATACCTCTGCAGAGAACGCACGAGATGAACCTTGATGATATTCTGGAAAAACACGAAAAGGGGAAAGAATACGCAAATATATTGGAGGGAGAAAGCCACTATCCGCTGATAGTAGATTCAGATGATAATGTTCTGTCTTTTCCACCGGTGATAAACGGCGTGCTTACACAGGTCACCGCCGATACAAAAAGACTCTTTATAGATATGACCGGAAATCATGAGCCGACTCTTGTAAAAACATTGAATATATTATGTACTATGTTCGCCGAAAGGGGCGCGACGATACGGCGGACAACGGTATCCTACGGTGGAAGGGAAAATATCTATCCGGACTTGTCTCATAAAAACATCATGATAGACTTACAGGAGGTACAGGACCTTATGGGCATACCGATGGAGAAAGATTCTATCAAAAATTCTCTTGAAAGGATGAGATACTCTGTCAAATTCACCGATGAAAATAACATCGAAGTAAAATACCCTGCATATCGTCACGATATTCTGCATCCGTGGGATATCATCGAAGACCTGGCTATAGGATACGGCTTCCATAAATTCGAAGGCGAGATGCCTGATAAAGTGACCGTAGGTCGCGGCTCATGGAAAAAGTATATAGAAAATACTGCGGCTGAATTGATGGTGGGCTTAGGTTTCAACGAGATCATGAATTATCCACTCAGCAGTCCCGAACACGAGTACGATAAGCTTCAACTCGCACGGGATGACGCATATGCCGTCATAGAAAATCCTGTCAGCGAAGAAACAACTTGTTTGCGCACCGGATTGATATCTTCTCTTATATCTAATCTACACAACAATAGAAATAAGCCGCATCCGCAAAGATTTTTTGAGGTCGGTGATGTAGTGCTAGACGAAAAACAGTACACTCGATTAGCCGGTGTAGTATGTCATTCGGAAGCCGGTTTTACGGAGATGAAATCCGTGATCGATGGCCTGATGGGCGGATTGGGTGTGAAGCACCGACTGGAGGGGAGAAAACATGATAGTTTTATCACGGGCCGCTGTGCATCCGTCACCATAGATAAAACAGAGATAGGTATTTTTGGAGAGATACATCCTCAAGTATTGACCGATCATGAGATAGAATATCCTGTTACAGCCTTCGAGCTTGATATCGAAAAAATAAAGAAATAAAGAAAAAGGGTTTTAGAGTATAACTATCCAAAGATGTCGTCCACTATGTTTTCCTCGTCCAATTCTTCTTCTGGCTCACCGACTAGGTCTTCGACTATATCTTCGTCGAGCTCTTCATCATCGAACTCTTCAGGCTCTTCGAATTCGTCTAGTATATCGTCTTCGATTTCATCTTCGGGTTCAGGCTCGATCTCACCTTCTTCGAATTCTTCATCGAACTCTTCTTCCTCGGAACTTTCTTCGAGCTCATCCGGTTCCTCGTAGATATCGTCTTCGAGTTCTTTTTCCGATCCAGGCGTATATTCGGTGCCCGTTGGTTCTCCGCTACCGAACACCTTTGGCATAGCCTTGTATCCTACCAATAGACCTATCAGAACGAATAGTACCATCGCGATAGCTGCGAAGAGCATCATCATGGAATCATCAGTGGTCTCTGCGCCCAGGTCGATATACCGTTTGGATTCTACGATATTACCTGCAGCATCTTCAACCACGATCGATATCTCGTTCATTGAATCGGCTCTTAGATAATCTATCTCTTCATCGAAGCCGTTGTTTGTGAGTCGTACGGACCTACCGTTGATGAAGACACGTGAATTATCTTCGTTGACCTCACCACTTATCGTCACCTTGTTTCCGTCGAGTTCGTGATCCCAGGTCACTTCCGGTGCGATGCTATCTTTGATGATCGTCCGATTTCTCCAGAATAGATTACCGGCTTCGTCCGAAACCTTCACGACGATATCGTTCTCTCCTTCCGAGAGTATGAGCGTGTGATCGAATGTGCCATCTGCCATCACTTGCCGTTTGACATTATTGACCCAGACGTCCACCTTACCGTGCTCTACTGTTTTCTCGACCTTGCCGGATACTATCAACTCGTTCTTACGCGTGTATTGCTGTGTGATGAGTGGTCGGTCTATGTTAACGGTGGCACCTGTGAGCGTGCGGAATATCGTGAGCGGAACTGTTCTTTGGTTACCTGCCCAGTCCGTTGCCGTTAGAGTGACAATATATTGACCTTCCTCGGGTAATTCTTGCGTATATCTGAATTTTTGATCTTTAAAGGATATCTGTCGGCTATATATTTCCACATCGCTTTCAACTCCGGCCTGGAGTTCCACAACATCATAATCTAAACTGCCGGAAATGACGATATGCTCTTCGGGCGTATACACCAGTTTGCGTCCGTCGGTGAAGGGACTGTCGAGGTCAATCACAGGTGCCGTACTATCGATATAAAATGACCAGCTCTTACGGGCCGTGTTATTAGCGATGTCTGTGAAATTGACATCTACGTGATACAACCCTTCAGGAAGTGATTTTTCAGGACGATAACTAAAGTCATCGTCTCCGAAGTCGACCAGATTAGTTATATCTTCTCCATTCAGATATACCTTAGACTTTTTGCTGTCTACACCGGATGTATCGGAATAGGACAAACCGATAAACGGATGATGCGAATCCGTTCGTGTACCAGAACTAGGCATCGAGTCTTTTAACTTCGGTGCTTCCGTGTCTAGATATACTGAGACAGGGATAGAGATAAGGTCTGGAACTTCTTTTGGCCCAACCTTTAATACACCGCCGTATTCGCCGTCAGTCGTTCCTTCTGCAAACGACCATGTAACGTTCATTGTATTTTGATGATGCGGTTCTGAATGAGTTCTTGTGATATATCTCGAAGGTTCGTTTTCAGAGATATCTTTGTGATAACCTCTTAGTTCATAGCCCGCGACTCCGGCCATTATCGAAGTCAATTTCAAATCGAAGGTCCCGGGTTCTTCATTTACTGTATATCCGTAGACTACTATGATGTAGTCACCATCCGGTGGGTTATATAACGTTACCCTCTCGTCGATAAGGCTTCCATCCGCAGAGGAAGCAAATGGACCCGTACCGTACGCATCATGCGACACGTATTCAGTATGTTCGGGCGTTACAAGTTTTTCGAAAGTGGGGATACCCGTACCGTCAAAGTCGTAACATATAGCTAGATCAAGATCGGGGGTGCTATCTTGTTGTAAAACATGTACGTCCCAAGACAGTACATTCTCCAGTGTGACCACTTTTGTGTAGCTGGCCCTCTCAACCATCGCTTTATAGAAGTTCGTGATACCCGACGTATCGTCGTTGTACACCTCCTGATCGGGGTAGAATTCTTCTGAACCGGGTCCTACTACTTCACCACCGTAGCCGTGCATTTCTGTGTTCCATCTCAATCCTATTTCAGCGTTACCCGAAAGTTGGTTCGTATGTGTTTCCAGTTTTGAAGAAGAAAGTTCTAATGTGCCTATATTAACATCTATATTTTGTCGGGAAGTCTTATTCAATAAGGTGTTATGAACGGCGATCACGTTAAGACCTGATGCGAGTGTCATAGCGAGTATCTCCTGGGATTGGCCGGTGTTGGTAAGGAAATAGCTGTCTTCTTCACTGCCTACCTGATATCCGATGGTATAGGGTCCTTCGCCTCCGATCGCAGTCGTGGATTCGGTTAAAACGTGTATATCCATGTCTGTAGGGGCGTTGGATTTGGTGAACTCCAACCAAACATGATCAACTAGGAGGTTCCAGCCGTCCCATGTTGCGTATTGGTCGTGCTCGATATTTACCTGTAGTTCCGTTATATTCCGAACATGGTCTAACTCATCTGTTATGTCAATGTAACTAGTTTGATATTCCGTATCGGGCACTATCTCCAAGTTTTTATCCACGTCCTCGTCGCCTATCATAAGGGTGAGTATCATCTTGTCGCGCTTTTTGATATCGGTTTCGATCGCCGTATCCGATCTGAACTTGATCCCAACACGTATATCTCTTATCCGCCCTGTGGGAGGATAGAACCCATCTAAGGTAACGAATCCATCTCCTTCGATCATCGCGTCTGTATTGTTCTCCTCAAGCAGATTTTCAGGATGTGTTGTCTTTTCCGTTTTGGAGATTCCTTCGGGCGCTTGTTGTTCGAAATCGCTCCAATCTCCATCTACGATCAATTTCAACGTTTCTTCCGGTGAAGCGAATCTACCCTGCTTTGGTATATCTACGTAATAATATCTCCAATCTCCAGATTTTTTGGTGTTCCCACCACTTCCGCCCATCAATCCGCCGGAATTAAACGGTGTGTTCATATCCTGGTCTTGGAGCGTGTTTTCGGCCCCAAAAGCCGCAACATGAGCCACTATGGGTATTACTCGGGACCTGTTGTAGTAATCGTATGACACGGATAGTACATCGTCCGCATGCAGTTCATCCGTCAAATTGATGACCCCGCTAGCCCTATAAAATACATAATCTGTATCCTCTACAAGTATCTCTTCTTCGCCTCCGTGCCACGGATATTTAGTAACCACTAACGTACCTTCTTTGTAATAATACGGAGGATTGTATTTTGAAGCGGGTATCTGGGTTTTCTTCTCATCGAAATATTCTTCGATGTAAGAATAAGTGAAGTTGATAGAACTATCGGGATGTATCTCGATCAACGGTTCAGTGAGATACACGTATCCGTTCGCCCAATCAACGGTGTAATTGGATTCAGGAACCACGCTTGCATTGAGATAGAATGTCAGGTTACCCTCGACTATCTTATCGTGTCCCAACTCGAATCTACCTCCCGGTAGATACGAATAAGTAAAATTGATTATGCTGTCCGTTGGAACAGATTGTTCTAATTCAAATTCTCCCATATATCTATCTATAGATAAATAGTGTTCGAACGATGTATTGTACCAATTTCTTGTCCTGCCATCGATGTTCCAATCGCTGGGGTCATTAATATCTAACCATATCAAACCTTCCTCTTCGTCCACATCAACTAGTCCGGAAGCTTCAAACGCGGGATATAACTCGAACCAACCATAATCTATATCATAGGCATCTATTCTGCTCACACTAACATTATCGAAGGCTCCGTAACTATCGTTATAATCTAAATAGTATGCTAAACCACCATCATGCGAAAATAAGTCTGACTCGTTATGGGTTTCATTGTTCACCTGTGTGTTATAAGAATCAAACCATGTGATATTGTCATGGCTAGTACGACCGGTAGTACTGCCTTCTTCCATAAATACAGCATCGTTTTCTACCGTTTCAATGACCCCGTCATGAATTTCGTTCTCAACTTTATTTTTTGTGACGTTGAATATCTCAATCTCTGACTGACTATTTATATCATGATTCACTATCACCGAGCTATCATAGGTACCCGGTTGGACATCCTCGGGTATCTCCATGCTGAGTTCCAACTGTTCTTGATCCGATATTGAGTCGATGTTGTTCATAGAGATCCATTCCATTTCTGAATAAGCGAAGTATTCCATAGTTATCTCATATCCAAACCAATTGGAATGGCTTGGATCCAACCTGACGACCAGACCATCCTCTATCCCTACCAACGGGTCACTTATGCTGACCTGAAGAGTCGAAGAAATAAGACTACACTCGTTTATAGTTACCGATTCTCCGCCTCCTACGGTTCCAGAGCTGTCATCATCATGCCAATCATTTATGGTAAGTACGCTTGGATCTTCTGTGCTAAGAGTTGCCCATGAAGGAGCAGACACAGTTACTCTTAACAAAGAAGCGTTGTACGGTATCATGTCTGTGACGATGTCCGTATAAGGATTATTGACATTTGTAGAAAATTGCCAGCTGTCTTCTCCGATTTTATTGAAAGAGTTAGAGACGATATGTACTTCCTCTGTATCGCCCATGCTCGAGAGTGTGATATTTTCCGTATAGGTTTTACCGGGCTCTACTATGTTGGGGAAGGAGTCATATACCGTTCCTTGGTAATCTCCTGGCTCCCAAATATTCTTAGATAATAATAATCCTGATCCGCCGGTGGATAATCTTACAGCATCCAACGCATCTATGAATCCACTACCCTGTGTAAACACATCGTATCCCATATCTTTTGAGGAGGATAGCATGATCTGTCTGGTTTCGTTCCCATACGGGAATTCACCGGTCGTGTTTTCGTACGATTCATAAACCAGTGCCGCTATTCCCGTAACTATACCTGCGGATAATTCTGTTGTTGACCAGGGGTTGGAAGAGTGCGGAGTCTTTCTGATACCCAGTGGTAAATGGACGTATCCCGTGCCCACCGCGATAAGATCGGGCTTCATCTTCCCTGCGGAAGTGGGTCCTCGGGAAGAGTAAGATGGTATCTGCATGTACCACACATCACCATTTTCTCTCCCATATGTGGAGGCACCTACAACAATAGCGTTCGACGAAGTGGGAGACAAAGCCGTACCATACCCATATCCATCGTCCCCGATACCTGTTATAAAGGTAGTATTTGGATTATTTTTTGAAATATCGTTAAGATTTTGAGAAAAGGTGTCAAAACCCGTTTCATAGGTCGATAGTTTCGGGGCGGTATAAACTATCTGGCAGTCGTCGTCACTGTCTTTCACTCCATCGTAACCTTGGACTGCGAATTTCCATGAATTCACTAAATCCGCATCTGCATTGGCTATCGGTATTATCTTTGCGTTAGGTGCCGTTCCAAGAATCTTTCCTCCGAAGTCTGTCTCCATTTCGCCTGCGCTGGCTATACTTGATGCTATACGCGTACCGTGACTTTTAGCTTCATTTTTAGCACGATCCCAGCCAAAGTCTCCGATTAGTGCTATCATGTCGTTATTACCCGCAGCAGGGATAAACTCCATCCCCCTTTCTTCGGCTAACACTTCTGAGTATGGAACGGGTAAACCGTCATATTGATAATCTGCAGTTAAAGTGTCTTCTGCAGCGAAATCTCCGGTAATGGTTATGTTCCCTTCTTTTTCATCGACGGCAAAAGGCACATATGTATAAGTCGCCTTTACATTGGTGTCAGAATGTAATGTATGTTCAAATGCTACATCTCCGCTGGTCGGGTCGTAACTGTAATCATCGTCCAATAGTTTGCCTGTGAAATTGTAAAATGCATTTAACACCATGTCTTCAGGATACTCGGACAGGAACTGCTGTGAAAAAGTTACCACTCCCGTTGTTTCATCGACGGTAAAGTTGTTCTCATCTACCTTCGTCATGATAGGGGAGAAGAAAAGCGATAGATCGTGGATGGTATATTCTTCAACCAGCTCACCGGTAGAATAGATAGAGTGATGTGGCAATTTAAAGCCTTCCTCTTCGCCCGTGCGACTTTCGAAGACTGTTAGATTCTGTACGAGCATTTTTTCAGCGACGATTTCCAGATCGTCATCTCCAATATTCGGTACCAATTTTTGATCCGTGTCCTGATCGAAATGCTTTATTGAGGTGACTTCATCCCATAAAACTCCATTTTTATACACCACCACTCGGTCTGGGAAGGACACCAAGTTTTCATGTTCCAATTCTGCTATGTTTGTATCTGGATCGACTGTAAGTTCCTCTCCGATCACCTCCTTGGCATCGGACATGAAATAGAGCATCCCGGCAGAAACAGAAAAATCCGGATTACCATCGCCGGTTGAATCTACTTCCGCGGCCCCTATCGGATAGGACTTATTCATGATGACATCGTTTTCGTCTATGGTGTAGTCATGATTTAGATCGACGTAAACATTTTCTTCGTAGACCACAACGCCGATATCACCAAATTTCCTTTTGAGTGTTTCGCTAGGATGAGCCCCAAAATTATATGGTCCCGGCCCGATGCTGTCGGAAACGGAAACATAAGGCATCCCTCGTATGACTAGATTGGACAAGGTACTGTACTCCAGATCGTTTAGAGCATATGTTCTGCTCGCTTGATTTTCACCGCCGAGTGCACCGTAATATCGCACCAGGTTGGCTTCCTTTGGAGTTGCATCTATCGCTCGGCTGTTTTCTTCGGTCTTAACCAGGGCCATCTGTATCGCGAGCGAATCCGCATCGTTCAGCAATCCTCTGGGGACCTTTATCTCTGCAAAACCGTTCTGGACCGTTTCTGCAACACTCTGGCTTTCGTACCCGAAGGTACCACCATGATCTGCCAAATTTATAGGGCCGTCCCAATCATCGGTTGTTTCATTCCACGAGTATAACCTCGGATTTCTAAACAAGTCCCCTGTCTCTTCGTCTATCAAACGGATGTAATCCGCATACATCACATAGTCTGGCTTGTTTTGATAAAATACATCATATTCTTTTGAACCAACGTCCCATTTTCTCACTGCGTTATCTTCGGTAACTGAAAGTACTTCGTTGGCTGTTGTGAATGCAAAATGAGAGGATTCAAGATCCTTCGGATTGGCTATCACTTCCTGCCTATCGAGTGTATCGTTTAAAATATGTATCTTTCCATCCTCCGTGGATACCGATATCCATTGGCCGTCGGATGACGATGCAATGGTGCTCATCCGTATCCCATATGAGCAGTATAGATAATCTATGGACAATCGACCGTTAGATCCGTCACCATCTAAATCTTCATCCAATATCCTTATCAGCACCCTTCCTTGCTCATCACTATATATATTCCTATCGAATTCAGTGGTATCTTGGACGAAAATATCTGTATCAAAAAGTTGCCAGTGTAGATCCCATTTATTTTCTTCGAAATTGTAGATATAGAGGAACGCTTTTTCAGAAGCATTGCCCCAACTTAAGCGCCCTTTAAAGTTGAAATTCTTTGTTGGTCTTTCTTCAGAGGGGAATTGGAGAGTGTATGTTACATTCAAACGGGGGACACCCTCGTGTTCGACTTCATCTACAATTCTAAGCTTTCCATCACTCTCTGTAGTATTCGAAAAGTCAGATTCACCTTCAACCAGATTCCCATGGGTAAGAGATTCCTCTTTTATGAAAGCATTGCTGAAGAGCTGATACTCGTGTAGGATGGTTTCATTTTCAGTATCCCACATATAAACGATGTTGTCCAGATTTCCATCCCCCGCCGTGAGTAGATCACGGCCGTTAGGCATCCACGCTATCTTGACGTTTGCGTCATGTGTATATGGGGCGGTTGCTACGGTAGATCCATCCGTGATGTTCAAAACCCGAGAAGAACCGTCCCCCAGACCTACCGCAAGTAATTCACCGTTGACGGGGTTGAATTCGATATCTTGAGGGTCGGCCGCAGATATCTCTTTTATGAAATTTCCATCTACATCGTATAATCGTACTACATTAGGATTGTCCCCGATACCTCCGATAGCGATATAAGTACTGTTCGGACTGAAGGAGACTACGTCATTTCTATTTATTGTGCTGGCGGTGTATTCAAAGGAGGTTATTTTTTCCAGCGTCTCAGAATCCCATACGACACATCTTTGATTATCCAGTGAAACGAACATCGTACCGTCGGGGGATGTGGATACGGAACGAACTTGGCTAGCATGCTCTTGCAGTGTATCTATAAGTGAACCGTCTTCACCCCATACTCTCACAGAGGATCTGTCGGTCGATAGATCGGTTATGCCCCTGGATCCAGTGTATACACGATTGTTCACTGAGTCGTACGCCATGGAATTTATGATATCGCTGTGGCTTGATTCGAAGTCTATAAAATGCCCTCTCGGATCAGTCAAGCCTCCGGATACCGGACCGGTTTCATCGAAATAAAATGCGTATGTTTTGTTAACCTCACCAAAATAAGTGTTGAAACCAAGATACCAATCATCATCGTCTATCGCCGCATATAAATGATTCACATCCCAATCTCTATTCTCACCTAAACCACCCGCACCACTCGACCCTATACGTTCGGGAGGGTAGAAATCGTTTATTAAACCATCTATCTCGATCGTGTGTGGTAAAGAAAACGGGACGTATCCAGTACGCGATGTATCTACGTACCAGGTGCCTTCAGGAGAAGCACTGGAGAGGAATGCATTCATGGACATAGGATCAAAGGCCATCGGCCAGCCGTAATAAGGTGATGAATCGTCTTCAACTGCATAATAACTATGGTTCAGATCAGGATGACCAAAATCGACGCCTGTGTCCGCCAAAGCTACTTTCACTCCGTCTCCGGTGTAGCCCATGTCATGCACCATATCTATCCTGTGAGGGTCGTTAAAACCCCATCCGGAAGACTGTGAATCTGAGTAGAATCCATCACTAGTGTAAAAATCGTAACTTCCTGAGTTCAGCCCGTTTTGTAGATTTCCTTTTGACAGATCATCTACTTCTTCATCTTCATCACTTTGCGGTATCTGCTCGCTATCGACCTGTCCGATAGTAGTAGCGTCCTCGCTCGCTGTGTTTGAAACGCCGTAACCCGAAAAGATGGTGGAGATGATTAACACCGCCATCAGGGTTACAGCCATACTATTCTTCATTATCTTTCCTGACATCTAAAAGCCTCCTTGCATATATATGTAGATTTAGTTGACAACGTAACTTCCAATATTTATATGTTTGCTTTAAGGGAGCCTGTCAAGTTTTTAGTGATAAGCTTCGATTATGGTAAAAAGCGATAGCTA
>CAYVTG010000048.1:0-14530 GCA_964454575.1 uncultured Thermoplasmata archaeon
CCCCATCACTTCTATTTCGGGCAGCAGGAATTCGGGGTTTGCGGGTGATTTAACCAAAATCGTTGTCATCGCTTCGTTGTTCGCAAAATTGGCGTCAGAAAGAGGCATTACATCGGGGTTAACCCAGATACGTATTTCTCGCTCTTCTTCCTTTACCGTTTCATCCATCATTTGTGCTGTCCAAGAAACGGTCGCCGTTCGATACTCGTCCATAGGTACAGATAACGTATCTATACCGATCAGCTCGTCTTCTGCATCGGGTATAACTAGGTAGAACTCAACGCTAACATCTTCTGCATCTTCATGACCTATATTACCCACGAAGGCCGAGATATCTAATATGTCTCCTGCGGTGATATTTTCTAAACTGACTTCTATCGTATCATCCGTAACATATAGGTCTGGGATTCTCAGATCCTCGAATACTAGAGTCGTTTGGATTATGTACTGATCAGAGGGATAACCCGGTAGAGCTACCGATGTAGGTCCTACTTGGAAGGAACTGCCCTTCTCCTCATAGGTACTGGTTATCTCATAATTGCCTACGAAATTAACTCCTGTAGTGGTCAATACGTCTGTTAAAGTGCGTAAATGAACCATGCCATCATCCTGTGTGGTCTTTGAAACAGAATAGGTAGTCATAAAACTATTTATGGACACTTCGCTGCCTCTTAATGGTATCTCACCATAGCTGACAGTTGTCACCTGCCACCAACGATATATCTCGATGTTGGATGCGCCGGTCATGCTGATCTGGCTTGTTTCCACAGCTGTCAATTCACCGACGGTGTTATGTAGATCGTCCAGGGCACCATTAAATGTGGTGTTCACACCTAGAATATTCGATGGGTGTACCTCTATATCTGTTGATGAAAAGGTGGATTCGTAAAACAGGAAACTGTCTCCATCGATGTATAAATCGCCGTTTACACTACTGTCACGTACAGAGAATACGGAATCATCGTATGTGTTAACATCCATCATATCGTAAACCACGCTGTCATCAATAACATGAAGTTCGCCTTGATCTTGTACGTGAATATTTATATCATATTCAGAGAAAAGTAAGGTTTTATTTATCTCCAATTTTCCCTGGTCCATGACTATTATACCGTATTGATTGTCTTCCGATTGTACCATCTCGAATACCGCGTGGCTCGAACCTCTTATGAACAATTCGCCCCCTTCCATCACAACGACGAAACCCGAGTTCTTGAAGGTCCCTCTGGTTTGGGGCGTGTTGGCATCATTGACGATAAGATCGAACTGGTAGTTTTCGCTGAATATCGGCTGTATAAATGAAGCGATATTGTTTGCTTTGTTAAGTTCGTAAACCTCGTTATTTGGATCTACTATCACCGTTACTTCGATATTACCTCTAGTAGATGGTATCCATGAGATGATCGCTTCTTCGCTATTCTGAGAGGATATGTTGATCGTTACATCACCGATTATCTGGCCTTCGGCCATGAACCTTACATCCGTGGTAACATCCTCTCCGCCGTGATTGTAAACAAGAGCGGTTATATCAACTGCCTGATTGATCTGTGGCAGTGATTCTGATAGCACTATATCATCCGAATGAATAGATAGATCCGCAGGATTCATAACTTGGATGGTTGAATTGTCCCAATTGTTCACCGTGTTTGTTTCGTATGTCTCCATCATGGGATGATTTACCCTGACGGTGATGGTTCGGTTCTCGACTAAACTATTCCCGTCTACTAATCTGGCAGTCCATGATGTTTGAAGCACGCCGCTTGTCGTACCACCGGCAAGAGCTGGTACATCCAATACATCTATCAATTCTTGGTTTGCCGTACCCCAATCGACATAGAATGAAACGTAAGTTGACCGTGAAGCCCATTCACCTTGGTTCTCCACCTGTGTTTCTATATCTAACACCATTCCGTCGTGTATCTCCGTTTCACTAAGAGTAAAGTTTACAGGTACGAGGTCCGGTTCCTCTTCTACGGTTATGTTTATGGACATATCGTTATTTGTTTCATCGCCCTCGTCTATTTCATCCAATGGGTCGATCACAACCGTTATTTCATACGTGCCTAGCCCAGTATAATTCCAAGCTAAAGGCCCTACGGTTTCAAATGAAGAATTCCCCGCTAAATCTATCAGTACCGAACCGATCGGATTACTGCCCTCATAGAACGTAACGGTTACGTTGTGCGCATCGGTTCCACCGCTGTTTTCTAGGCTTGAGTATAAATCAACATCATCTCCATTCATCACAGGAGATGTGGGAACCGAGTGTAGACTGATGACTGTTAGGTCCGGTTTCTCGCCGACCATCAGAAGTTTCCATGCTTCATTGTTGGCTTCTTCTCTCTCGATTATGAGATTGTCGGGATCTACGTAGGCTCCGATATAGAAATCTCCCTCTTCAAGGAATGTGTAAGAGATACTGGTGTTTACACTATCGCCCAATGGTATCAGTGGGATGTTAGTCGTACCTATTTCGATCAAGTCGTCGGGCCAGATTGTGTTGTTTTCCCATACTACAAAACGGATGTATACATCCTCTGCATCCTTTGTACCATTATTGTGTACCGTCAGATTGATCTGTACATTTGTTTCCGTAGTAACATACCCAACAGATACGTCGTTCGCATAAAATACCAGATCGTCTTCTGTTACCATAAGGTCGGGGAGGGGGATCGTCGCGTTGTATTCTAACTCTATATCTATATTTGATACCGTCTCGTTCATCAACGGGAACGCTGGCATACTGATATCTTGAGATAGATTTCCTAGTATCGGATGAGAAACATTAAGATAATAGTCACCAACAAAACGGCCGTTGGGCCAATCTTTGGGATGATTGATCCTATCGCTGATCACGAATAGCATCACATGACCTTGGCTATTTGTGACATAATGCTGTTGAGATTGATTATAAGTACCCATTTCACTGCGGTTAAGATAGTCCCATGCATCAAGGTTATTCATGGGATCCATGTTGGCCATGACGTTGTTGTATAGATCTACGCTAATCTCTTTGTACTGTAGGTCCAACTCGGAAGTCAAATTGGTGTTCACCAGAGGTGCTCCTTCAGAGTCCGTCGGTGTAACTGTCAACCAACGATATACCCATGTTTTATTGTATGAAGCCTCATCCGCGATTATGATGGGATCGCCGTCACCATCTACGGGCGGTTCGGTGGGCGTTCCTTCTGAAGCGGGGTATAAACCATAAGCTTTCAAGCTTGAATTGAGTAAACGTATCACCCTATGCTCAGGATTGTAGTCCATCATATACGTAGTTTGATCAGTTCTTTCAGACGGGTCATCAAGAGCTGGTTCGCTTATTCTGTAATCTACATCTATATAACTGTTTAATACGATTAATTCTGAATCCCATATATTGATGGAATTATCGTAGGCGGAAACCAACTTTATATTTTTAATAGATATGTTCCTGTTGTTTCCTACCGTAGCAGAGTTGTTTAGCATCAATTGTAGGTCTTTGTAGAAATATTCTCCATTTCTGTAAAACGAATTCAGATCTACCTCCCAAATACCGGAATTGTTGGTTTCATCAAGTCCACCCGTATGTTCGATATGTATGGCATTTTTAGTGACGGTTGAATTAGAGTACTGTATGTAATCATTACCATCATAGTCCGGATCTGTTTTGTAAACGACCTCGATATGGAGGTTTTTTAATCTATTTGTCGGATTGATGTATTCATCCAGTCCGTCCTGTTCAAAGAATGGATCCAAAATCCATGATGCGATTTCCATTGTTTCGCCCGGTTCGATGACATAATAATTTCCATCTGAAAGTCTACTTATTGGTTCACCAGTATTATCTCCTGCACCCTTTTGATGGGGGGCCCATTCTTCGTGTTTTGCATTACTAGAACTTGGTAATTTATAATAGTTATCTATTACTGAATCTTCTATCAGTATTTTAGCATCGTTAGCCGCTGTCAATCTAGGACAGTCGTTGTTGTCTTCTTCGTCTACCACATCTGGAATCACGGCTGCTTTATCGAATCGCGAATTTTTCATTATCAGTTCCGAATCATCTATATATACCCATCCTGGAAAATTGAATGCGGAATTCTCTCTCATCATGATAGTGGATCTATTGGGTCCAGACATGGCGGTGATATTGGTTTTTAAGAATGGTCTAAGCAATGTTACTTCGTCCTCACCTCTAAGTTTTGTTTCTATGGTGCTATTCCATAGCGACAATAGTCCTCCGTTCTTGACGGTGATCCTGTGAGGATTATACTGGTCTATTAGTAGTGATACTGTTGCATTATTGATATACAGCGCCCCGCCATTGATTATCTCGATACTGTGATCGATATCTCCGGAGACGTTGATATACCTGGTAACGCCATCTATCGTCCATACGTCTTCTGATGTCAATTCTTCATTCAGTGTTTTTGCATGGACGTCTCTTATACTCGTCAAAGCAGGGCTCAGCAGTCCTATAACCATCAGCGTAATTACTACAAGCCCAAGCATCCGTTGGAAAGTCTTCTTTTGTTGTACCATATCTATTCACCGTCTTTATTTCAAGACACTAATTAGGAAGGATAGAGGTTTGGAGGTATTAAATAGTTTGCATTAACTGTCGATGCAATAAATAAATAAAGTTCATTTTCATTCAGTCGTTCTCAAAATAAAAAACCTTAATACACATTGGTTCTATGACCTATCGGCGACTTGGGATGCGCGACACGATCCTTAAATTATTTGCGGAAAACAATACTGTACTTGCCCCGGATGGATGGCATCTTCTTAAAGATGTAGATAACCCTAAATCTATTGTAGAGAACATCTTATGCGACTGCGATAAAGATGATTTGCCCTTTCCCGTGGATGCTAAATGGTTGCGATCTTTTATAGAACCTTCGAAACCAAAGATGCCAACGCCAAATTCTAACTCCGATCTTCAAAGTCCGGCTGTGATAGTCAGCGTTATGCATGATATAACAGGTAATTCTACTTGCACGGGAGAACTGAAAGATTTCGTCACACATTTTAATAATAGATATGATAAATTGAGAGCTATACTGTCGAAAAGGAGAGAGGGGAGAGGCTGCATAGATATTTTTCGCGCAAAAAAGCGACCGGGTAAAGCCAAGATAATCGCGATGATAGGCGATATAATTGAGACTAAGAATGGCTACAAAATACTCACCCTGGAAGATGGAAAGGACCAGATCAAAGGTATGATCAATCCAAATAGTCCGGCCTACGATAAATTCATCCTGGAAGATGAAGTTGTCATAGCAATAGGAGAGGTTGCCCCTAAGAAGAAACAGTACGATGAAACATTTTTCATCGAAGATATCATACGACCCAGTATACCAAGAGACAGAAATAACTTAGATAGAAAAACCATGGAAGGTAAGATAGCATTTATCGGTGACCTACACGTGGGCAGCGAATCGTTCATGAAGGATAGTTGGTCAAAATTCGTATCATGGATAAATTCCGATGACGCAGATGCTAAAGATATCCGATGTATCATCGTTCCAGGAGATATCATCGACGGGATAGGTATTTACCCGAACCAACGAGAAGACTTGGAGATATCCGACGTATACGAGCAGTACAGAGAGGCAGCCCGTATGCTGAGTGAGATACCTGAAAGGATCACCGTGATAACTATTCCTGGAAACCACGATGTAGTCAGAAATCCAGAACCGCAACCTTCGTTACCGAAGGAAGTCTGTGAAATGTTCTCATCTAACGTTAAGTTCTTTGGAAATCCTGCGATGTTGGACATATGCGGTCTTAAGATATTAGCATACCACGGTTCGAGCATCACTGATCTAGCAGATATCCATCCTAACGTGAGTAATGAGGTACCAACCACCGCGATGATAGAGATGTTGGAGCGCAGACACTTAGTACCGGTTTACGGAAAAAAGACACCCATCGCTCCGGAGGAACAGGATCATCTTATAATAGATGAAGTACCGGATATTTTTGTAACAGGACATATACACCGGTGTAATGTCGACGAATACCTCGGTGTGATGCTTATTAATTCATCGACCTGGCAGGGTCAAACAGATTACCAGAAGATGAGAGATATTCAGCCCGAACCGGCAAAAGTAGTTATACTCGATTCATCTTCAAAAAGGGTAACACTCAAACAATTTTGAATTTTTTCTAAACCTCTTTAAATCCTTAGAAGAAAGACACCACAAAATCAAAGATTGATTCGTGAACCTACGGTTCAAACCCCTTAGTGATTGAAAAATAGTGTCGGGGGCGGGGTTTGAACCCGCGGCCTCCGGATCGCTCAGGATCCAGGGTAAGTTTCGCGCCTCAATAACCCCCTAAGGGGTCCCTATGAGTCCGGCGCTCTACCAGGCTGAGCCACCCCGACAATATGGATGGCTTCTGTTTTTAGTGGCGAAGACTGGTGGTATACCAGGCTGTCTTCGAGGGCGGTGTTGACGCCTCGAAGGTGAGGGGAAGATGCTTGACTGATTCCCCGTAAAGCCACCCCGACAATATGGATGGCTTCTGTTTTTAGTGGCGAAGGCTGGTGGTATACCAGGCTGTCTTCGAGAGCGGTGTTGACGCCTCGAAGGTGAGGGGGAGATGCTTGACTGATTCCCCGTAAAGCCACTCATCTAATAAGGGCAATGAATGTGAACTATGATCATGTGTGAGAGGATTGCTTTGAGCCGAAGGACGGTGTGACCAATATCACTCTTCTGGATGAAGTGCCGTGAATATCTTCTCTGAGAATGAAGGGCCTACTCCTTCTACCTTTAGCAACTCGTCCTGGGAAGCGGCTTCCAACTGTTTTATGGATTTGTAGCCTCCGTCATACAGTTTCTCAGCCATCGTAGGACCGACTCCTTCGATCTCCTGGAACATCTCCAAAACTTCGACTTTGGTCAGTTCTGTCTTCTTGGGCTTCTCTACTTTAGCTTCCTCTGTTGATTCTTCGGGAGCTTCGTCCTCTTTCTCGGCTTCTAGTTCCTTGTCCGTCACTATCTTCAGTTCGACTTCCTCTTCAGAGGGTACCGAAAGGACTTCGCTCTTTCTGATCTCTACTCTTTTGAGCGGATATATATCCTTACAATTTTTCTTTATATCTGTGGCAAGTTTACCGAAGAGTAATTTCTGCACAAGTGTAGATAAAGTGGATTTTGCAGCTTCTTTTCGCACTATCTCTTCCTGCCTGTTCCTCAAAGAATTCTTGATGGATGTATTTACACGTTTATCTGTTACGGAAAGAACCTTTACACGGACTATGTAGCCTTCTTTGGTCTGTACGTCTATAACTGCATCTACTTTGGACCTACGTCTACGTGTAAGCCTGCGGATATAATCTGTGGTCATATCGTGACCGATGTACCGGGTGATACACTCTCCACCCCTTACACCGTTGATCCGTAGCATTACCTTTATATGTACCTTTGAAAAATCGCCCGCTAGATCCTGTAGAGTAACTTCGCTTACTCTATCCAATAGTAATTCCGGGCTGGAAGCTGGTGTTTCTCCAACTACTGAGCCCTCAAACATATCTGGAGCAATGATTCTATACCATCTTTTGGACTTCCACTTGTCCTTCACACGCCTTGCAGTCCTTCTGGTCTTTCGCTTAGCCATCGTTATTCCTCTAGTTAAGGTGAGTTGATGTTATCTGCCCTGCATATAACAACTTTTTGGTCTTAACTCATAATAGATTTAAGCCTTTCGGTAGTTCGCCGCATATATCTTTGAACTTGGAAGGCCAAGTATCCGGGTCTAAACCTTTCTGCGCAAGGAACGCGGCCGACCATCGTTCAAGGCCTATACCGCTGCAGCCCGAATAAAGGTCCTTTGACTGTGCTTTTATGTTGAAAGCTTTCGTGTATTTTTTAAATATACTCAGATTCTGGAACTCCAACCATTTGCTATCTTCTCTATCACCACGGTACGGCATATATGCTTCGAAGTCTATCGTTCCGAGATCTTCCTCGCCATCTTCTTCTTCATGCCCAGACTGCTGCATGTAGAAAGGAGCCACCTTCGCCATCCTCCACTCCAGATCTAATATATTCTGGAATACGTGTGTATAGCGATCTATTAGTGCCTCTTTCAGATCCAGAAGCTGATCTTTTGTACCGATGTAGACTGGTTCGATGCGGTGAAATTCGTCCACTCTCTCGATCCCATGACGTCCTCCTGATTCATACCTTGCACTGGGGACGGTACGTTCGTAAAGCAATATGGGTAGGCTGTCATCCGCAACGGTGCTATTTCTGAGCGACCAATACATCAACGGGCATTGTGCATAACACAGGCCGGCCCGGGGGGGTGTAACGAGTTCCTTTAATCTGTCCACCGGGACCTCTTGTGAAATATTTACCAAGTCCACAAACTCCTCCCATTCTTCAGGATCTCTGCTTTTTGGCTCACATATATAGTATACTTCGTTGGGGACTCCTTCCATGTGCCCTGTTTCCTGCCAAACATCGAAGGGTACCATCGCTGATTCTATTACCTCCTGGAATCCCAGCGGTTCTAGAACTTCTTTGACGGCTATTTCCTCCATCATACGCAGGACCCGTGCCGCCTGGGGACGATAGAACCATTTGCCTTTGGTGGGTCCCTGCTTTATCCATCCTCGTTTTTCCATCTCTTCGGTTGGATCTTTGGTCCAAACAGGTTTCTTTTCACCCGATTCCCATATGAGTTCCCACATCTCTTCTTTACCTTGATAATACTGAGCATCGATCTTCTCTTTTATGCGCTGGATTATCCTGTCCACAAAATTGTTGGCCAATTGTTCCTGTGTAAGATCCTTTACGGAGATCACGCATTTTTTATCGTCGATTCGGATATCATCGACAAAGGGAATATTCAATCGTTTGGTAGGGAGTCTTTCCAATTCGAACTTGATCACATATTCTATGATATTTATATCTCTGACACCGACCCTATGTTTTTTGCCCATGGCCTCGCTCAAAATCTTCTTTAAACGTAACAGTGCGTCATGTGCCCTGACATATCTGTCTGACGTTATCCGCAAGCTGAGTTCGTTCCCTTCGACGGAGAAATCCTCCACAACGGCTCCGCCGCTCACATCTTTAGGGACTCCACGCTTGAGCAGATCTTTATTCGCGTCCTCTATCGTATCTCGTAACGTTTCTTTTCCTTCGTTTATATCCCCACTGAATATGAGGATAGCTTTTAACTCGAAATCCATTCTGACCAAAGGTATATCGAGAGGAGAGATATAAGTGTATAGCCCTTTAGGTGGTCATACACCCTTGTTGAATAGCCTATTATTCGAAAGATTTAACATGTACTTTATATTTATCCTATATGATTACACATGGAAAACTTTGAAGACCCGGATGTGCGTATACAGGACGTTATGAGTGTAAATCCGATCATAATCAAGAGAGGATGCACCATAAGAAAGGCCGCACGATTGATGAAAGAAGCAAACGTCGGGTCCCTGCTCGTACTGGAAGACGATGGCTCGTTGGCAGGCATCATCACCGAGATGGATATCGTGTTCAAATCGGTGGCAGAAGGGTTGAATCCGGACGAGAAGAAGGTTGGAGATGTGATGACACAACCGGTCCACACGATAGAGGGGACTAAACATCTTCGTCACGCCGCAAAAGTTATGGCGGAATTAGGTGTCAGACATCTGCCGGTAACAAAGGAAGGAGACCTTATCGGAATGCTCACCGAAAACGATATAATCGAACTATCACCTGCTCTCCTGGACATAACCCGAGAATACGCAAGGATAAGAGCACCGAACAACATAGAAGAATACGATGAACCGGAGCAAAAAGAGATCGCAGGTTATTGTGAAAGCTGTGGTATATATTCAGAAAGATTGACGATCAACAACGGACAGTTATTGTGTCCTGAATGCTATAGATGAAGAAAGAGTTGAACAATATGAAGTTTGTCAAAATCTCCCAGAAGGAGTTAAAAGAAATGGCCGCCTTCTACCAAGGGGTAATGGCCACGGCCTACGAAGGACTTTTCTATAGAGAAGGAAAGGTTATAGGAAAGGGAATTCTTGACGTAGTACCGGATAAAGATGATGTACTGGAAAAAGCTGCTAAACTGATCCAGGCTCGCGGATGGGTCGATGAAGTGATACTAGAGGAGGACAAGGCATTTGCAGAAGGTGGTGTAGAGGTGGATGAAGAATCTGTATCTCCTACCTGCCATAGGTTAAGAGGGATCATCGCGGCGGTTTACGAAAGGAAAACTGGTCGTATGGTTGACGTCATAGAAACAAAGTGTGAAAGCCTGGGAGATGACCATTGCGAATTCGATATAGATACGAAGGGTTTTTGAGGTTGGAATATGGTTGTTGAAACGAGTGGTATTTTGGACACATTGATGGGCAAGAAAGGCGTGCTCGGGTCAGCTATGATCAGTCGAGATGGTGGAGTGTTGATGGCTGATCTACCGGCCGGTATACACAGTGAAACTTTCGCAATAATGTGTGCCACTATAATAGGTGCTGCACACACGATAAATTCAGACCTCGGTATCGGCTCTCCCGATAATATAGTCGTTGATGCACAAAAGGGTAAATTCGTTATATCTAAAGCGGGCAAGAAGGAATTGCTGGCGGTTGTCATCGACGAAAACTACGATTTATCGGAATTCCAAGATGCCATGGAAAAAGCCATAAACGCGTTTAACAAATGATACATTTTGTAGCACTAAAGTAGTTCTATTAATCTTCTTAATACAGATTCTGATGTCTGTTCCTTTATCTCCAGCCGGTTCCCCTCTAACTTCAGTATATCGGTATATACTTCATCCCCTATAGCGATGGCATAATGAACCGTACCCACTGGTTTTTCTTCCGTTCCGCCACCGGGTCCGGCGATCCCGGTCACTGACACACCGATATCCGTATCGATATACCGTCTTGCACCCCTTGCCATCTGTATTGCAACTTCCTCACTTACCACACCCTCTCTTTCTATCGATTTATCATCCACACCGAGTAGATCTATCTTTGCCTGATTGCTGTATGTGACCAAACCGCCTTTGAAATACTTTGATGAACCGGGTACATTTGTCAATCGGTGTGCTATCAATCCACCCGTGCATGATTCTGCTGTTGTGATCGTCAGGTTATTTTTAGTAAGGAGTTGGGCAGCATCTCTCTCTGTGCTGGATTTGATCTTTATCCTGGGTTCTACACGTTTTTCCATATCCAATTTTTCTAAATAATCTGCTACCTCTTCGGGAACGTATTCTTTCCAGTTCTCCCCTTTGGACATCTTTCTTCTTATCTCTTCGCCCCGCCATGTATCTCGGTTTTTGTTTTCTACACGCTTCACCTGAATGCCGATGCCCTCGAAAAGCTCCGCTACGACGTCGTTATTGGCGTATACTACATCAAATGACGGTAGTATGGTTTTTACATAATAGGGCCATGCGGAATAGCAGTCTATATCTGGTATAGGATACAATTCATAGGGACCAAAGCTTCGTTTATCCAGAACGCGTTTGATCATCTCTATCCGCTCTCCACCTGATAATGGGTTTTCAAGCTCACCTTTCTTTTGAGCACTCCCTATCCCGAGCATTATCGTGCTGCACTCTTTTTTCATCAGTTCTACAACGTATAAATGTCCTTTATGGAATGGTTGAAATCTTCCTATAAAAAGTCCTCTCATCGTGATACCTTCTCAGATCCCCTCGCCTTCGATCTTGTTGAGTATCCCTTTTCTCTTCATGTAATATTTATTGGCGACCTTATCTCCAAGAAAATCGAGTTCGACTTCTTTGATCTTCTCTACTAGTTCTCTGAGTTGCTCTACACTAGGATCATATCTTACATCGATACCTACTTTGGGCAGTTGTGCCTGCAGAATGGGGTTAACGAACTCTTCACCGCCTAGTTCAAGATACAACTGTGCCTTGAAAAGATCCAATGCATCTAATGTTGATATACCATCTTTTGGTCGGTAGAGTTCCTCAGAATGATAACTTGCAGGTTCTTGGTCTAGAGAGAGTAAACCGATATCACTGAAAGATTGTTCTACATTGTCCCCGGTTTTCGCGCTGGTGAAAAAGAACTTCGTGCCGTATTTTTCACTGAGAGCTAAAAGATCGGCCCTGTATTTAGCCATGGATTCATCCTCGAGATCAACAAGATCTGCCTTATTCGCCAGGAAGATTATAGGTGGTGCATCGCCCAGAACTTCTTTGAGAAGCGGTATCCAGTATCCCTCTATGGACTCCAGTGTCTCTTGCCTTGTCAAGTCACATATGATCAATGCCCCTTTGGCACCTCTCATATTCGCCTTCTGGGTTTGTTGGAAACCGTGTTGGCCCAAAAGGTCACCTATCATCATCTTTAGGGTGATGCCCCGATCTTCATAATCCAGTACTTTTTTCTTGAAATTTGCTCCTATGGTGGCGATATAAGAATCCGAAAATTTTTGGTCAACGTAACGCGTTATCAATGATGTTTTCCCTACCGCACCGTTACCCAGCAAAACTATCTTACTTTTATACTTTTCAGCCATATTCGATCACCTATTATATCGTTTTGAAGATGGTCTTCAGATTAGAATAGTCTATCTCCCTTAAAGCCTTTGGGTAGATGGGGCATATCAAAAGATTATTCTTCGCCGAAACTATCCTGCCGATGGTATCAAGGAAATCTACCATCTTGTCGAAGCCATTGTGCCTTATCAGATACTCTAATCCGTGGATCACCAGCACTCCATGTTCATTTTCACTTAAAAATTTCCGAGTGTCTCGTGATATCTCGAACTCCAGACGTTTCGGATTCATCTCTTTAAATCCTTGAGCCCCTGTTTTGTAGTCTGTGAGCCAGACGAAATTTGTTTTATCGAGTTCGTAGGCATCTATAACTTTAGTGGGTAAGATCGTTGTCATGCAAAGACCGTTGTAACCGTGAAGTGTGAGATCTTTCAAGATGTCAAAAGACATATTTGGGGTTGTTGCATCGTCTTCTACGATCATGTAGCGTTCTCCTGGTTTGATATGTGGATATTTTGATGGTGTACTAGCTTCAACTTCTCCCGAAGAAGAAAAGCTGGTTTCGTTTATTAGTAGCGTTACAGGAGAATCTTCTTCTAACTCGAAGCCGTATTGTTTCTGTTCCTGGTTAGTGCTCAAAAGTTCAGATATCACGCCGGATAAAAAACCACCCAGAAAATGATGATTGTTTATGCCGGACTCGTTTATGCGGATACGTATGTTTCCGGCGTTCATCTCTAATTCCAACTTACTGATGCCGGCTTCCCATGCGATCTGTTTTACATATTGTTCCAATTCATCGTGGGTACAGTGTTCGTCCAGCATCCCCACCAAGCGTTCACCCCATTTGTAGCCAAATGCCGAAAGTGACCTATTCGTATCCACATCCGGGCTTTTGAGTATCGATTCCAAAGCATCGAAGGCCTCTATGGGCATAACTATATTGCCTTTTTCAGTCATTGTCACTTTCCTCCTTTAATATGTCTTGAATTATCAATTTACCCAGGTCGTTAAAAGCATCCTCCACGTTCACTCCACTCTTGGCGCTGGTTAAAAAATAATCTATGTTTTTTTCATCACTATATTCGGCGACCAGATCTTCAGGTACCCTGTCGAACCCCGGGACATCTCCGAATTGTGGATTGTTTTCATAAAACTCCACCACTTGCGGATTCCGATTGGACATATAGTCATCGAATTCACTCTCGGGTGATCTCTCGAAATCCTCTATCAAGTCGTGTTTGTTTCCCAGTATCAGATAAGGAACATCTCCTACCACTTCGTTAAGGTCTTCTTTCCATTGTGGTAGGTTGTTGAAGGTGTCGAGTCTTGTTTCGTCAAAGACCAGTAAAGCACCTTTGGAGCCGATGTAATTAGATGCATGAAGCTTGGAAAATGTCTTTTGCCCGTAGATATCCACTATCATCAATTTTAATCGGACATCATCACCATCGTAGAACTCGGGGTACACGATAGTTTTTTTGCTGGTTTTGGAACCTATCGTGGAGATGTACTCGTCACTGTAACTATCTTCGACGAATCTCCTAACCAAAGAAGTTTTACCTACTCCCCCATCTCCGAGAAGCACTATCTTGGCTATCAAGTTCTTTACCATTACAAAGGTTATATGTTTCATGGGTAAAAAATTTGTTGTAGGTTTGTTGGATCGACATCTGTACGATGTTGAAAATTCGTAGAAATCAAAGATTTTCCTCACTTTTTTGTTTTTTGCGAAACTCAAAATAAAAAGGCGTAGTGGGGGAGACCAGTGAAGCTTTGCTTCACGAGTTGGAGGAATTTGTTCCTGCTGACGAGCTAAGCTATGCTTAGCGTGTGTTTAGAATGCGTCAGCATTCGGCCTGTCGAATAAATCTATGATTTATGAACGAGAGGAACAAGTTCCTCTCAGTTTCGAATCTCGCCCGAAGGGCTAACGTTACTCTTGTCAAAACATTTTTTCGCTACGCTCAAAAAAGATTTTGATTACCTTGACATTGTTATATCCCCTGCACAGATAAACTTTTTCCTCGTTTTGATT
>CAYVTG010000049.1:0-9003 GCA_964454575.1 uncultured Thermoplasmata archaeon
ATGTTGTTCAAAGATGTACTAAGACCCTTTAGATCATCGGTCTGCTCCCACTTCTCGACGGCTTCGTTCAAACGCTCAAGTGCATCTTCAGGATGCCCCAAGCGGAAATGTACCGCGCCCAAATCATGAAGTGCCTGTGCTAGTTTACCGTCGTCACCGGTCCTTTTTGCCGTCCTGTACTCTTCGATAAATACATCCTTGGCATGCTCATGATCTCCCTTCCGTAGAAGTACCCAGCCTTTAGTTTTAAGCAAACCGCATGGTTCTCCAGAGTCGTACTTCATACCTTTATCCACGGCCTCTATGGCCTTCTCATAGTTTCCCATGTTAGAGTACAGCTCTGCTATCTTTTCATGCAGCTCGGCTATCTCGATATCATCATCTTCATCTCTGAGTACCGCCTGATAATGTTCCAGTGCAGTTTCGTATTCACCTGTCAGTGTGCATATCTCACCTAGTTTTCTACGAACGTACGATATCTCTTCACTGCGTGACTTCGGAAGAAGCTCCAGAGCGTTAGAAAAGAATCGCTCCGCTTCTTCATTGGCATATCGTTCATGTGCCGAGCGTCCGGCTTCCAGCAGGTAACCGATAACGCGTTCGTCCTTAGCCTTGTAGTAATGATGTATCATCAATCCGATAACATCTTCATCACCTGCTTCGTACCGCTCTTGATAGCATTCGGCGATCATCCGGTGATATTCCTCCTTCAGCTCTTTGTTCAAACCGCTGTACAGTGATTCACGAACTTTATTGTGGTCGAATCTGTAGCCATCTTCCACCGATCCTATCAGTCCGTGGACTCTCTCCAGCTCCGCAAGCTCCGTAAGAAGCTCTCTTCTTTCGTATTCAAGAGATTTCTGGATTATCGAGCTATCAAACTCTATACCCATCACGCTAGCGAACTCCAAAATTTTTTGCTGTCGATCTCCCAGACGATCAAGTCTCATCTCCACAAGATCATATATCCTGGACGGTATCTTTATCTCATCCAGGGAGACTTCCAACGACCATTTTCCATGGACTCTCACCAGTTGGCCGTCTTCTATCATGTGTCGCACAAACTCCAAAAGGTAAAAGGGATTTCCTTCACATTCACTATAAACTATATCGTAGAATTCCACAGGCACCTCTAGGTCTCCCAATGAATTTTGAATGAGTGTGATGGAGGCTACTTTATCTAATCTGTTCAGTTCTATCTCAACGTATATATCTTCACGCTTCATATTCAGTAGCGTTGTCTTTAATTGATGGGCCTCTCCATCCCATTTTTTAAGTATATCTTCGGGTCGATAGGCTCCTATCAATAATACAGGATCTTTCGTTATATTTCGAGCTAGATAGTGAATAAGAGATAGTGTCGACGGATCAGCCCACTGGAGGTCGTCTATGAACAGCACGACAGGATCCTCGACGGAAGCCCTGCTGATACCCAAAAGGACGTTATCGAAGAGATTTTCACGTCTTAACTTTGAATCGTCCACGAGATACCGCCCTTCGTATTTACCCGAATCGATGAACCACGATATTTTTTCGGTGAATTTCGGATCGTTGTAATCTTTTTGACTCAGACCTTCAACATCTTCATAGACGTTGTTCAACACATCTTCCACATCATCTTTTAACAATTCGCTCTCTTCTCCCTCCATGACCAAAACTAGAGAGGCCTCCCCTTTAGTCTCCATCAGTATGTTGTATCCTTTGTAAACTATCCCGCTGACACCGCCTTTTTCACCCTCTCCCATCATCCTCAATGAATCCGAGACAAAATTGGCTACACCCTTGAGCATACTGGCAAATATATCTGCATCCAGATCTGTCTGGCTTCTTTCTGCTTTTGCGATCAGCAGTCCACCACTGTCCATCAGGTAGGCGGATAGAACCTTGGGAGGGGGTACATCTGCTATGATATGCAGCATATCTGCGTTACGAAAAGCCTCTTTGATGGAAGAGAGCGGTTCCAAACTCTCTGCCATACACCTACCACGGATTATCTTAAGATCATCTTCCTTTGCCTTGCGTAAGACCTCTTCTACCAACCTTGTCTTTCCGACTCCGGCCTCACCGGAAACGAAAACTGTTGACCCTTGGCCCTCTTTACAATCATCCAGCAGAGAACATAGTAACTCGACTTCGTCGTCTCGGCCTGTCAATTCTATGTTTGATCCTAAGGTTTCCATGGAGTTCCACGTGGGATAGAGGGAGGAAATAAATAAATTTGCGGGAAGTCAGTCTTCTTCGATCTTTCTTTTTTCTTCATCGGACAAAGCATTCCATTCCCGGGCAACCTTCGAAGAATCTCTCAACGCCAGCATCACTCCTCCGCAGTTAACACACGCCATGGTAACGACCGGCTCGTCCATCTTGAGCATGGAGCCCCAGGGCTTCTGCCAGTAAACATGGCTCATCCCTTGTAGGATATTCCTCCGACTTCTGAGCATCTTGCCTCCGCAGTAGGGACACTCCACTTTTTTTAGGCCCCCGCCCACCATAACTTCATCCGCAGTCTTTTCCCCTTGTGACATGGATGTACATAGAGAAGCTAGTATAAATATATTCATTCAAGTCAAAACTCCAACAATCTTTATATAACTGTTATATGGTTATGTTATTTTGATGAAAAACCGAATGGTCCTACTGGCACTCGTTTTTATCCTTATCATCACCCCCGCCGCCAGTGCCAGCACCGCACCGGATTTTACCGTACCCACCACCGATGGAGAGTTCACACTATCGGAGGCCGATAAGCCGGTGCTCATCGACTTCATGTCCTTCCAGTGCATCGCGTGCAAGGAACTCGAAGGTGTCCTTAAAGAAGTATATCCCGAATACCAGGACAAAGTCATCTTCATCAGCATCGATGTAGGAGGTCATTCGGTAGATGAATTACAGAGTTACAGAGAAGAAAACGATGTACCCTGGCATATGGGCCAGGGCAACGATCAGATCTCCATAATCGATTACCGGCTTTCAAGTGTACCCACCATGGTACTGGTGAACGAAGACGGTAATATGACGTATAAAAAAACCGGTACTGTAAATGCAGACGTCATTAGAGCGGAACTGGATAAATTGATAGAGGGCACCGATGAGACCGTAGAGATCTCCGAATACGGTATATATGTACTAGCGGTGATGGCAGGATTGTTTTCTTTCTTTTCACCGTGCGCCTTCCCGTTATTACCATCATATATCGCCTTCTACATGCGGCCCGACGATGAAGAGGAGCCTAAGAGCGGCTTGACCATGGGCTTTAAAGCCGCCGCCGGTATCGTACTCGTATTCGGCATCCTGGGAGGTATCGGTATGCTGTTCGGCAGTTTCATCCTCCGGGGCCTACCCTATCTAGAACCGTTGGTAGGAGCGATAATCCTGATCCTTGGAATCACACTCGTGGCCGGACTGGATGTCTTCAGCCGATTGGGTTTCGGATGGCAAAATTTTAAATCTAAACTATTTCCAAGATCAAAAAACCAGACCAACGATTCTCCTTTCTTATATGGTGTCGGCTACGCATCAGCTTCCCTTGCATGTGTAGGACCGGTGTTCTTGGCTATAATCGCATCGTCGTGGTTGACCGGAGGGTTGATGGGGACCGCACTCGTTCTTGCACTCCACCTGCTGACCATGGCCGTACTGATGATCCTTTTCTCTCTACTCACCGTCTATTTCCGAGATACCGTGGTCAAAGACTTCAGAGATAAGATAGAGTGGATAAACAAGATATCCGGAGTCGTTCTTATCATAGCGGGTATTTACCTCATCTACATGTACATTCAATGATATAGTCACTCATCCTCTCGATCTTTTATTACATAATAAACCAGGCCGGCACCGGCGAGAGCTATGGCTAATATCAATAAAAACAGTAAAAGGTATCCGTGGTCCTCCGCACTCGGGATCGTCGGTAGTGGATCTTCATCTGCAGGCGGCTGCTCTCCGTCGTTCTCATCATCAGATAACTGCCCTTCAGGTACGGTAATAGTACTGACTTCCGATAATTCGCTTTCACCCGCATAGTTCACAGCGGTAACTGCATAGCTATAACTGCTGCCGTTTTGAACATCTCTATCTATATATTCCCGTTCGATGATGCTGGTGATGGGCTCTTCGTCACGATATATATTGTATTCACTCACTTCGTCTCCACCGTCGTCCATAGGCGCGTTCCACGTTATTTTAACACCGTCTTCGGTCAGTGAGGTATTCAGATCTCTAGGCTCGGATGGCGGCACGATGTTCTCTCTCGGAGTCACCGCTACGGTATCGCTGGGGATGCTCTCGCCTTCGCTGCTGTAAGCTGTTATATGATAGTGATACCGCTGTTCGTTGACCACGTCTTCGTCGGTGTAACTCGTCCCGTTTAATTCTATCATTAACTCCATATCATCCACACTGGTCCCCCGATAAACACGGTATCCTTCCACCGGCGCAACTCCCTCGTCCCACGGCACAGTCCACGACAGTTCCACCATACCGTCACGACCCTTGGCTGTCAGATCTCTCGGCGGAGTCGGTACGTTTCCTCCAGCGGCCCTGTAAGCGTTCACCAGCCCGTAGCCGTAGACGGGGTCCCTACCGGGCTCTCCAAGGTCTAGGGCCTGTTCCCTTAATGCCTCTCTGACCTCCACGTTGGTCATTCCCGGATAGGCACCCATCATTATGGCTGCAGCGCCGGTAACAAAGGGACAAGCCATGGACGTTCCGATCTTGTAACCATAAGAATCCCCCGGTATTGTAGAGATTATACTCGCCCCGCTGTCTCCGCCGGGTGCCGCCAGCTCTATCCAGTCGCCGTAGTTACTGTAGCTCGCTTTGTCCATATTATCATCCACTGCGGAAACTGCGATCACCTGCTCGTTGGCTGCCGGATACAGCTTTGTGTCGGTATCATCGTTTCCCGCAGCCGCCACCATGAGTACTCCCTCTTGGTAGGCAAAATTGATCTGTATCTGTATCACACGTGCCATAGGGCTTTGTTCGCCGCCGAAGCTCATGGTGATAATGTCCGCACCGTTATCTCTGGCAAACTTGATGGCCTGGGCTACCTCAACCCATCGACCGCCTTCTTCCTCCATCACCTTCAACGCCATCAACTTTGCACCGGGGGCCACGCTGGCGACTATACCGGCCACATGGGTACCGTGACCATCGTTGTCCATGGGATCGTCGTTACCATTGACAAAATCGTATCCGATACCGTCCCACATCCTGTCTTTCAGATCAGGATGATCGTAATCTATCCCTGTATCCATCACTGCAACCAACACATCATCGCCGTACTGCCCGATTTGATGTGCATATGGCGTACCGATCATCTCCCATGCCCAATCGTCACCGGGATACGGAAATCCGTTGGTGTCCGTTGTTTCAAATGAATTCACACTCGGTACGGCGATACTGCCGACCATCAGTACCAACAGAACCATGATACAGAGACTACGTTTTCCCATATCTGATACTACCTTCGACCGGTATAAAAATAACTTTTGGTTCAATCGTCGTTTATAAATTAAACACATATTGATTGAAAATAAAAAAAAAGAACTTTGCCGGGGTTTAAAAAAACCCCGACAATATAGTCATTAGAGGAGTTATCTTCAATCTTAGGAAATCTTGTGTTCCTTTTCTCCCTTTTTCAAATCACCCTTCATTTTGCTTTTTATCAGTCCCTACTTAATCTCTTACCTCTCCAACATATATACTATTGTTTCAAATTCGATTACAATTCTAGGCAAGATCATATACAAATCATGGTGATGCATCTAGATTCCGATGTATAGTCAAAGACGTAACTTTTTATTGAATTAATTCACGTCTTTGACTAGCAGTGGAGGACATAACGAATTGTAAATAAGTTATGTATTCCACTATATATTGTAACAACATTAATTCAATCGACATGTTTATAAAAATATATTAGCGTAATAAATATCATCAAAGCACAACTAAAAAACAATGCTTTCATGGAAAAAGACTCTATGAATGAGGGACATCATGAATACTCTCCAGACAAGGTTAACGTGTTTGATTCAATATGAATACAAGCGTGGACATAACCTCTAGATATTTTATACATGCTTTCTATCCTCCTATGGTAGTTCTATGGTATTTGATGATACCCACACCAAAAAATTATCACTATCTTCTATTTTTATAAGGTCGCCTTTTTTAGGTGAATATTCACTCCCTCCTGATTTATATAAAATTATTTTATCTCCTTGTCCAACATTATTGTCATTATTGACATCTATCCATTTTATACCTGTTCTTTCAGATTTTTCTTTTAAAAACCATTCAGACCAATTATCATTTTCAGTATTGTTTTCACGAATTATTTTTAATGTTGCATGTGGAGAGCCAATCGAATGTCCTTGTAAATCATTTGTATTAAAATAATAAACATCCAACTCAGAAATATTTATGATATAAGCGGTTTCGTTTTTAGAAACATCGATAGTTATTTCTGCTTCATACTCTGGATTATCCTTTGAGCTAAACAAAAATAATGAAGATATTAAAATACCAATGACTACCATAATAACCACACCAACCGCGATCCACATCTTTGTTTTCTTTTCCATCTAGGATTCCTCCTGTTTCAAACCGCATATAGGTATAAACCTAGATTTATATAAGCCTTCCGAAGCCTTGGGTATTGTTAGCACAGGATATCTGAGATAAAGAGGAAAAATCATATCCAGCATAAGAGGGCTATCTATATTCTCTCTCCGAGAGTGCTGTCTTGAGGAAAAAGGAAAAACAAGAAAACGAATTAGAGGATAAAAGAACTTAGTGATCCACCGTCCAATCGACTTTCTCATCAGCTGAGTTGTAGATCCAGTATCCTTTTCCGGCAGTCATAGTACACTTCGATAGGTCGTAGATATATCCTATGTTGTACTCCATGCTACCATTGATAACACCTATCTTGGATACTTCAGTTGGGAGTGTGTCACTGGCTAACCGGTCGGTTGCAGAAGGATAACCGACCATGTTCCATCCGGGATACAATGGGATCACCGTAGAAGAAGGAGTTGTACCGCTTATCGTAAGGTTATCATCGATGGTCATGTGTATCCACAAACCCATGGTGTGATCCCAAGATTGCAGGCAATTGAAGTGTGTCGCTCTGCCCGGAACGTAACTGCTCCATCGGTCTATCGATGCGTCGTAGTACATCAGCTTGTCATAGCTCCCTGAGATCCCGTCGGTAGAGTCTTCGAGTATGGACTCCAGATCGTCGTTCAACGGTATAAGATCGAATGAAACGAAGTTCCAACCTTCGGTGTCTCCTCCGGCGTAAAGGTCCAATGTGTACGTCGGAGTAGTACTCCATCCGATGGCGTAAACATTCCCATCAGATGAACCGATGTATATAGTTCCGTCGGAAGCGATGGCTGGCGAGGACCAAATATCACCGCCTGTAGCGTAATTCCATTTCTCCGAACCATCCGGATTCAGTGCATATATCTTGTTATCAAACGAACCGAAGTAGATCGTCCCGTCTGATCCTATGGCCGGGGAAGAATCCACATTTTCGCCGGTGGTGAAGTTCCATTTCTCTGTGCCATTAGGATTGATAGCATACAGCTTGTTATCAGAGGAACCAACATATATTGTACCGTCCGTACCGATCGCTGGGGAAGAATTGATTCCGCCACCTGCGGTAAAATTCCATTTTTCTGTTCCATTGTTTGAATAAATAGCATATAATTTATCATAATTACTACCCACATAGATTATCCCATCTGAATCGATTGCGGGTGAAGAATCAATTACACCTCCGGAAGTAAAACGCCATTTTTCCGTTCCATTCTCATTAAGTGCATAAAGATTGTAGTCAGATGATCCGATGTAGATAGTACCGTCATCCCCAATGGCCGGCGATGAATAAATATCAAAAGATGACCCAATTTTATATTTCCATTTTAATGTTCCATCTGGATATAATGCTGTAAGAAAGGGTTCGGGAAAAAAGCTTATTATTTTTGAACACCCAAAGTATATCGTACCGTTATTACCGATAATTGGGGATGAATAAATATAACTATCAGTATCGTAGGTCCAGTTAAGGGTCCCATTTGGATAGAGAGAGTACAATTTACCTCCACCACCGACGTAAATTTCTCCATTGTCATTTATCGCAGGAGGTGCTTTGACTTCTCCTTCGGTCTGGTAGCTCCATTTTTCCGTTCCATCCGGATTGATAGCGTACACATAATAATCGTCGGACCCGGTGTATATCGTACCATCACCACCTATGGCAAAAGAAGAATTAACACCACCACCTGTTATAAAGTTCCACTTCTCCGTACCATCCACATGGCTAGTATCGTACGAACTCGATCCCGTGTTTTTCTGGTCGTGCCCGAAACAGGGCCAGGGAGTAGATGCCAACCCGGTGGTCATCGAGTTCTTGACTTCCGTAATTATGAGGTCATCGATATCATCATCCGCTGAAATATCCCGGTCATCAGTATAAACGCCGGAAACTACGCTCACCAACAGGCATAACGAGATAAACGAAACAGATAACTTCAGTAAATTTAGCTTCATGTTATCACTCATTTATAGGATTCTCCTTGAGGTGAAGGTATCTTATCTACAACCAATAGATATTCAATAGTATTTTCAGCTCCTTCGTTATCCGTAACCGTTAATGTAACAACGTATTCTCCAGGTTCAGAATAAACGTGATCCGCATACATCCCGGTTGCGTTGTTACCGTCACCAAAATCCCAATGATAGGAAACGATCTCTCCATCCGGATCATAGCTACCAAACGCCGAGAAATGGCAGGATCGTTCTCTTGAAAGGGCATTTGAAATGACATCTTCTAGATAGAAATCTTTCTCTTGATAGAATCCGTTATCGGTTTCAAATGTATATCTGATCACGGATTTACGATCTCCTTCACCAAACTTAACAGTTATGGGATTGTCACCTTTATCTGTTGCGTTGTAGATCAGTTTCATCGTGTAATTGCGTCCTTCGTATATC
>CAYVTG010000049.1:9013-14411 GCA_964454575.1 uncultured Thermoplasmata archaeon
TATCCGGAAAGACTCAGTGACTGCATTTGGTTCACCAGGAGTTCTTGTTACGTTCATGCTTCCGATCGGGATGTCGTATTCATAGATTATACATGTAACGGAATTGCCTTTCCTTCCTGCGATGCTTAAAGTCACATTTAAATCTCTGCCCACCTCTATTTTAGGTCGAGGTCTGTAATTGACACTGATTTTCTTAGTAGATGCACTGAGGTATCCATTTGAGCTGTCTGTATCGTTGTCAACAACAACATAAATTGTGTGATCTCCACTAGGGATGTCTTCCCAATCAAATGTCAGGTTCACTCGTGACTTTGGACCGATAGACGTTATTGTTTCATTACCAATATAATATGTGTCAGATGTTGCATAAGCTCTAACATATAAATCTGAGAGAGTAGTATAACCGGTATTGAAAATCGGTGTTGTAAATGTTATTGAATCGCCTTCATTAAGTGATTCTGCAGCTTGAGACAATTCGATGTTTGAAGGCATAGCGCTAAAGTCGGGCATATTATCTGACAAAGTCCATGTTGCGTCTTCACTGATGAATATAAAATAGCCGTTATCATTACTCATTATCTCAGAATCTTCCATTTCTGTATAGGATGGACCAGATCCACCTTCTATCCTGTATACAATAATTCCATCACCAATTTCTCCTTTCACTTCACCAACTGTTTTTGAAGTGAAACTGGGATAACCAACCATGTTTCCCTTTGGATGTTCCTCTAAATGATAAAGAGTGATATCTTCAATCCCTTTTATTTTACCCGTTACTATTAAAGTTGCTGCTCGACGCATTCTACAAGCAATCCCCATTTCTTGGTTAACATTATTAAGATTATTATAATGAGGGAGTCTATGTGGCACATAAGATTTATATCGTGAATTCGGATTATCTACAGATGCGTCCAAGAAAATAGAATACTCTAGGGCAGAGTTCATTGGATCATCTTCGTCAATGATTGTTTTGAACGCCTCTTCTATATCGTGATGTCTTGGTTCAGCAATTAACGATATTGTATTCCATCCATTGTTCAGATCAATATTGTATTTAGTAGCTATCTCGTGATTATTGATAGCCAAATTGCCAGCGTGGTCAACTGAACCAACTGCATAGAAGTAATTGTTTTCATCGTTCGTGTATCCTGTTTCACTATCGGTCCAAGTAGAAATACCTGCGTCGACTGTATCTATAAGTGTATACCCAGTGTCAAATGACTGGCTTCGATATATATTGTAATGGTTAACATCGTCATTACCTCCACCATCATCTGGAGATAAGGTCCATGTTAATATGACGGGATAGTGATCCGGGATCGTTTCATCGATATACATGTGATCGATATAAATTCTGTCAAGCTCACCACCAATTCCTCCATCCGACTCAGCATCTTCTATTAGTATTTGTACTTCGCTGTGCCCTTTAACGATATCCGTGTCCATAGTGTATCGTACATAACCATCATCAGATGTTTGAGAAACAGCGAACATAGGATAGTAATTGTAGTCACCAGGTACAGAATACGATACCCCGAAGAACTCATCGCTGGTGAATGCGTTCATATAAAAATCAAATGATGTACCATGTGGGTTTACAGGGATGTTATACTCCATAACTAGTTTATTACCTTTTGGAGTTGAGACCTCCTCGATTACATGATACTCTCCATCATTTGAGTGCGTAGAAGTTACCGAACCCGATACCTTATTCCCCATCATAATATCATAGCTGTCTGCATTTCTTTCTTTCACATGTTCTGGAGATAAATCACCTAGTTCACTGTACAATTCTGTGATTAAATCTGGAGCTTGTGTATCTACTGTGATTCCATCGGATGACCCAATATAAGTCCAATCTAACACATGACCTAATTCGTCTATAGCACGTACTCTGTAGTAAAAGGTGTGTCCATCCCATCCACGATTATCTATAAAATAGGAAGTATCAAACCAGTTATCATCTATTGTATTCCATTGTCCCGCTCCATCTCTTTCTTGAATCTCATAGTGATCAACACCAATACCTTCTCCGTCATCGCCAGTATTCCAAAATACAGTATACTCTCCATCCTGGTCGTAATCTTTATCAACGCCTCGTTCGTCACCTTCTGTTGGAACACCTGAGATAGTTGGTGCCGTTGTATCTCTTTTGATTGTAGGGATCCAATTGGTAGCTTCTTGATTTCCAGCTTTGTCTACAGCGTAGTACTCGATATCATACAAACCGTCAGTGGTGATCTGTATTGGACCGGTGTACTCATTAAAAGTACCACCGTTAATCCTATAGAATATCTTATCGACTTCGAAGTTATCGTTTGCTGAAAGCTCGACACTTACATCGCTCGTATACCACCCTATGCTACCGGTTCCATAAACCAAATGAGAAGATGTCGGTGCTGTTCTGTCTAAAATTATATCATCATAAACGATGTCTCCTTCATTACCCGCAGCATCTCTTGCCTGGAAGAACATATATCTATCTCCGTCGGGCTCTGTGTTTAGAAGTGTTTCATCTAATGTCGTCTGATAAGGCATCCAGTCGGACCAGCTTGACGATAAAACTAATCCAATAGTTGCTTCTTTGTTTGGATCATCATACTTTACATTATTAATCATGTATCTCGTGTTATCATCGTCTAAAGTTTCGTCAAAACCTACTTTAAGATCGTTTGTACCATAGTTACAGTTATTTGGCTTTATCTTTATCGTGTTCGTTCCAGATATTATATAACTTGAATCAACTTCTATTGTTTGTACTTCAAAATTTTCGGTGAAAACATCGTATGGATTAAAGGATCTAACTTTATCACCGTTTATTATCAAATCCATCTCGTTATTACCATTATCTCCATTGATAGCTTTACCTTTGATTATTATATGCACAATATCATAATAAAAAGGACCAGGAACATCGTCAATATATTTGATAACATAATCATCCCCACAATTGAGTGTAATCGAACTATCGACATTGCCATCTGCATCTCCTCCGGACCATTCTTCATACAAAGGTGTGTCACTGGTATATCCTCTCGAAATCCTCATCTCGGTTACCCCTGAGCCGCTATCATCTGCAGAAAGTGAGAGTGTTACATCTCTATTATTAGTATATTCATTACCATCATCGATTATTATTGAGGGATCTATTGGTGGGGTAACATCCACTATGAAAGTAACGCTATCCGAACCTACATTACCTGCATTATCGAAAGCTCTTACATCCACGGTATGTATGCCTTCTGATACGCTAGTGAATGTGTGTTGTGTATTCGAACCTTTGTTTATCCAGCTTCCATCATCTATTCTAATTTCGGAGTAATCGATACCTGAACCACCATTAGTAGCTGTCCATTCAATAGTAACATCAGTGGAACCGATTGCTTCATCTGGCTGGGGTGAGGTTATGTCCACCGATGGAGCGGATTTATCGATTCTATAAGGTCCTCCATAGTCCCATTTACTATTTCCCGCAATATCTTCAACTTGAATGTGTAAATACCATTCTCCTTCTGAGGATTGAGTTTTGGTAAAACTGTCTGAACTTCCGGAGATACTGGAATCCCACGAACTCCATCCTGAAGAAGGTTTTGAAGTAGAGTCAGTCCATTTATACCTATATCTACCCAGATTGGAACCGCCTGCATCGCTTACTGATACATCTACCGATACGTCATTGCTACCCCAACTAGTAGAAGAAGGACTGAATGACATAGAGGGGTCTGTTTTATCAATTTGATAAAGTCCTCCGTAACCCCATTTACTATTTCCAGCGATATCTTCAACTTGAATGTGTAAATACCATTCTCCTTCTGAGGCTTGAGTTTTGGTAAAACTACCTGAACTTCCTGAGATGCTTGTATCCCATGAACTCCATCCCGAAGTGGGTTGTGAAGTGGAATGAGTCCATTTATACCTGTATCTATTGAGATCGGATCCTCCTGAATCGCTTACAGATACATCAATCGAAACACTACTGTCACTCCAGCCCGCAGAAGATGGATTGAATGACATAGATGGGTCTGTGGTATCCTTTCTGAACAATATGTATTCCTCCGCTATATTACCCGCGATATCTTGACATTGTATGGTAATAAGATTTTCGCCATCTTCAAGGTCCGACCAACTTATCCCCCATAATGAAGTGTATTGATCGGTATCTGTGGTAAATATGTAGTGCCAATCTTTACCCTCGACTTTATATCTCGCCCAGTCCAGGTTACTGCCCGAACCGCCCCAGTGGAAGTCAGTATCGATTACATTGCCTGGATCTGTCATATAATATCCGTAAATGCTCTTCCCGTTCAAATCGATTACTGGTACGGTATTATCCTTCCGTATGTAAATATAATCCGTTGCTAAGTTGCCCGCCTCATCATATAGCCTTATATCCACTCTTGTTTGTCCATCGGGTAACGATCCCCAATCCACAAACCAGTTTCTTGTATATGTATTGGTCGGATCTTCGAAGATCGTATTCCAGGTAGTGCCACCATCCAGACTGTACTGGGCTTTGGCTAGAGGGCTTTGCCCATCATCTCTATAAAAATCGACATCTATGACTCGACCAGGATATGAATTGTACCATGTCGAACTAGAAGGATAATATCTCTTTCCGTTTCTATCGACCACCGGCCGTACCGTATCTATCTTTATCGGACCGTAATGTGCAGTTGAGCTCCATAATCCGCCTTCATTTTCGAATTGATGATGGAAATAATATGTACCATCTGCTTGAGGTTCGAATGTGTGTGATTGAGTCATAAATTCGACTATACTGTTCGGATCCTCAGTTGGAATCGTATCCAGATCATTATCAAGAATGTAACATACATCTTGAAATGCTTGTCCTGGGAACCAATCAAAATATGGAGTGTTATCGTTTGCCCATTCTCCTTCCCACCAAATCCAACCGTCATGGGAGGCGCGAACATATGCTTTATCCGGCTCATCGTTAAATATCTGTACAAGATTATATATATAATCGGATTCCATATCATCGTTAACTTCGGCGATTATGTAGACCAATTCGCCGTCAGCATTTTCGAACCCACTCTCGATGGTATCCCAGCTGGTGATGAATGCCTCGCCCTCTTTCCCATCTACCTCTCTTATCATATTCCAGTCGTTTCGGTTTGCATCGCTGGGTTCACTGGTATGGTAGTAGTATCTCACCTCTAGGAAATCTTCATCGACAGTATCCAGATCGTATGCTCTGGAGCTCAAAGTTACCGTACCGCTCACCTTTGCTCCGTCTAACGGAATGAACGAATCTATATACGGTGCGTGCTGGTCATTCCACAGGTTACCATCATCGCTGAAATCCCGGATACCGTTGTTGAAGTACAGCGTACGAAGGTGATGCTCTTCGACTTTGTTAGCGAAGTGTGAGTACATG
>CAYVTG010000050.1:0-14324 GCA_964454575.1 uncultured Thermoplasmata archaeon
GCCCTTAGTACGAGAGGAACAGGGCTTCGCAGCCACTAGTTTACCAGTTGTCCGGTAGGGCACTGCTGGGTAGCCACGCTGTATATGGATAAAGGCTGAAAGCATCTAAGCCTGAAGCCAACCCTGAAACGAGACACCTAAGAACTCCCGTAGAAGACGGGTTTGATAGAGCCTGGGGTGTAAGTACGAAGCTTCGGCGACGTATTCAGCCCACGGCTACTAACGTTCGGACTATCGCTCAATGTTGGATTGGTCATTAGACAGGTCTGCGTATGTGTTGCTTTATTTTTTAAATAAACAAACATCACAGTTCAGCTTTAGCTCTGCTACCAATGATCCAAAACTAGATGAGAAACATATCCCCATGCAAAATAGTATATCAACAACAGTTCTGTTCTCATGTCTGACACCAGATAGAACAGTGTTATCGCTATAACGATCATCATGATCACGCCGATACCGTTGCTGTGAGCAAATCTCCGGTGTCTCCTCGAATAAGCTGGATCCATTATATCCGGCAATAGCCCTCCAATTGCAGAGAATAAAAACAGAATGAATAGGTGTCCGATATGACTCAAAGAGGTTCCGACCAGCCAGTATGGAGAGGGTACAGACATCCTACGGAGCGATCCCAGTAAAAGGAAGGCTGCGATACCAAAGATCATCGCACCGATGATATGTGAATTGCGTCTCATGATATCTCAAGCAGTTTTATACTATTAAAATGATTATGCAGGGGTAAGTGTAAGTGGTATGAACAGGTTTTTAAAGAACAAAAACATAATCCGTAGCATATGGACGAAGACGAAGGATACGTACTCACTCCATGGGAAGTGAGCGGAAAAATAGATTATGACGACCTCATAAAGAGGTTCGGAACTAATCGCATCGATAACGAGCTTTTGGATCGTATCGAAAAAGTCGCTGGAGAAGTACACTTTATGCTGAGACGTGAAATATTTTATTCTCATCGAGATTTCAACTGGATTTTGGATCAGTATGAAAAAGGAAATCCTTTTGCAATATATACCGGTCGAGGACCTTCGGGCCACACTCATGTCGGACATCTTATGCCCTGGATATTCGCTAAATGGCTGCAGGATAAATTCGGAGTAGAACTTTATTTTCAGCTGACAGATGATGAAAAATTTCTCTTCAATTTTGATATGGATATGGAAAAAACACATTCATATGCCATAGAAAACGCCTTGGACGTCATCGCTCTCGGATTCGATCCTGAGAAAACCCACATATTCATCGATACAGACTATATACATACACTTTATCCGATAGCATTGAAGGCAGCCAAGAGGCTCAATTTTTCAAATGTCAAAGCGGTATTTGGATTCGATAACTCCACTAATATAGGCAGCATATTCTATACCTCGATACAGTCCGCGCCTTGTTTTTTGCCAACGGAACGAGAGGGTAAAGATGTCCCAGTCGTCATCCCCTGTGGTATAGATCAGGATCCACATTTCAGGTTGACTCGAGATATAGCCAATACCATCGGTTATCTTAAACCCGCTCTTTTACACAATAAGCTAGCACCGTCTTTGGATGGAACCGGGAAGATGTCTGCCAGCATACCAAAAACAACGATATTTACAACTGACACATCAAAAGATGTAAGATCCAAATTATCTAACGCCTTCACCGGCGGCTGCATCTCCGCAAAAGAGCAGCGAGAAAAGGGCGGTAATCCGGATATCTGTGCTATCCAAAATTATAGATACTACATATTCGAGGAAGACGACAAAGTGGTTGCAGACGTCGCGGAAAGATGTAAGCGAGGAGATATTTTATGCGGTGAATGCAAATCCAACCTTATCGAAAAGGTAAACGCCTTTTTGAAAAAGCATCAAGCCGGAAGAGAAAAGGCAAAAGATGTATTAGATGATTACCTTTTGTCCGATTAAAACTGATATATGACTCCATTTACCAGGCAATCTATAAATATAAGAAGGTATCATCAGCTTGAGTACATTTGTTCAGGTGAAGAATAATGAGGTTAAGGCTACCTTATCAACCGAAGAAAAAGAACGAAAACGCAGCCCCGGAAAATAGGTCTACGATACTAGAAGATAGATGGAGTACTTTTATCTGCCTAGCGGGTTTATTCGTTATCGCATTCTTTTTACGGAGCTATTTTGCGTTAGAGATGTCGACAAAGTACGGAACCCCCTTTTTGATTTCAGGTGGTTCTGATGCTTATTATTATGAGCGTATAGCAGAGTATATTGCAACCAATAACAAACATCTTCTTTTCGATCCTATGATAAATTTCCCCATGGGTGTACGGAACCCCAGACCCCCCATGTATAGTTGGACTACCGTTCTATCTGCTTACATAATCACACCCTTTGTAGGAGATTTTACACGCAGTCTTCACTATTCATTTATATTGTCCGCTCCTTTTTGGGGCGCACTTACGATATTTCCCGTCTATCTTGTAGGGCGTGACATCTTCGGTAAGAAGGCAGGCATGGCAGCTGCATTTTTATTGGCTATAAGCGCAGGTCATCTTCAGAGAAGCGCCATAGGTAACGGTGATCACGATTCCCTGTATCTGTTCTTTGCCATAGCAGGTTTTTATTTCCTGATGAAGGCTTTGAAAGGTATACCGGATGATGTATCATGGGTGGAGAGTTGGGGTGACAGAAGCCTCATCACAAAAGGCGTTAAGTCATTCATAGCGAAAAATAAAAAATCCTTACTCTACGCAGCCATGGCAGGTATGTGCTTTGCAACCGTTGCATTGAGCTGGCAGGGCTGGGCTTATATTGTCGTTATCTTACTCACATATTATTACATCCAGCTTTTTATAGATCGAGTTAGATACAGAGACTCCCTTGGGGTGACTGCATGTCTTATGATCTCGCTGATTATTTGTGTAGCACTCGCAGCTCCTTATTACTATGGTGCTAGCGTTGGTGCCTCCTTACCTCACAGGATAGGTACCTTCTTTGACGTCCCCCTAATACTGATAATATTTGGTTTGATAGGTGGGACCATACTGACTGTAAGCAGAGATTATCCTTGGATAATGATATTCTCGGTTTTGATCATAGGTAGTATCGGTGTCTTATTATACGGGTTATTCATCAATCCCGCATTAATAAGTGCCTTCACATCCGGGGCCGGTTATTTCGTTCAGAAGAAAACTACTGAGACGATCGCTGAGGCCCAGGCTCCAGAATTCAGCAACATAGTACTATCCTTTGGACCAGTGACTTTTTTCCTATCGATAATAGGTATAGTGTTATCCATTTGGCATCTTAAAGGCAGATGGGACACATCCTTCCTTTTCATACTCGTTTGGACTGCCTTTGCCATCTACATGGCTATGTCAGCCGCAAGATTTATCTTCAATGGTTCACCGGCATTCGCTCTGACCGCGGGTTGGATAATAGCTTTACTGGTCGATAAGAGTAACTTCCAGAACATCACACGCAGGATGACCAATTTCCGAGGTGATTTCTTCGGTGCACTTAAACGAGGAGTCACCATCACCCACATATTATCTGCACTGTTCATAGTGTTCTTGATTTTAACTCCAAATCTCTTATCAGGCTTCGATGCAGGGATCCCTTTCGAAGATAAAAGAGATTACGACAAACAGGTACACCAATCATTACCGTCTTTCCTTAAGCCCGACGATTACAATACAACGACCGGAGAGGTCTGGCATCTAGGTGCCTTTGGATATGGTATGGATAAACCTACCGAGTACTGGCCCGCTTCATGGGATTGGCTAAAAGAGCAGAATGCACATATTCCGCCTGAGGAACGTCCGGCTTTCTTGAGTTGGTGGGATTACGGATTTGAGTGTGTCGCACGAGGAGAAACACCCACCGTAGCGGACAATTTCCTTAAAGGTCACCAACTAGCAGGAAATATGCTGATGGCTCAGAATGAATCTGAAGCTCTTGCATTGCTTATCGTTAGGATGCTCGAAGCGCCTTATAGAGAAGATAATGGTTTTAAAGGCGAAGTAAGGGACCTGCTTGTAATGCACTTGGGCGAGGAGACAACAGTAGAATTGGAAGATGCATTCAAAGATCCCGCAGCATACCGGGAAGAGGTCCTGTCTAATCCTGATAGATACCATCCGAGAGCAGATGATATATCGAAAGCGAATTTGATGTATGCACGCACCATGGGTTTACTTTCATACGAAGAGCATGAAACACTTGTAGAACTTTATCATGATATAACAACACACATGGACCAGATAATACAATATCTTGCAGTCGATACCAGATTATTTCCATTCTCTGGCAGGCAGACAGGGATCTTCTATGCTCCTGCAAAACTCTCTGACCACAGAATAGATGAAGAAGGTGGTTTGCGATCTCCGTCTGATTTCTATACTGTAACGTTAGTCGACGAAGAGGGAAATGAGTACGAGGATCCGGAGAACATACCTCCCAACGTTAACATCGTTGACTACGGAATCGACTACAAGGACATGTTCTACAACTCCATGCTTTATCGTACCTTCGTGGGATATGCAGGTCATTGGGTAGGCGAAGAAGAAAGTATACCTGCTGTTGAGAATCAAGAGTTACAGCCCATGCCCGGTTGGGGTCTTAGCAACTTCAGACTTTCGTACAGAACGGCTTACTACAATCCATATCCTGAAGAAGAAGTCCGTGACCATCCGGAGGAATGGAAAGCGATATCTTTCCAGGAGGCTTTAGAATATCATGAAGCCGGCGAAGGGACCGTAGATATGAGTCCAACATCTTATCTACGGCAGGGAGTAGTTTTCTTGGAGTACAATCATGGTGCAGTCGTCAGCGGAACGGTCGCAACAGAGGACGGCGAGCCTATACCCGGTGCACGGTTGACCGTGATAGACGAAACCGGCACACCTCACGGCTCCGTATTCACAGACGATGACGGTCATTACAGTACCTATGCACCTTTCGGAGAGATCACATTGGTTCTATCTACAGGTGGAGAGGATAACAGGATACACAAGATGGATGCAATCACACTTGGCATGTCTTCTTTCAATGTGAGTCGCGAACAGGCCATGAGAAAACGCATCGATAAAACAGGCGATGGGATATGGGACTATATGATCGAGGAAAATTTCGACGTTGAAGCTGGCACAATAAAGGGCAATGTGTATATAGACGTCGATGAAGACGCACAATATACACCTCAAAACGATACACTAGTACCGGCTAACGTTACCATCGTTAACAAGCATATGGATATAGAATTACACTCGGGAGCAACAAATGGAAGCTACGAATTTTCAAATCTCGCTCCGGGAATATACACGATCACAACAGACGTAGGAGGTGCGTCCTCCACACAAGATATATCTGTGGAGCCCGGTAGTACTGTCGAAACAGACATACCCGTATCCACCGGCTCCATTTCAGGCATGATCTCATTTGACGACGATGTTGATGAAGATATAGTATTGGTATCCGAGCACGTGAATACAGAAAAATCGTTTACAAACACGATCTTCGAAGAGGGCAATTACAGCATACCTAATCTGATGCCCGGCACATATCGTATAAACGTCGCTAATGAAGAATACACACTAAGGGGTGGACAGGTAAAAATAGAAGTAAGTGAAAACGAGGAGTTCCGATACAATCTCACGATAACAAAAGCAGTGACTCTTACCGGTCAAACGAGACTTCTTGGTAAACCTTTGATCTATCAGAAGATGACTTTCACTTCTACTCAAGATTCGAGTATTTACACTGCGACCTCGGATGCCGACGGTCATTACGAAGTAAAACTTCCTTATGGCGAGTATATGGTATATGGATCATACCAGAGTGACAATGAAAGATATGCATACCTGAACACTCTACAGATATCTTCTATTCAGCAAGATATCGATGCAGACTTCAATAGAGCGTACAAGGTAAGCGGTAGTGCGGAATACAACAGTGAACCTCAGGACGGTTTTGCTGTATTGTTCTCTAAAGATGAAGCACAAGTTATGGCACCAGCCAATATCGATGGCAAATTTTCCACAATATTACCTATAGGTAAATACACGGTTTACGGTTGGAAGGCCAGTGAAGAGGCCACAACGGTATACCGGTCGATGATCACAGTTCAGAACGATATCAACCTTGATATCAAACCTAAACTCGGTCGAGTCATCGGAGGTAATGTTTACCGGGATATGCCGGATAGCGAAGACACAGAAATACGGGCTTCAGTCACCCTCACATTCCAAGATAAGATCTCAGTTACCATAAGGACGGGCCCCGACGGAGATTATCGATTGGTAGTTCCAAGGGATGAAACCGCCACACTACTTTTCGGGAATGCTGGATATCTGTCCAAAGAGATCAACTATCATCCCGATAGAGATATAGAAGAGGATGTATCACTCTTAGCAAAGAATTTAACAGTCTCCGGTTCCATCAATTATTCTGACAAATTACCCGATTCTCTGCCTTTGGTCTTCCAAGCGGTAGGAAATGGTGCAGTACGAAAGGAAGCCGAGATATCTGGTAGTAAATACAGCGTAGACGTACAGCCTGGTGACTACCGCATGATGATAGATCATTCACCTTCTGACCAAGAGATGTATTCTTTCACAAAAAATATCTCTATCATCCCTGGTGAAACTGTAGACCCGGTGGACATATATGTAGATTATAGGGTCAAACTCAGGATAGAATTAATGAATACCGACGAAGAGCATGTATTTGCGGAGATGGAATTTGTCGGACCCGAAACTAAAAGCATATCTATCAACGGAACCGGTCAAGTATATCTTAAACCTGGTTCGTATATGCTGTGGGCTGCCAATGAAGACGAACAACTAGTCAATATGTCCAATTTACAGATATCAGAACCTTCCGATCAGGAGATAACTTTGGAGGAAGGCCTAACTTTCTCACCCATCGTCACTTATGAAAATGAAGAGCGTAGCGACATCCCTGTTTGGACGCTCAACCTGGACACCGGCCACCTCTTCAACAGGACTACAGGGGCAGATGGTAGCTTTAATCTCCTCCTAGCATCCGGTGATTATGAGGTATATGTAGAGCACACAGTCGTAGAATCTATCGATGGGATAACAAGGGACGTGATGTATCACTATTCTCAAACATATGACATGAAAACATCAACGGCTCCTGCTATACAGTTGGAGCGGAACTTGATAAATCCTACCCTTGCCGGACGTGTAGAAATAAATAACGAAGGTGTTAGTAATATATACATAGAATTCACCGAAAACGACCGTGAAGCCATATCTACCTCGACAACTACAGATACAGCAGGTAATTTTGAAACAGAGATATCTCGGGGTCGGTACACGGTTTACGTACATTACTCCGGTCCAAAAGGATTGTATGCAGAGATGTTTGAATTCATCATGCCTGATGAAGATCGTGATCTAAACATATCTTTGAAAGAAGCAAGTATGCTTAACGGAGTTATCAAGAAAAACGGTGAAGGTGTACCGGCAGATATCACCATACGATCATTAGATTATGAAGGAGAGACACATTTCACAGCAGACGAAAGTGGAGATTATGAGATCATACTTCCGGCGGGTAGATATGAACTATCAGCATCTACAACGGTAGCAGAGGACGGCATAGACACCACGTATAGCTATGTGAGAGAGCTAGATTTGAGATACAGCATGGAATTGAATATCAACTTGGAAAGAGTTGCCACGTACGGTGTCAGATTACATGATGTAGAGGAGCGCGAAGTGAAACCGGGTGTGACAGCCGTATTCAATGTGCCTGTTGAAAATACGGGTAACACAGACGATGAGTTTGTATTCTCTGCCCCTTCATCGATATGGCCTCTGGAATTCGAACCGACCAAGCTCAGTGTACCGGCCGGAGAAACTGTTGACGTCAGAGTGAGCGCGCAGTTAGACACGGATGCATCTGTAAGTCATCCCCCCGTAACTTTTGTTGCCGAATCTGTAAATTCTGACAGACAGGCGGACATGACATTACCCATCAAGGTGGTACAGCACTACGGTGTCTCTATAGATCCTGAAGTAGAAAGAAACATGGATAGTGGAGTTATGACTTACACTGTGGTAGTGGAGAACACGGGAAATGGCCAAGATATTTACACGGCACAAATATTGAACAAAGAGTACCTGAAGGCTAATGGTTGGGAAGCATCTGTCACCAATAGAACCGAAGCGATAACGGATGGCGGGATCGATGAAATTGAGATCACATTGGTACCAACAACAGCGAAACCGGGAGCTAAAGTAACCGTCAAACTAGAAGTAGTGTCACAAGGCGATCAATCGGTATCATCAACACAAGAATTTGAGGTCTTAACGCCAACCATCACGTCAGATCTTACGAGACTGAAATTGTTAGGAGATAACATAGTTCTTGACAAAGAAGCATTCAAACTCAGCACGGGACAATGGGCCGCACTGGTGATAATGGCGGTATTAGGTGGATTGTACATAATCAGGAGACGGAGGTGGTTCTGATATGACTGACAACGGAACATACCTCAAAACAACCGTTCTTTTGATGATGGTCATCATCCTATCTATATCGCTCTACACCGTAGAATCGGCACCCATCCAAGCAGGAGTAGAGATCCACGTTTCTGGTTCCCGGGAGATATTCGTAAATGAAACCTTTACCTATGATGTAGAGGTCGGCGGTTCTTTCAGTCAAAGGGCATTCAATTGGAGTATCGAGATACCTGAGGTACCAAATCTTATCATCGACCCAACATCCAGCCGCTCCAACAGAAGCAACGTATTCACTGTTAACGTAACCGCAAGACGTGCTGGAAAGATGACCATAGTCTTCAAAGGTTTTTGCTCTGATTTTCAAGAAGTCAGATATGGAGTAAGCGAGCTTGAGATAAAGGCTCTAAAGCCCGCTACCGTAGAAGTCGATATCACCAATCCCACCGATATAGAGCTTAAGGGAGTGAAGGTGGGAGTATTCGTCGATAACACTCTAAGAGGTACCCATGAGATACCTTCCTTAGCACCGGATGAAACAAAGCGTGTTACTATAAATTGGTCAAAAGAAAACCTGGATAAAGGGGAACACAAACTAGAGATATGGGTAGATTACGGTTACCGTGACACAGATTCATTCGTGAAGGACGAATTGGTACTGACTCGTACATTCCACGTCACCGGTGAAAGCACTTTAAGTAAATATTCTTTACCTATCGGCTTGACCGTCGCTGCCGTTATCGTTGCAGCCTTCTTCTTCTACATGCGTAAGAAGAGCCAAAGAAGGAGACCTTGGTGAAAATCGATGCTGGATGGTAGACGTGTACTGATATCCGGAGCATCCAGAGGTATCGGTAGGGGCATAGCGATCAAGTTCGCCAAAGAGGGTGCTCTGGTAGGCATAAATTATCATAATAGTACCAATGAGGCCGAGGAAGTTCTCCGGGAAGTCAACGAATATTCAGAAGGCATATTACTGCAGGGAGATATCGGCATCGAAAAGGATTCTGAGAAAATTGTGAACGCTTTCATCGGTGCCTATGGCGGCATGGACATACTGGTCAACAATGCCGGTATCTATAAACGAAAAGACCTGGAAGCATCGACTATCGAAGATTATGATCGAACGATGCAGGTAAACGTTCGCGGTGCATTTTTAATCTCCAAATATTCGTTACCGCACCTGAAAGAGTCGGAATACGGCCGTATAATCAATATATCGTCCCAGCTGGCTTTCAAGGGTTCGACCCACGGCACAGCGTACGTCACCAGCAAAACAGCATTGATCGGTTTAACAAGGGCACTTGCCTTAGAGCTGGCACCTCATGGTATAACTGTGAACGCCATCGCTCCCGGTACCATAGACACGGATATAATCGCAGGATATTCGGAAGAACAGCGTAAAGAACGGGCCCGGAGTATTCCCATAAAACGGATCGGAACTCCCGAGGACATCGCCGACGCCGCACTCTTTTTGGCATCGGACATGGGCTCCTATGTAGTTGGAGAGATATTAGGGGTCAACGGCGGGTCTGCGCTGCACTGATGCTTAATTACTCGATGACGATCAGAATATTTTTTGAATCCATCGTCTGAATACTTCATCGGTGATATAGTACAATCCGTCGTCAGTCTTGCTTATCGTAAGGGAAGAAAGTAATAATCTCATATTGCTAGATATATTGCTGGAGGACGTCCGCAGTTTTTTTGCGATATCGTTAAGATGATTTATCCTTTTTTCACTCATGGCTTTCAGGATGGTTTGCTGTTGTTCACTGAATACACGCGATAATCTTTCCTCGAATTCGATATTGAATTCTTCTATCATTTCATTAAACGCCTTGTTGACAACGCCTTCATCAACCCTCTTTTTATCGCCTATGCTAAGATCGAGATAACATATCAAACCCAATTTTTGAAAGTAAAAAGGTATCCCTTGAGTATACGACCAAAAAAGATCAAGCGCACCTTCAGTCACTTTAAAACTTCCATACGTGAATCTTTCTTCGATGTATTTTTTCATAGTATTTTGATCTATATTATCAAGAAAATATCTTGTTGTCATCTGATATAAGGGGGCATCCTTTGAAAGAAACACGTCTCTGAGAAGAGCTACGCTGCTTCCACTGAAGATAAATCTTACTCTGGTTGATGCATCCATCCTCTCTTTTAAGGTATTAAAAATCAGGCCGTTAAAATTTGAAAGAGCTTGAAATTCGTCTAATATCAGGATCAGATCAACATCTTGTTCCTTGGCAAAATCATCTAAAAAATCGAAAGCTGCCTCTACCAACCGGTATTCCTTATATTTGTCGATCTCACCCTTGGATTCTCTAAATTCAAGGTAGATCTCGCCCACATTGGCTATAGATCCACCTATTTTACTGATACTTTTAAATGCATTTGTGATACTCGTCTTAAGAACGTCCATCCATGCCGTAAGAAGTCCTTTCTTTTGTCCATATTTTTCCTCATAGGCGGTCAATATTTCTCGTACCACTTTTTCATTAAAATCTGCATATCTCGTCATGCCCAGGCAATTGACCATGGCAACGATAGTACTTTCCTTCAATTCTTTTTGTAGGTTATGAAGAAGCGTGGTTTTACCAAAGCGTCGGGGACCGATTATGACAACATCATGACTCATTTTTTGAGCGGCGTCCTTCAGTCGTCTTATTTCATCACCTCTGCCGATGAAATAAGGGGATTCTATCGGCCCACTGATCTTGAAAAGGCTTTTTTTCATATGTGTCCTATAATGAAACACACCTATTAAAGAGTATCGCAAGAATTGACGATAGCAAGAATTGACGATTGATTAAATCGCAAGAATTAACGATAGCAAAGGTTGACTATGCAAACCTAAAGGAATCGACAGAACTCATCGTTCATACCAATGCTTCCGGTACCACCAACGTTCGACCGTTATTATCCAAAACGGATACGTTGATGCCATAAACCGTTTCTATACTGCCTGTTGTGAACATCTCTTTGCCACCTTCCGCAAAGACCATGCCTTCCTTGAGCATAATGAACCTGTCGCAGTATCGGAGGGCAAGATTCAGATCGTGGACTGACACAAGGGCGGATATACCCTCTTCCGCCTGTCGGGTGATTATCTCCATCACCTCCATCTGATGCTTGAGGTCCAGGTTGGATGTCGGTTCATCCAGTAGAAGAACCTTTGGTTCCTGAGCAAGGGCCCTGGCAACCATCACTTTTTGTTTCTCGCCGCCGCTCAGTCGGGAAACGTCATGCATGGAAAAATCGGTCAAACCAAGGGAACGAAGTACATTGGAAGCGACACGGATGTCATGCTCAGTGGGCTGCCAGCGAAGGTACGGGATCCTCCCCATCAGCACCGTGTCGAACACAGTAGCGGAATACATATCGGACATACCCTGGGGAACATAGCCCACCCGTCGAGCCACCTCTCGGGGTTCAAGAGCACCTATATCGTCACCGCACAACCGTACCCGTCCTTGAGTCGGACGAAGGATACCGTTCAAACACTTTATCAACGTGCTTTTGCCCGAACCGTTTGGCCCAACCATACCTACAATCTCTCCTGGCCTTAGGGACAAATCGATGTTTCTTAGCGTGGATTTTTTTCCGTAGCTGAAACACAAATCTTTTACTTCTATTATCAAGTTTTATTCCTCCTTATAACCAGATACAGGAACATGGGTCCCCCCAGGAACGAAGTGAGTATCCCTACGGGCAAAACCACCGGGGACAGAACCATCCTAGCCACGGTATCGGACACCAGTAAAAGAAGGGCACCCAGTACAACTGAGGCCGGTAGAACCCAGCGGTCGTCAGAGCCTATTATCTTCCGGACCATGTGGGGTACCACAAGACCTACGAAACCGATTATCCCCACAAATGCAACGACCACTGCCGTTACAAGTGATGCTATGGTCAGGCTCGTCACTCTCACTCGGCTGACGTTCACTCCGAGTGCCATAGCGCTCTCGTCGCCAACTCGGAGAGCGTTGTAATTCCATGCATTGACAATGAAATATATGGTGGCGAGGGTACTTAACAAGACCATGGCGGCCAATCCTTTCCAGCCTACACGGCCGAGGTCGCCAAAAGTCCAGAACACCACCCTGCTCAGCTCAACATCATCGGCGAAATACTGAAGTGCCATAAATCCTGCTGAAAACATAGTTCCCATGGCGATCCCGGACAGTATCATCACTTCGGGAGATGTTCCTCGGATACGGGCGATGGCAAGTATCACTGCGGTGACCGATGCAGCACACAGAAATGCGGATAAAGCCACTACACTTATGAAACCCAATGCGGTTCCCGCGCCCAGGTAGAGTATGCCGACGGCAGCTCCGAAGGCGGATGCACTCGATATTCCCAGTGTGAAAGGGGATGCCATGGGATTTTTGAGTATAGATTGCATCACCGCTCCTGAGACGGATAAGGCCGCGCCCGCTGTAACCGCACCCAAAACCCTGGGCATCCGGATATTCCATATAACTATTCGGTTCGAACTGACGTCCGAGCGGCCCAGTATCGTCCGGATCGTATGAGATAGAGATATGTTATAGGCACCCATGGAAAGAGAAACCGCTACGGTAAGCAGCAGCAACCCTACAAGCAGTAGCAGGAAGAGGAAGTTCTTCCGTATATGTAACTTATAACTCTCCAGGGCATTTTCCTTCATTGCATCGTCTCTATTCTATCTTTATCGGACCGAAACCACCTTCGTACATCTCCACCATATCGTCATATATACTTGCACCGACCAGATTCTCGTATATCTCATTCGCCATATCCGCGGGATCTATGTCATGGAAGGCTTCCGGATACAACACGGTGCCGATGTAGTATGCATTGGCCAACAAGGTACCAAAATTGGTCGTGTACCAATTGAAGGGCATCAACAGGTATAGTCTTTCATTCCGAACCGCGTCGACACCGGCATAAGTATCGAAACCTTCTTTGATATGTTCCAGACCTCCAGCATCCAAAAACATGACTTCCGGGTCCCATTCCAGTATCTGTTCGGAATCAAGGTGCTTGTGCCCGATCCCTAGGTCCGAAGCAACGTTATCTGCGTTGACGAACTCAAAGGGTTGATAGTCCAATATCGTGGATGTTAACCCGTGGGCCCCCCTCTGACCGATCCCTCCCACATAACAACGGGGGCTCTCAGTAGCTGAGGAAGATGAGCGGGTATCCAGATCTTCGATAAGATCGTTCATGTAGGTGATCACCTCTTCCGCCCTGTCTTTTCTGCCCAATATCCGGCCCATGAGTCGCAAACTTCCGTACAGGTCTTCCCGGTTGGGTCCGAGGTCTCCGTATTCAAGGCCAACGACAGGAATACCAGTTTTATCCTGTAGTTCATCTGCCTCGGTATCGCCAACATATGTGATGAAGATAACGTCTGGTTCAACCGCTATGATGGCCTCGGCTTCACCTCCGTGCTGGGGGCCGATCTTTTGCATATCCGCGAGTTCGGGATGTGCGAACCAGTATGGTCTTCCCGGCCTTTCCTCCACGTCTTCCACTCCTGCGATCAGGTCCACTGCATCAAGATATACGAGTAGTCGAACAGAGCCTGCCATGAGTCCAACCACTCGATTTATCTCTTGGGGGACCTCCACTTCACGACCGAGCATGTCTTTGATCGTCAGGGTTTCTACGTCATCATCTTCGTTTTCTACGCATCCAGCACTTATCAACGATATCAATAATATCGTCGCTATGATCACCGCTATTTTTTTATTAATCATCTATCACCACCTCTTATATTCATTCCGTGTCCGTCCAGCTCGAAGTATTCTGCTTCTCCGCAGAGCAGACAAAATGTTTTTCCGTCCTTTTTTACGGTCCGTGTGCT
>CAYVTG010000051.1:0-14234 GCA_964454575.1 uncultured Thermoplasmata archaeon
TATCATACGACGACAAGATATGGATATTCTATAATGACGGCGAGTACATACGATACATCACCTTTGATGGAGAAGAATTCGACTATGCGGGTATTGTGGAGCCGGAGCCTAAGATAAATCAGGTGGCGGATGCGATAATTCGCCATTGGTGGCTTATCCTTTTGGGTGGAGTCACCGTCTTGTTGTTATGGACACGTATTTCGAAACATAAACGCGAGCCGAAGGAAGCAACTCCATTTGATCAGGAAGCAGATGCAGAAAACATTTCGGAGTTTTTGTCTAGGAAGAAAGAGAAAGGATAGGATATGGTGAAAAAGTATATGGCAGACGAATGTGTAGGTGGATCAATGATTACTCATAACACCGAAGAGAGCTTGCTGGGCCTTTCCAACCAAAAGATATCCTTGATGCCCCACACCCCGTTGTGGAAAAAAGAATTCCAAGTATCGAAAGAAGAACTGCAGAACTGTCTGCCCGATGCTGAGATCGAACATACCGGTAGCACCGCGATACCGTGGATACCGGCCAAGCCGATCATCGATATAGCCATCGCCGCCCATGAGCCGGAAGATAAAATCGCTGAAGTGGAAGGCTGCGGCTATCTCTACATGGGAGAGAAAGGAGTTCCCGGCCGTTTTTACTTCGTCAAAGGCCTGAGAGAAAGGAGGACACACCACATACACATGTTCGAAAAGGGGAGCGAGCAATATGCAGAACACATATTCTTCAGAGATCATCTCTTAGCTCATCGAATAACCGCCGAGGAATACGGTAAACTCAAATTGCGACTATGGAGAAAATATAGCGGTGACCGTAAAGCCTACACCAAGGCGAAGGCAAAGTTCATTCAAGACATCCTAGAGGTTAACCGGAAAAACCTATAAACAATCACTCTTTTTCACCATCATGGACCATGAAATCATCACCGTCGTCACAGGACTGCCGCGTTCGGGAACATCAATGATGATGAAGATGCTGGATGCCGGTGGGATACCACCGCTGACGGATAAAGTCCGTAAAGCCAACGTGGACAATCCCAAGGGCTACTACGAGTACGAGCGGGTGAAGAAACTACCGGACGATACAGATTGGATCCCACTCGCCAAGGGAAAGGCGGTTAAGGTACTGGCGGAGCTAGTCAAGCATCTACCGGAAACATACCGTTACAAGGTGATCTTCATGGAGCGGAATCTGGACGAGATGCTGGAATCCCAACGCAAGATGCTGATCCGTCGGGGTAAAGATCCGGACGAAGTTTCAGATGCCGAACTCAAGGAGATGTTCATACAGTACAGAGATATGGTCAGAAATCACGTCGAAACCCATCCCACTATGGACGTTCTCTACGTTGGCTACAACGAATTGTTGCTGGACCCTGAAATCGGTGTAGAACGGATAGATTCCTTCTTCGGAGGAAAGCTAGACTCGGAAAAGATGATATCTGTCATCGACCCCGAACTGTATCGTAACAGGGCATGATCCGGCACAACAACTCTGTTGTACAACAACTTTGTTTTATCCTGTCCGACTCTTAATCCACAATTTGAAGAACGGATCTGTAAATTCAAAACATCCGTCGATATGTTCTACGAAACCTTCGTTTTCAAGTCTTGAAAGATATGTAGTCACGTAATTGGTGGATTTTCCCAATGCATCTGCGAGCTCACGAGCACAACTAATATTTTCTGATGCCATCTCTATCAGAACCGAGCGTTTGAACCCCTTTACTTCTTGGAAATAGTAATCGAAATGTGTGGTAAGTATATCGAAAACTTCTGTTTTTATATCTTCCAACTCTTTTTTGTTTATCTTCTTTATATCATTTGTCTCTGCCACATGGAAGAATGCCTGTAGATATAATGGGAGAAGCCCAGTCATCTCCGTTATCTCTCTTTTTACATCATCTGATAACTCAATCCCGGAAATGTTTACGAACTCGTCAAGAGCCCCTTCCTCCAAACCATGGATATTAATGGATAGTAGCGTTCCGAAAAAAGGTGATTTTTTCTCCAACAGATATCTCATGGAGGATACCACGGAACCGGAGATGATATAATGAGTGTGGTCCGACATATGTATATGTGATCTAAGAGCCCATATAAAATCGTCATTGTTAAGTTCAAGCAATCTCGTAAATTCGTCCAATACTATTATAAAATCCTTACCGGTCTCCTCTGCCAGTTTCTCCGAGAGGTCCATGGTAACCTTTAGTATGGAGGTAAGGTCCTCCTCCTCGGTCTTGAAATATACCTCTGCAAGTTCACCTATGCTGATCCTGCCGCTTTTCAGTATGTCAACCAATGCATCCTTTGCTCCACCCATGAAACGTTTGAATTTGAGTGAAAGCGCCTTGTCACCGGTGTATTCACAATAACGCTCCACAACGTTCGATGCAAAGATCTTCAAAAAATTTTTTTCGGTTAAAGGGGCGATAAAAGAAACATCCAGATAAACGGGAATCATCTCATCCTTCATCTCTTCGCATATCTTCAGCGCAAGGGACGTTTTACCAGTACGCCTAAGACCTATGAATGCATAATTATTGCTACTGATACCATTTCTTATCCGTTTCCGCGTTCCTTCCCGATCCACAAAGTTTTCCACAACAGGTGATCCGATTCTGTACTCCATAAAAACAATACTGTTGTACGTTTATTAAAACATTTCTGTTGTACAACAACTCTGTTTAAAACAGTCTCTTCTGCTGCTCCAGCTCCGGATAGCTCACTTTCTCCACAAATTCAGCTTCAAATCTTTCTTCCAGTTCTTCCGTTGACTTGTTGATGGAGTAGTTCAAGCACATACTCACTCGCAGCAGCAGTCACAGGTTAGTCCGTGTATAAATCGGACAGTCTCTTCGTCACCATGCTGTTTTCTGTACGCTAGTATGCCGGCCCGGATGACGGCGTTGATGGCTCCGGACTCGGGATCGAATCTACCCATAAAGTCCGTGCATGGAAAACTTCCACACTCGCCGCAGTGCTCTACGCCGTTCTTCTCTGCACACGCATAGGTTTCGCATACTTCGTCACTCCAGAAGGCTTTTCCCTCTATCTCGTTACAGCCTTTACAAAGAGGCTCCCGCTCTCCTTTAAACCATTCGCAGTCGTCACATACTATTCCGCACGGTGAAAAATCTTTTTTCATGATGATATCAAGACAGGCCGAGGTAAATAAAGATTTACGAAAATCCCAAAGTTTTTACTCCTGTTCGATAATATTTTTCCATGAACCGAGAATTCCTTAAGGATACCGTACGGAAAAAAACAGATTTTTCACAGACCGATCAGAACAAGGGAGTACCCATGCCCCCGGTGCAAAAACCGGCTCCGAAAGATGCCACGTTGATCGACCTACCCGCCCCGGATGATCTAGATACCAGACTCGTGAAAGCAATATCCAACAGGAAGTCACACCGGTCGTTTCAAAACAATCCACTGAATATAGAGGAGCTATCTTTCCTGCTCTGGGCCACCCAAGGGATACGCGAAAAACTCCCCTCCGGAAATGCATACCGGGTGGTCCCATCTGCAGGCTGCCGCCACGCCCTTGAGACCTACCTAGCCGTATTCAAAGTCGACGGCTTGGACAAGGCGATTTACCGGTATTTACCGTTGCAGCACAAGCTTGTAAAGGTGGCAGAACATAACAACTTGGAGGGCAAGGTGACCAGGGCAGCCCTGAACCAATCCTTTGCAGGTAACTGCGCAGTCACCTTCATATGGGCCACCATACCATATCGGATGGAATGGCGCTACTCCCAGGCATCCTACAAAGTGATCGCCCTGGACGCCGGCCATGTTTGCCAGAACCTCTACCTTGCCTGCGAGGCCGTAGGATGCGGCACATGTGCCATCGCCGCCTACGATCAGGATCTGATAGACGCGCTGCTGGATGTGGACGGCCAAGACGAATTTACCGTATATCTGTCGCCGGTAGGTAAGATCTAGGGAAAAGATGATAATATATGCTTACCTATAAAAGAACATGACGCGCAACAATCTTGACAAGTCAGATTCCCTTTACTTGAGATTGCATTCCAATAATCCCATATGGTGGCAGGAATGGGATCAAGAGGTCCTGGACGAAGCTCGACGTAAAGATAAACCGATATTCGTTTCCGTGGGATACTCATCGTGTCACTGGTGTCATGTGATGGCTAGAGAGGCCTTCTCTGATACAGAAACGGCCGAATACCTGAATTCTCACTTTTTATCTATCAAAGTTGATCGGGAGGAAAGACCGGACATAGATCAGTTCATGATGAAGTTCATAGTGGAAAAAACAGGGAGCGGCGGCTGGCCTCTCAATGTATTTTTGACACCCGACCTCAAACCCATCTTAGCATTTACCTACATTCCCGCAAGCTCCAAAAGAGGTGATACCTTACTGAGCATTGCAGAAAAGGTACACAGTTATCACGAAAGCGGCAGCACACCGCCACCCTTCGATCCATCCACCAAGTCACCTCGGAGAGTAAAGTTTCATGAGATAGCACCCATACTCACCCGGGCATACGACAGTGAAAACGCGGGATTCGGAGGCCCACACAAATTCCCGCCTCACTCGACGCTTCTATTCATGCTAAATAACCTCTCAGTTAACGAAAGCAGCAGCATGGAGAAGATGACCAGAGATACCCTCAAAGCCATGCAGTTTGGAGGTTTGAACGACCATCTACAGGGCGGCATATTCAGATACTGTGTGGATAGTCGATGGAAGATACCACATTTTGAGAAGATGCTGTACGATCAGGCCATGGCCCTCTGGAATTATTCCTTAGCCTACGGTGTTTTTAGATCTGAAGAATACCGTACAATGGCGGAAGACATAATCCGATGTCTCGATGAAAGTTTTTACTGCGAAGGTTTGTACCTCAATTCTATAGATGCAGATACCGACCACCAGGAAGGACAAACATACCTGTGGAGATACGAGGAGCTGAAAGAAATATTGGGTGAAGAAGATCTTGAAACACTCAGCCGCACCTACTATATTACACCCGAAGGAAACTTCGAAGGCAAGATACATCTGATAAGGCGAAACGCAAACCGTATCACCGATATCGAGGAAAAACTACTCGGTGTACGTAAACAAAGGCCCCAGCCCCACGCCGACCGAAAATATCTCTGCGGTATAAACGCCCTGGTGATAGCAGGACTCATCCAGTCTTCCCAACACTTAGATGCCCCTGAACATCACAAACAAGCCTCGGATGTCATGCGTAGATCACTCGATATATTCTGGAAGGACGGAAGCCTAGCACATTCGATGAGCAACGACAAGATCCAGAGCCATAATTTTCTTTTCGACGCAGCAGCGGTCCTTCTTGCATTGACCACGCTCTCTGAGAAGGAAGATAGATGGAAAACACAGATGCGTGAAGTTCTAGCCTACGTCCGATCATTCAAGGAAAAGAGCGGCTGGTTGGAGGGCGACTCAGACGATTTTCTTCCGGTACCGGCGTCGTGGTATGACCACCCAATACCCTCCAGTATATCACTGGCACACCTGGGGATAACCAGGGCGCAACTGGTTCTCGGTGAAAAGCCATCTTACCATGGGTATAAGATGCCGACACATTCGGACGTTTACAACGTAGCCGAGTTGTTGAGCCGGCATGGGCTTATCATTGACCGGTGAAATATCGCACTTTCCCAAAAGCTTATATTAATATATACATATTCGATAAAGATGTTGCCAAGTTTAAGTGATGCTGCATGTAATATTTACTACCGATGGGCCTATCAATACCCTCTGCAATTTATACTGGTCGCTGCGGCGATCATCACGTTTTTCATCATAGCATACCTTTATTTTTCCACCAACTGGCGTCCCTTCAAGATCATCGGGAAAGACGATTGCCCGGAATGCGGGAACCCACTTCATTACGGTTCGTCTAAGTGCAAATGGTGCGGAGCTATACTGGTGGACCAAATATCGAAGAGTTCGGACTATACTACACCTCTTAAGAAGAAAAAACCACGGCCGAGACCGGCCAAAACTCCAAAGACCGAGCAGAAGTCGCTTATCCCCTATATCATAATCCTTTCTATCTCTGTAGTGCTGGTCCTGATCTTCGTGTTTAAGGTCGATACAAGCTATTTGATATGCGGCGGTCTCGCCATATCGCTTCCGGTGATCTACCTACTCACCCAGGGACCCGCCGTCGGCCGAAGACACCATGAAGGTAATAACCTGGCCAAACAAGCTGACGGCCGTGCATATGACGGGAAAAAGTGAGGGATCCTGAACTCATCTATATGATCTCGATAACAAATAGTGAACAAGTTTTAATCAACCTACGTCGATAGGGTGATATGCCCGATTATTATTCGCAGCAGAGCGAATTAACGGATCCCGGAGAGTACGCCCATCTCTACGATGGTCTACCTACTTCTGTTTCTGCTCTTTGTGAAATAATACAAGGATTGCTGGTCCACTGGGATTCCGTCGAACTGCATGGTGGTGCAGACGATAAAACGGTAAGCACCGGGCATCTTCGAGTGAAAGACCTGCTGGACAGGATAGTCGCCCTGGATCCCAGACCGCTGCACGTATCCCGTGAAGTCAATAAGCGGGAAAGAGTGATCTGCCGTGATTTTTCCCTCCTCCTGTGTTCCGTTCTACGGCATAAAAAAATACCGACACGCGCTAGATGCGGATATGCGGTTTACCTCACGGATCCTTCCCGGGACGATGTTGATTTCGTATATGATCACTGGCTCTGCGAATACTGGAACGGCGAACGATGGATACTCGTGGACGCCGAATTGGATGAGTTCGAATTGAAGACCTATACCCGGGAAGATATCGCCCCTCTTGATGTTGATCGGGGATCTTTCATAAATGCGGCAGACGCCTGGAAGGGCTTTAGAGAGGGCCGCTATACCGAAGAATACTTCGGTGAACCCGAGAGTTCCTTTCACGGTGTTAAACTGTTGAGAGCCCAGTTACTGCTGGATTTCGCATGCCTGAACAAACGGGAATTGAAGTACGACAGCATCATGCACCAAACCAGCGAGTCCGAACTCTTATTGCTGGACCATGTAGCCGAATTGCTGCTGGAGCCAGACAGCAATTTTGATCGTATAAGAGAGCTGTACCGAAGCGAAACGGGCTTTGAAGACATCTATTATAACCACAATTAGTATAACCAGCATTATTGCATCATAGATCCATAACATCAATGACTTCCAGACGATCCGAGCTAACTCCGTCTTTGTCAGGTACGAACAGGAAGCGTCTTTTTGCTTCTATTTCGGAAAGAACCTCTTCTGCCCTGGCGATATCGCGCTTTTTGACATTTTCCTTCCATTTTACTTCTCCCACGATCTCAGGTTTCTGGAATTTAAGAAGACATACGTCCACATCATGATCCGGAGTTTCTATCACGGCCTCCGTTAATCCGTATCTCTCTGCAAAGTGTTCCCTTACAGCATCCTCCATGAGGTGTGGTATCACTTCCCGAGCTATCCGATTTAATTCCGTGTTAGAAGGATCTCTTTCGGATATATTGTAATGCTCATCTGCGTAATAATATAGATGTACCAGATGTGATGCATGCCGGTATCTGTATCTATTTTTGTTGAACACTTTGGTTTTCTTCAGCACCCCGAATCCAACCATGTTGACCAGGTACTGCTGTACCAAACTTGGGTCGTTTTTTTGTATCAATCTGTGGGAGAACAGGTGATCCGCTATATCCCCCGAAACGCTGTGACCGGTGGCAACTGCTCTCAGCACCCCTTCATAGATGGCTGAAAGACTTCTCTGTTCTTCTTGGAAGATCTCTCCTATCAATGCGGGTATCGTATTCAACGATGCCCTGAGCACCACCGCGAGGATATCGTTTTTCTCGCCATCGTAATAATCTATGGTCAGTGGTTCCCTAAGTAGCAGTGCCAGCTCCATAAGCTCCTTCTTTTTCATGTCCCCGGACCTGACGGCTTCTATTGTATCTGCCAAATCGATCATCGGGACGGGTACTTCTGCGAACATCCCCATCAAAGGAGACTTCTTTTCCAATATTTTTTTAGAAAGTGATAATGTGGAGGATACGAGTATGAGCTTCCCGTTTTTTCTCATACTATGTAACAGATCGAAAAAATCATCGCCCAGCCGGTGAAATTCATCCACCACAAGTGTCTTTCCATTGGCCAATTCCCGCTGCAGTACTTCCATGAAGACGTCCTGCACCATGTTCTGCATAACCCCCCTTTTTTCCGTCAATATCGTTAGATCTCTTTTAACAAAAAAATACTCGTCATGAGGTACGAATTCTCTTAACAAGAACGTTTTTCCGGTCTTTCTCCTGCCGTAAACCATGGTCCACTTCGGCAACCCCTTTATCCGATCGGTCAAATCGGGTCTTTCAATAATCATGGTTAGTATAATGGTGATTATTGTTTAAAAGGATTACGGTCATCACAAAAATCCTTATATCCGGGATAGAATCATAATCAACATGAAAAAGTCTTGACGGAGGAAGATCTCTTCATCGGTTTCCCTAACCTTCGGTAGAGATGGGGATGGTATAACACGTATGAATTTGGGTGCGTTATCCCTTGAGGAAAAATCGGTACCAAGGATCATCCTTTCCGAAGTTCCGTTCCATGCTATCACAGCTATCTAGCTGTTTTCGTTTATGATCTCGAATCCCGGCGGCGATATCGGCCCGGAATCACCTGCGACAGCCATCGATAGCAGGATCATCGCTACCATCAGGATGACTATTACGACTCCGCGCATGAAACATTATCTCGATAGAGATTAATTAAGCTATTGGTGTTCGAGTGGATAAGGTATCGCAACCTCCCCACTCCATCTCTCATAATCCTTTACCGCACGATAGATATTCCCGTAGTACAATCTACGGAAAAGGTACGATTTCCATACGAAAAAAGGAATCATCACTATCACAACTCTCATGTATCCATGTACAGGTAGAAACATTGTGGCGATAAGAGTACCGAAGATGCTGTACATGAAGGGAAAGAACGAAAACATTAACTTTATAGGATCTATGGTTTTATACTTTAATAACTTCTTCCATTTTTCTTTGGAGAACCCCGGTTTATCTCTATAAATCCGGGCAAACAATGGTTTTATCTCATCTATCTCTTCGGGTAGCACCCTAACATCGTTCTTCAATTCGTATTCGATAGTTCTTCTTAGAAGGTTCAGGTCCTTCATCTTTCTGTAATGAATGTAAAATCCCGCAGCCATAAGGATGATACCCACTGGACCAGTCAAAATATATATCACATCAACACGTCCCATCATCAAAAAAATGAACATCGAGATGAGCAGTACGACTCCAAACGAGTAGATCAGTACACCTTTTAGACTCTCAACTCGTTTTTTCATCTCCAAAACCTTTTCTTTTGTTATCCCTTCGATATACCCATGGGTTAAAAAGGCTCTTTCTTTACCCCAAACTGTTCGGATAATGGGGTCTCCTATCGATAAATCCGTATTCTCCATGAGTTTACTAATCCCATCCTCCCGCGCATACAGTTGTTCAGTATTTATGCCCGAGGTCAAATATTTCTCTCCCCCGCTCTTCAGAACGAGCAAAAATCCAACATGCTTAGGGTTGTTCTGATTGTTGAAGTAATAGGGTCTGATTTCGTCGATCTCGGAAAATGGTATGAACCGGTCTCGCATGGGAAAGAACCCGGATATCTTGATCCCTTGATCATATATCGTCAATTTTATCGATACGATCATCATTATGATGTAGCAAAGAAATCCTGATTTTGCCGCCAGCATCAATGAAGCAACAAAAGCGTTCCGGAGAACATGTTCTGAATCCCCTTCTCTTGTCAGAACGATATAAAAGATTGGGAATAAAATCAAGAATAAACCTACAACAAGTAACAACAACTTCACGATCACATATTTTTCATCGTATCCAGATTCTTCGTAAAGTATTTCAGATTTATTCATATCTACTCCGATGTCTTAATAAGTGGATTATGGGAGGTAGGTAAAAGTTTTTTGACGATGCTGTCTGTTTTATCCCCGCGCTATAGAAAACCTCAGTATAGAATGAAATAGAACAAGATACGGTGTTTTTCGATTACTAGCTTTTGTAGAAAAATTTGATTATTTCATCCTTCTCCTTATCTCAAAAGAATATCTACAGAACCACCTCAAGAATGCCTTTAAATATACCCTTCAGCGTATGTAATATAGATAATATGGAAGTACTGCGAAAGGATATCAAAAGGGCAGCCGAAGAGAGGATATTAGAGCTTAAAAGAGTTCAATTCACCGAAAGAAGTGATAGAATCAAGGAAGGTTTGAGGAAAGAAGCCCTTTCAGAAGAAGACATCTTGAAGGATTTTGAAGAGAAAAGGTCTTCTGCATGACGATAGAGATAGTGGTAGAACCGAAAAAGATTTTTTTTAAAAACCTGATACCGTAGAGATACCCTCACCACTCACCCCACACCGATCTCCTTTCCCTTCTTCATGGCATCGAGTATGATCTCTCCTGCTTGAGTATTCTTTCTTATCCTTATGTAGCCGTCGCTGCCCACGGTTGCGGTGGTGAGATATTCGCCGTCGGCGAGTATATCCACTGTATCTCCGGACATCTCCGAGCCGATGTAGAGTACGACTTTATCGGCCTCTTCGGAAGTGTTTATCGCTTCGGGATCGTGTTCCTGCTCTTCAAGTGCCCGCACGTCTATATGCACTCCCAGATCATCTTCTATGGCTCTTATCCTCTTTCCTCCACTTCCCAGTATGGCGGGTATCTGCCTGTCCGGTACGTATATGGTGACTCTGTCAGATGAATCGACCTTGCATATCACTCTGCCACGTATGTATCTGCTTATATCTTCCTCTATGAAACGGGCTGCCAGCTCCCAAAGCGGTTCCTGCACGGAGGTTTCCTTAACCGGCATGACCACTATCTGTTCGCCGTAGGAATAGACCTCGTACTCCGGGATCCCGCTTTCGAAGTTCTTAACCTCGATGACCGGTCTTGCCAGATCCTGTTCCACCATCCCTGCAGGCACCTTGACGGTGAAAGTGATATCGTACACCTTTGCTATCTCTCCGGCATCCACGAATATTATGGTGTCAACCACCTGTGGTACCATACCCAGCTCCACACGGCCGATGAGTCTCTGCAGAGCGTCTATACCTCTGTTGGCGTGGGTGACTCCCACCATACCGACACCGGCCAATCTCATATCCGCGAATACGGTAAAATCCGGAGTCTTACGGACTTCATCGAAAACTGTGTAGTCCGGTCTTACCAGCAGCAGGACTTCGGAGGTGTTCTCCAGAGAGCCGTTGAGATCTGTATACTGTGTTATCTCGTCAGGGACCTTCAGGTCCCTGGGCTTCTCCATAGTCTTCACCACAAAATTCTGCTCCATCAAGTATATAGCAACGGCCTGTGCCAGCGTACTCTTACCCGCACCCGGTGAACCTGCCAGCATCACTCCTCGCTTCTTCTCGGTTATCCGCTTTTTGAGCATCTCGGACATCCTGTACTCGTCCAGCGATATCATAGCTACCGGTCTTGCCGCCGTTATCTCGAAACCGTCGGAGAATGGCGGCCTAGCGATGACGATACGCATATCGTGAAGCTGTACCACCGTAGCGCCGCCGCTGTCCATCTCTATGAACCCATCCGGCGCTCTCTCGGTACGTTCCACTATCTCCCTTGCCACCTGCTTGAGCTCACTTTCGGTGGACGTAGCGTCGTCTATAGATTCTATACGTATATCTCCGGGAGTGCCACGTTTGGCTTTTGGTTTTGTGCCCACCCTAAGATGGACGGACATGACATCCTCTTCAAAGTAATCGCTTATCCACTTTCCCTCCCCTTCGGACTCCGGAGGCAGATAGTTGACCTTGATCCCCTTGGCCTTGGCTATCTGAGCCTGTACAATATCACCGGTGAGTAGTTCAGCATCTTCCTGTGCAGCCAGGTCCCTCACCATGGCATCTATCTCGCCCCCACCGGCCAATCTTATCTCCTCATACGAAGGCCTCTCTCCCTTGAATACCAACTCCAGCTTTCCCTTTTCGTGCATCTCTCTCAATATTGCTAACTCTTCCAATCCGGTGACCCCGGTCTCCTTCCCTTTATTCGCCTGTGCTTCCAGCTCAGCTACTACAGCCTCCGAGATAATTATCTCCGCAAGCTCTACATCCTGGCTCACATAACTAGTCACACGACCATCCACTATAACGCTGGTATCCGGAACTATCTTCATGTCAACAAATTCGAACGGGACGTATAAAAATCTTTTCTGTTGGATGCTTTTTTCTCGGAGAGGATAACCGCCACCAACCTTTAAATATCACTGACTTTCTAATACATTAAAAGGTGAATAAATATGGCAAAAGTAACTAGAGAGATGGTAGAGAATACAGGGATCGACGTAGATGAATTGGTAGAATTGTTGGTCAAGAACGCAGCAGCGGAATTGACCACGTTTTATTACTACACCATACTTAGAGTGAACCTGATAGGTATGGACGGGGAAGGATTGAAAGAGATCGCCGAAACAGCTAGGATCGAAGATCGAAATCATTTCGAGGCCTTGGTACCCAGGATATACGAACTCGGGGGAGAACTCCCGAAAGATATGAAGGATTTCCACGACATATCCGGATGCCCTCCGGCTTATCTACCGGATGATACATCGGACGTACGCAAGATAATGGAAGTATTGGTGGAAGCGGAGAGATGCGCGGTAAGGCAGTACACCCGTATATGCAATCTCACCGCCGGTAAAGACCACCGAACCTACGATCTAGCAAAGGCCATCCTTCACGAGGAGATACAGCACGAGTCATGGTTCTCCGAGTTCCTTGGCGAAGGACCTTCCGGACACTATCTGCGTAGAGGAGACTCTTCTCCTTTCGTATCTAAATTCCTGGAATAAAACCGTTCAAGAGGGCCCCCCCTCCATCTATTTTTTTATATGAAAACCAGCGTTATCATCATCACCAGCATACCTAAAAACAGACCCAGATTCGCCGTATGTTCACTGCCGTAATCTTTTGCTATAGGTAACAGCTCGTCGAAACTGATGAACACCATTATCCCACCCACGAACCCCAGAGATGCGCTAAGTACAGCGTCGGTGAGGAATGGATAAAGCAGTAAAAATCCTATGAGCGCACCCGCCGGTTCCGCGACACCGGAGAGAAGAGCGTATCCGAAGCCCTTGGCCCGTGATCCTGTGGCGTAGAATATGGGAACGCCCACAGCTACACCTTCGGGTATATTGTGCACGGCGATGGCTATAGCAACTGAGATACCGATGTTCACATCGACCAGAGCTATGGCGAAGACAGCCATACCTTCGGGAAAGTTATGCAGTGCGATGCCTATGGCGGTAAGAACTCCTGTCCTCCCTAAATCATCCGCGGTATCTCCGTGAAACTCATCGGGTTTCGTGTCCATATGTATGTGGGGTACCAGTTTGTCCAGCATGAACATGAACAGTATCCCTATGAAGAATGCGATGTTAGCATTGAGGAACCCGATACCTTCTATCGAACCCATCAAAAGTTCCACGAGTGAAACATAGATCATCACTCCTGCGGCGAACCCCATGAGCGGAGAAAGATACGATAGTTTAGGCTTCTTTATCAAATATATTATCGATCCTCCTATACCCGTGGAAAGACCGGCGATGGTCGTCAACAGGAAAGCCATCTGTATATTTTCCATCCCTTAGACGATAAAAAAACAGGATATTAATCTTTTTCCTCAACAAGGTACTACATCAGCTTCCGTCTGACGTTTCGCCGATCACTTGTCTGTGCAATGCTCTTTGAAATATCTGACTAAATTCCCTTTATATGCTTTGTTCATATCGACATCTTTGAGCAGTTCATCTATCTTCTTCGCATCCATCTTTACCACCATCGTCTGACGTTTCGTATGACATATGCAGCTACTCCGTCATATATATAATTTATCTTAAATGGATGATGGAAATATGTGGTTTTACCCCTCTCTCTTCAACTCGGTTTCGCGTTTTACAAATTGTATGCGCGTGATCAGTATGTACACGTTAATACAATATCTACTTTTTATAGCATCTTTAGTTATAGGGAATAATTGAAAGCAACCTCTGCATCATCCGGATTCTCTGCGTATCCATTCCTGGAAGAAGGGGTCAACGATATCTTCTTCGAACAATATCCCATCACGTTCGAGACTCTTCATCGCCCTCTGCACATGAGAACCAC
>CAYVTG010000052.1:0-14218 GCA_964454575.1 uncultured Thermoplasmata archaeon
GAGGGACGGAATAATCCGCCTTGACCATGTCGGGTATGAAACCCATGAGCAGTTCACCGAATTCGTGGGTCGACTCTTTCGGTAACTCGCATGGAAGATGGTCCACGGCCAGTATAACCGTACCGTTCTCTTTAACGCCGGAAAAGGTCGTTTCAGTATGTGGCTCATATGTATAAACCGGGTCTCCGGGTGTTGTTACATGAGTGTTGCATTCGATGGATCCCTCTACATCGCACGTGATATCTCCGATCACCAATAATTTGTCCTCTTCTGTATCATGGAGGTGACTCAAGCGTTCCTTGGTCACCAATCGCGGATATTTACTCTCCCAATAGACACAGTTGACCAACATCGTCATGAAAGGTAGATAGCGCGAGAATACTGGAAAGTATCTTTCTGGATGTTCGTAGTATTCTTGTAACTCGAAGGACTTCCCCGGTCGGTTAGGTTCAACCATATGTTCTTCTTTGAAAACCACCTTATAGATAACATCAGGTTCAGGGTCTAGTTCGTAGATATCTTCCGGCTCTACTTCGATAGAGGGAAGCAGCTCTACTATTTCCTGTGCCGTCTTTGAAACATGTCCATAGCCGGAGAATCCGATGACCAAAGGCTTCAATTCATCGGGGATCCCCCGTTCTTTTATCTTTTCTCCCAGATCCTTCATCGCCTGCCGTACTCCTTCGATACCATCGTAATCTATTGTCCTCTTTACTTCTATGAACGGGGTCGTGTATCCAAGGTGCTCAAGCTTTTGGCCAAGAGCCCACAGCGAATCTACCATCCCTGCGTAGCCTGCGTAATGACCGAAGAAGACCAATCGTTTACCCTCTTCATCCGTTATACGTTCGTAATCTATGAGGTTGCATTCATTCTCTAACAGTGCCTTAAGCATGGGCATGTTTTCTTCTTGTCCTTTTATCGTGTGAGAGAAAAATGCAAAAGTCATCCCTTTACCAAAATACATCGTAGGCATCTCCTTTACTCCCAAAACAACAGGCTGACCACTGAGGTCGTCGGTGATGGTCGCTCCCACCTCTCGGTATTCGTCGTCAGTAAAGGCTCGTATATCCGATGTTTCAACGTGAACATCGATCCCTTTCTCTATCAATTCTCCCACTTGCTCCGGAGTGAGCGGTGCACGGGCTTCCCACCTGTTCTTATCTTCCTTTCTTATGCCTATGGATGCCATGTGCCTCCGAATTAAGAAGGTATATTTAACGCTATCCTCTTAGCTGTCGGGAGAGATCAAGGTTGTAAGTTCCTAAATCGTTTTATACACGTAGGTTGCTAAAAGAATAGATGGACACCTTTGCACACATAGTGATCCCCCTCTTGGTACTTCTCGCACTCAGGGTAGATACAAGGAAGGCACTCATAATACTTCCCCTGGCGGTTTTACCGGACGTCGACATATTCCTGAGGGCACACAGGCTGCTCTTCCATAATGTGTTCGTACTGGTACTTTTACCTCTGTTGATCGGTTACTATGTTTATACCTATCATCGCAAGTATTTTCCATTTGCTTGGATCGGCATATTCTATCTTATCGCACACATGATACTGGACTTCAGCGAAGGCATGGCACTGCTGTATCCTCTGACCACAGATTTCTACACTATCCAGGCCAACATGGTCTTCGGCTTCTGGAACGGCATCCCGTATCCGTCCTTCAGATTCATCTTCAATATAATCCCGGCTGAAACCACAGTTGCCATAGGCGATAAGCTGAGCCCCGGTGAGGCCGTCACCCGCTACGAATCGGTCTCCAACGTCTCCAGCGGTTTGCTGTTCACCATCATGGTCGCCGGATTGATGTACTTCGATAAAGGCAAAAGATTCTTAGTGATCGTCAAAGAGCTCACTCTGGAGATATTCAACACCATCAGAGAGCGGCTCCTTTGGTTGTTGGGTAAAAGATGATGCGTCTCCGAAACTTATTAATCACCGTGATACAATGTTGTTACAGGTGTACAAAGTGTCAGTTGTATAGTTGAAGACATAACTTTTTGCAAAAAGTGTCTTCAATCTATGTGTGGAAAGCGAAACTTTAGTCCTAAAAGTTTCGTTTTGCACTATAAAAGAAAAAGCCATCAAACTCATAAAAAATCTCGCGCAATCTGTCGATTCCGCTTATTTTTCATTATTCATAAACACCACGCAATCTGTTGATTCCGCTTATTTTCCATACCTCACTGTGCTCGGTATAAAAAATCTGCCGGACGATTCATCTTGGGATGACATCATCTATGAGATCTACGTCAAGAAAAAGATAGAGATCGGCTTGAAGGCTGCAGAAGAAGGCAAAACGCTCTCTCATGACGAGGTCAAAAAGAGGTTCGCTAGATGAGAAAGCTCGTTTGGACCGAGCCAGCACTGAGTGATAGATCACTATTTTAACGGTTATACATGGAGATTCTACCGAAACCCTATTTTGACAGCTTCCCGAGCAGATACATCGCTACCATCCCCACTACGAAGGCGGCGGTCATGTTGAGCAGTAGGGCTATCACCGCCATGGATACCGACACCGGATAGGATTTTGTCTTCATACCATGCTTGCCGAGCTCCAGTGCCACGAATACCAGGAGGGCGCCGAATATTCCCATGGGTAGCAGTGCCACGAACTCAGGGCTTGAGAAGAAGAGTGCGATGGGTATGAGGATCACCCCGCTCATTATGTTCGAGCCGCCCGTGCGTGCACCGTAGCGATACTGAGCAGCCAATCCACCGGCACCATGACACATGGGCATGCCCCCCATCACAGGCGCAGTCAAGTTCATGAGACCTACGGTTTTGGATAATTTGTCCGGATCTATATCTCGGTTCAGCAAGTCCTGCATGAGCAGTGCCGTAGCAAGTATCGAGTTGGTAACGGTCAGCGGTATCTGCGGTATGACCAGATCCAATGTTCCCACGGTGAAGTCCGGAATGGAGGGAACGACCACCGTCGGTAACTTCATCAAAGTCACCGGCGGCATACCGTGTAAATAAAGACCTATGGCCAGACCCAGGACCAGTACCAGCAGTGAAGATACATCGGAGATCCCCCGGCGTGCACTCAGATATGCGAACAGCAGTATTATGCCTGTACCCACCAGGGCAACGGAGAGGTCCATGGTAACATAACCGGCCGCCGTCCGCAGAAGTATGAGTGCCAGGCCGAGCTGTATGCCCCTTATCACCTCGTTGGGTATGTGCCTACGCAGCCACTTCATGCCCCCCATGAATCCCAAAAATAAGAAAAACACCCCAAGCACCAGTCCGGCGGCGGCTATCTCACCGGTAGTCAGGCTGCCGGCGATTATCACTGCACCGACTACCTTCATGGGCTCCACCGGTATCGGCGCTCTGTATATCAAACCGGTGAGTATGTACCATATTGCGAAGAACAGCAGCATGTGCCCGAGATCGAGCCCGGAAACTATGGTGACGCCTAGAACTATGGGAAACAGAGTACTGTAGTCGCCGACGGCACCGGCGAGTTCCTGAAGATCGAAACGGAAGTCCGAGTGTTTGGACATATGCAAGTGATAAAACCCTATCGAATATTTGTGTGTTACGGAAATATTTATTTATAAAGTTGTTATGTAGCGATATCATGAAGATAGGAATGGTTATATATTCCAATGACCCGGAAACCGTATGGAACGCTTTCAGATTCGGGACGTTCGCCTTGAAAAACGGTGACTCAGTGAAAGCTTTCATGCTTGCAAAGGGCGTTGAATGTGATGATATAGATACCGACGATTTCAAGGTAAATGAACAAATACAGACATTTATCTCTGAAGATGGTGAGATACTGGCATGCGGAACATGTCTCAAATTGCGTCAGTCAGACGGTTCGGGGATATGTCCGTTGTCATCCATGAAAGATTTCTACGAAATGGTACGGGAAAGTGATAAAGTCATCACATTCTGAGCATATTATCATCGGTATTTTCTCTGCCATGTTCCAAGAGTTCCATGTACGTTATAACGACGGCGTGCTATAATAAAAGATTGTTTGGAAATATATTCTAGTTACTATTTTGGCTATAAAACTGCTGTAGAAATACTTCCTTTAAGTCTTCCAATGTGAACAATGACAATCCATTCGCTTCTTCAGAATATTCTTTTAGTTCCCCTGTAAACCCGGATCTGGAGAATAGTACAAAAAATTCCTTTCTTTCATCGTTTCTCCACCTCACTCTCTCCGCCTTTTTCATCAGGCTGTTCAGTAAGCCGGATCCCACCTTTTTCTTCGACCACTTGCACTCTCCCAACAGTATACGGCAGTCTCTATCGTTAAGAGCGACTATGTCTATTTCATCTTCGCTATGCCACCATCGACCCATACGTGAGTATCCCGAGAACAAACTGTTTTTTTTGACGTATTCGAGACAGATATATTCGAATTTTCTTCCCACATATCTATCGAGATCGTCCATCACCTTGTACTTCACAAAATTTTCCGGATCATCCTTCACATCCGCCATGTTCGGTGCGATGAAACTGAACCAAAAATCGAAGTAATTATCTGATAGCTCGTATATCCCCTTCCTTGAACGTGACTGTCTCTCCGTTACCGGTAACGAATGTTTTAACAATCTGATTCGCTCCAGTTCTCCCAGGTATTTGGGTATTGACTGTTGCTGAACCGAGATATGGTCGCCTATCTTCTTGGGCGTATTGTAGCCCTTGGCCACGGCTTCCAATATACTCATGTATCTGTGAGGCCTGGTGAACTCCTGTTTCAAAAGCATCCAAGGTTCTTCATGAAGTATCTCCCTGTCGTCACAGATCTTCGATATGATATTATCACCGAGCGTCAGAGTGGGATCCACCATATTGAGATAGAAGGGAGTTCCGCCGAAAACGGAGTAAAATTCTATCCATTTTTTCATGTCCATTTCGCTTAATATATAGCGGGTCTTCTCGAAATTGAACGGTTCTACATCTATCTGGCCGGCCCTTCTACCGTAAAGAGGGTTTTTGCTGGTGAGCAGCGATTCCATCATGGATATGGACGAACCGCACAGGATCAAAAACATGTTTTTATGGGCCAGGTATTCGTCGATGAAGAGTTGAAACTGAGAGGAGATACTTTTGTCCTGTTCCATGAGGTATGGGAATTCATCCATCACGAAAACCACTTTATCGTCAACCACGTTGGAAAAATACTTGAAAAGATCATGCCAGTCGTCTATCTTAGGCTCAACGTCTCCGTATTTGGCATGGATCGTATCCACCGTTCGTTTCAACTGCACGGCTTTTTCTTCCTGTGTGACCAGATGATAGATGTGTTCCTTGTCGCGTATAAAATTCTTTATCAGCTCGGTCTTTCCAACTCTTCTCCTCCCGTATATGATCACGCATTCGAATCTATCGCTGTGGTATTTTTTTTCCAAGAACTCAAGGTGTTCCTCTCTATCGACAAATTCCTCCAACCGTAACATACTAAAGAGTAACATACTATTTAGTATTTATAGTTTGTCCGTGGTATTTACGATTCGATCGTGCAAAAGTTTTCGTAGGATCACAACAACAAAACATTGTTCACCACCGCCGCACCCCTGACCACACAGTATATGGCCATTGGTAAATAACGGTAGAAGCCGTCCAGCTTTTTAACTGAGCCCCAAGCAAGGAACGCTATCAGAAAAAGAGAAATTACCAAGTTGACCATGATATACACCCACAATCCATGGCTAGCTGATAGATAATACATCAGTGGATTCGCTTCGACGAAACCATGGAGTTCCAGGATGTAAGAGGTGTATAGATCCAGAATGGTCAAGGCAAAACCAGAGAACACTAAAAGGACGATGCCGGTATGCTTTCTCACCTGCTCCGAGAACTCCATGTATGGTATAACGACATGGTGCTATAATAATGGATTGCTCAGAGAGGTGCTCTATCTACCGTAACATTTATCGCATATTTCGTTCTAGTAACCGTAACATTTACCGTGCATTTCGTTCTAGTAACCGGAACGTAAGACAACATATTTATACTAGTAACCGTAATATCATGATTCATGAACCATTCTGAACAACAGGTTCTCGACGAGATGAACAGGCAGAACCCGTGGTGGAAATCGGATAAGATCGAATTGGAGCCGGGGCTTATAGAGAGAGACATATTTCCGGATCTGATGGAAGAGACCCATAGGATAACGGCGTTGATAGGTCTCAGGCGGACCGGGAAGACCACACTTCTCTATCAAATTATATCACGACTCCTTGAAGAACATCCTTCCGAAAACATACTGTATTACTCATTCGACGCGGTCGAAAAAGAAGAGATGATAGTGAGAAGGATAATATCTCACTATTTTCAGAATATACTAAAGGAGGTACCGGAGGATTTAGAACGCAAAACATTCATCTTTTTTGATGAGATACAAAAGATAGAACGATGGGGTGAAGAGATAAAATCGATATGGGATAGAAAATATCCTATCAAATTTTTCATCTCCGGTTCTTCCTCCATGAATATAATGAAGGGCAGCGGTGAATCACTGGTGGGCAGGATCGGGATACATAAGATATACCCCTTCAGTTATAGGGAATTTTTAAAATACAACAAAGTTGAATTCACAGGACTAGATATGATGGATCTGGTAGACCAAAACTATGAGTATCCGCTCAACTCGGAGAAACTACAGGTGATGTTCAAACAGTACATGGAAGAAGGCGGTTTCCCAGAGATGTATCGTGAACAACATAAAAAGAAATATATCTCGGATACCCTTAGTCTAACATTCTACAGAGACATCATAAATCTATTACCGGTTAAAAGACCGGAAGTATTGGAAGGCCTTTTCCATCAGTTCATAAATCAATCAGGGCAAAAGATCAATTACAACAAATTGTCCAATTCTCTGGATACACGGTATGAAACCATAAAAAATTACATAGAATACCTTGAGATGTCCTTTCTTATAGATAAATCCTATTCCTATACTGAGAACAGATTGAAGAGATACAGGAAAAACCCAAAGATATACGTTTCAGATCACGGTTTTTCACATCTTGAATACATCAAAACCGGTCTCATGGTGGAGACCATGGTTTACAATCACTTGAATCGAAGATATGAGATATTCTACGGAACAAACGGTCATGAAACCGACATCATCTTACTTTCCGAGGGTAAATTGATATCCATCGAGGTAAAGTACAAAGAAAATATAGAAAAGAGCGATATCGAAGGCTTGCTGGGTTTCATGGACGAACACAGCCTGGAGAAAGGGATCATTGTGACAAAAAAAGATCTGAAAGAAGAAACCATCGGTAAGAAAACGATATTGTTCGTTCCTGCTTGGCTCTTTCTATTGAGTATGTGAGTCTCAAAACAAGTTGACATGTGTTAAACATGACGGAGATAGAACCGGCGTAGATCTAAACATTGTTAGGGTAAACATTGAGTTCCAGCCAGTAGGCTTTTATCTTTTCCATAGTCTCCTTCAGATCGTTAAAGGAGAAGGGTTTTACCAGGTACGAATTCGCTCCCAGCTCATAGGCCTTGTAGATGTCCTTACTCTCCATGGAAGATGTCAGAACGATGACAGGTATGCGTTTTAGACGCGGCTGTTCTCTGATCCATCCCAGTATCTCCAAACCAGATCTACGTGGTAATTTCAGGTCCAGCAGTATAAGAAGAGGTTTTTCTTCCTCCAGATACTCCTGCGCAGAGTCACCATCTTCCCTGACCTTTAACGGATTTTCTATACCTGCTTTTTTAAAAGCTCTCTTAACGAGAAGTACATCGTTTGAGTCGTCCTCTACCAACAGTATCGTTCCTTCTTTCATCGGTCTTCCTCCCACGTCGGTAGTAGTATCCAAAAAATGCTGCCCGCGCCCGGTTCCGATTTGACTCCAACTTTACCTCCCATCCGCTCTGTTCCTTTTTAACGATGGCCAGACCTACGCCGGTGCCGGAATAAACTTCTCTACCGTGCAGCCTTTCGAACACCCTGAATATCTTATCGTTATACTCCTTATCGATCCCGATGCCGTTGTCTTTTACCTCCAGTCTTGCGTATCCATCTACATCTTTGGTATTTATCTCAATATCGGGCACTCTCTCTTCTTCAACGAATTTTATAGCGTTCCCCAGGAGATTAGAGATGCACTGTTTAAGTATCATCCTGTTTGCTCTTACATCGGAAGATCGCCCGCTTACCTTAACTATAGCTTCTGTACTTTCTATCTCATCTTTAAGATCGGAGATGACCTCTTCGACCACATCTTGAAGTGACACCCTTTCTAATTCCATCTCTTCATGTGTAAGGTGTCCGTATCGCAATAGATCGGATATCAATATGTTCATATTTTTGGCTGAAGAATTGATCCGTTCCAGATATTCCACACCCGTATCATCCAGTTCATCGCCGAACTCGTCCAGTAGTATCCCGCTGAAGGCCTGCATAGATCTAACGGGTGCTTTGAGATCGTGTGATACGGAGTATGTGAATGTCTTCAATTCATCCAAAGATTCCTGGAGCTCTTCCGTACGTTTATTCACTTTTTCTTCAAGTTCCTCTCGATGCTCCCTCAGTTCGTTCTCTACCCCTTTTCGCTTTCGAATATCTTCCCTCAGCTCGGAGGTCCGTCGGTTCACTTTTTTCTTAAGCACGATGTTGACTCCAAAGAGAAGTACTATACCTCCGGCCACTATGAACATCAGATATCCTGCCCAGATAGGAAATACCTCTACTGTTCCTCTCTCGGCGTGCCCTCCGATGAATTCATCGATGGCTTGATAGTATATGGAATCAGGATCTGACTTCATCTCGCTCAGATGCTGGTCTATCCTTGATATCCTGTCCGCAGAATCTGGGTTATTAGCATCGAGTGCAAAACGTATGGATATGGGAGTGAAGAACATGGGCGTGCTATCAACGCCGTAGTCGCTTTCAAATCTTTTACCGAAGAATCGATTCACCGCGCCCACATCTGCTTCTCCGTCCTCCAAAGCTTTGAATATGTCATGGTAACCGGGATATTGAATGTAAGTTGCATTTAGCTCACATTCTTCCATCAACGCTTTGACCCCCTCTGGCCCTATATTGTATATCCCATCTTCCATCACTGCGATCCTCTTTCCTTCAAGATCAAGGAAGGTTTGGATATCTACGCCGTGTGCTGCATACAGCCGTCCCCAATCGAGTACCACGGTTTCATCGTTGAATGCATAGACGGTATCCCGTTCTTCGGACCATGCCACGTCCTGCATGATGTCTATCTCTCCGTTCCTTAAACGCGACAGGCCCTGTGAAAAACTGCCGTGGACGTACTCGACGGTCCATCCCTCTTGCTCCGCGATGTACTCGATTATAGCTGGGAATATGCCTTGTTCGTTTCCTTCCTCATCGGTGAAGATCTTCGGCGGGTTCTCGTACATTCCCACCCTCAAAACGTCGTTACTTTCCTGTGATACTGCGGTATATGGAGCGATAAAATACAGAATAAAGCAGAGCACCAATACGGATGTGAGCGTCCTTTGATAGACGCGTTCGTATCTTTCCCTCTTTACAGGTTTCATACCCATTCACGGATAATATAACTTATGATCTACGCGTTTATAAGATTATCTTATATTTATCTATAAAATAGGCGTGAACCGTGATATCCGTTCTTCGATAGAAAAACCGCAGGTATATATACTAAAAACCCGATATACGGAGGAATATCATGAAGACTTCTGTAAAGATAGGCAAGCTTTTCGGCATACCGGTAAAGCTGCACATAACGTTGATAATAGTCGTCGCACTCATCGCTTGGTCCATCGGCTCGAACATGCTGCTCATAGCGGATTCACTGGGCATCCCGGACCCGGGAGTACCCACCGGATTTATGAGCTACCTTATCGGTTTCATATTGGCAGTCGGGCTTTTCGTCAGCGTTTTCATACACGAACTGGCCCACTCTCTTGTAAGTATCAAGAACGGAGTCAAAGTAAATGAGATATCATTATGGCTCTTCGGCGGCATCTCCAGCATGGATGAGATACCAAGGGATCCGAATCTTGAGATCAAGATAAGCGCCGTGGGGCCGCTTTCCAGCCTTGCCATCGGCGTGATCACCTTCGTAGCCGGATCGTTATCGCCCGACGCAGTTCTCGCCTTCATGCTGATGTACCTAGGATTCATCAACTTTTTACTCGCCGGATTTAACCTCATACCCGCATTTCCAATGGACGGCGGTAGGATACTCAGAGCATCACTGGCAAAAAGGATGCCGTACGCAAAGGCCACTAGAACGGCAGCCGACGTAGGCAAGGTATTCGCCGTGATATTCGGTATCATCGGTCTGTTCTACAATATATTCCTTATATTGATCGCGTTCTTCATCTATATGGCGGCATCTCAGGAATCACAGAGCGTCATGGTCAGAGAAGTACTCGGTAGAGTTTTAGTGAAAAATATAATGAGCAAAGATGTGAAAACCGTGTCTCCGGATATGACCGTTGAAGATTTTCTGAAAAAGGTGATGAAACATCAGCATACCGGCTTTCCGGTAGTCAAAGGGGATAAGGTAGTCGGTATAGCTACCCTTGGAGATACGAAAAAGGTACCGGACGATAGGGTTTCAACCGCCAGGGTCAGTGATATCATGGAAACGGACATCGTATGCGCTCATCCCGAGGAAGACGTAAGCGAGATATGGGAGATCATGCTGAAAAAGAAGTTCGGCAGATTCCCGGTTATCAAGGACGATAGATTGGTAGGGATAATCACCCGCTCCGATATCCTCCATTCATTCAACATACTGTCCGAACTGGAGCGGTTCAGGGGCAACGAGATATGAGGTTTTGCTCAATCCATTGCGTAAATAATCGGTAAATTGCTCAATCCATTGCGTAAAATACAAATATACCTTGTGTATTATCTGTACCGATGATATCTAAAGAGGTCCTTGAAGATATAACAGAGGGTTGGGCCGAGGACATCCAAAAGGAGAACGTCATACACAGAGATCTCACAGAAGAGGCGGAAGACACTATGGATCACGAAGAGGTTACCGTGATCAAAGGAGTGAGACGAGCAGGTAAAACGTTTATCTTGTACGAATTGTTTCAAAAGTACGGTGGACTCTATATAAATTTCGAAGACGAACGTCTTTTTGATTTTACTCTAGATGATTTTGAAAGACTTTACGACATCGCCAATGTTACCGGAAAAAAAATTCTGTACATGGATGAAGTTCAAAACATCGAAGGTTGGGAAAAATTCGTTCATAGAATACATCGAAAACTTAAGGTCTTTGTCACCGGTTCAAATTCCTCTTTACTTTCTTCTGATTATTCAAAAGCATTGGTGGGAAGAACCCGTACCTTATCGGTCACACCTTTACTATATAATGAATTTCTTAGGTTCAGTGATAAAAAAGTGGGACGAGAATCTTTCTTAGAGTACATGGAATTGGGAGGATTTCCTCGTATCGCTTTAACGGGTCATCGATCTTTGGCAAAGGAGTATCTTGACCGGATCATCTATCGAGATATTTTGGGGACCGAGAAAGTAATGCATCCCGATAGTATATCTCGACTCGCACTTTACCTATTATCCAATGTGGGTAAGGAGTTTTCATACCGTTCGCTTAGAGATGTATGCGGTGTAAAACATGAGAACACCGTTAAGGAATACCTCCACATGCTGAGGGAAGCCTTTTTGATAGATATGATAAAAAGGTATCATCTTTCGCTAAGAAAGCAGGAAAGTTATGGAAAAAAGGTTTATTCCGTAGACCCAGCCTTTATTCATATCGGTAAAAAACTCAACGGAGACCATGGTAGGATATTGGAGAACATCGTATACCTACATTTAAAAAAGATCCATGAAGACATCTACTTCGGAAAGAACAACAAAGAAGTAGATTTTGTTATCTGCGACAGTTTGAAACCGATCGAAATTCTGAATGTGACCTACGAGGCGGAAGTTGAGAGTACTTTAAAACGGGAGATATCTTCACTGGAATATTTTGCAAAACAATATGAAGTTCCAGGCGGGTTGATATCGTTGTATCCCTGTAAGGTACCCGAACATATTGAGTTCCATCTTGCCCATCGTTATTTGAACAAATTGCGCAATCCATTGCGTAAAACGGATTTTTCTCTGTAATATCTCAATGGTGTCCCGGCAGTCCCTTCTGTTTAGCTATCTTCTTCGGGTATCTAAATACAAGGTAACCAACCCATGTTTGACAGTTAGTTCCACTATAACTCCATGTTATCTCAAAGGATTCAGATCAAATTGACCATAGACATTACCAATAAAAGAGGTTGTTCGAGATGGTGGATTTGCCGCTAGAACCTCCAGCCAGTACTTAGGGGCATTTAAACTCTCGAATTCGGGAAGCTCATTATAATGGTTTGACCATCGCCAGGCAAGGGTTTTTTTCATCCCAAAGTGTTGTCAGCTCCTCTAAAGGGTAGAAGCCTATCGCCCTGTAGAACTTCCTGGTATGTTTATAATTCTCGTCGGGATGTGATCCACCCAGTGTTTCCACCGATATGAATTTTTTCTTCTGTTCGCGCATTCGCCTTTCAACGGCATCGAACAATCGTTTACCGAGCCCTCTACCGTGGAGCTCTTTGGCGATTCCAAGAAGGTATATTTCGCTGGTATATTCGTTATATTCTTTCATGGAGATGAAACCGACAGGTATGCCTTTCACGTAAATGGTTAAAAATAGCTTATCTTTCACCCCTTCTATATAGTCGATTATCGCATTCTCTATACCGAACCATTCCGGTAGTGACCGTAAAATACATTCGCAGATATCGCTCTTTTTAGTAGGGTCCTTTTCTTCTTTTACATGAACGTATTTGAAAATATCTTCTTGGTGCATCCCCTCACATCTGTCGAGCCATAATACCTTAAACTCTTCATCCGAAAGGATCCTATCTTCAAGGTCCCCTATAGACACTAATCCCTCCTCTAGGCACCAGTCAACGCAGATCAAATACTGGAGCCAGTCCATATCGTCCGTATCTTCATATACCTCCACTTCCTCCTCTCCATCTTTCCAGAGAGTGAAGGCACGGTGATGACCGTCGGTGAAGAACAGCTTATCTGCCACCTTCTTGACCGGCAGAGGCTCCACATCTTGCTGTGTCCGAATAGCCTTCAGCTTCTCTTTATTCAGATATAGCTGACTTAGGAGTATGTCCTTCAGGTTCTCCCGTCGGGTAGTTTTCGAGTCCATGCTATCCTATCGAGGATAAGGTAAATAAGTTTTAGCAGTTTACCGAGATCTACCATATAATCATAATACATATAAGGACGATGCATCTTGAGCGGAGTACCATGACCACGATCATACTGTATGCCGACGGAGCATATCGAGGTAAAAAAGGCGGAGTGGCATCTTATGGGTATTTGGTCCGGAAGGGCTCTAAAACAATGCGGAAGGACTACGGAATACTTCTCGAAGACCGGGTTACCAACAACTATGCCGAGTACACAGCTATCATCAAAGGTCTGAAATGGATAAAACGATCCGACCTGCTGTTCGATAAGCTCATCATCAGGTCCGACTCCCAGTTGGTGATAAAACAGGTGAACGAAGAATGGTCCGTTAAATCTGGTAACCTTAAGGATCTTTACAGAGAGGTTAAAGATCTGATAGCTTGCCTTGAGGGCGAAGGTAGGTCCGTCGAGTTGGTACATGTCGGTAGAGAGCACAACGAGGAGGCCGACGAGCTTTCCCAGCTGGCACTTGAAGATCACTTCTTGGCCAGGAAGGTCAAGGGTAAGGAAAAAAAGCGCTGCTCCGAGTGTGGAAAAGAGATGGTACTCAGGGATGGCAAGCACGGAAAATTCTGGGGGTGCAAGGGATATCCCGACTGTAAGAATACCGAGAACTAAGAAGGGTAGTTCTTGGCACTATAAAAAGACGAATCAACGGTATTTATCCCGCATTCTGTCATATTTTTCAGCAAATTTATCCGGGGCCGCATAGAAAGCGTCCCATACATCTTCGATACCTTCCGTGTTTTCTATTTCTTTGATGATCGCACCACCTTCTCTGTAGTTGTACCTATCCTTTCCAAAGGCGTTATCGAGAAATTCTTCAGTAGTCTAATCTTCGTTATTCTGGAGTTTTTTCCTGAAAGAATCGTAGATTGAGATAAGCCGTTTTAATTATTGAGGTGATCGTTTTTGCAAAAGTTATAACTTGACATTGTTATATCCCCTGCACAGATAAACTTTTTCCTCGTTTTGATT
>CAYVTG010000053.1:0-8714 GCA_964454575.1 uncultured Thermoplasmata archaeon
AAACGAATATGCTTAGAATGATAAAGAAGTATAGCGACCGAGATATCGAAGATCTAAAAGACGATATAATCTCTGCACACGGCGATCCTGAAAAACTCAAACAGAGAGCACTTAGATCCGGTTGTCGGATACCCGAGACGGTAGATGAATATATGATACTCGATTCTCTGAAAAAAGGAGCCAAATATTCATTCGAGTATATCTCCAGATCTCCGAACGCCATATCTAGTTTAACTCCCAGGCGTGTAGAGATGCTTTCCTTCCTATCAAAAAACGATGTTGATTCTATCAAGGAATTGTCAGAGCTCTTGAAAAGAGATTACAAAAATGTTTACGATGACGTAAAGGCACTGGAAGGATACGGCATCATAGCTTTGAAGAGAGAAGGAAAAAGTAAGAAGCCGATACTAAATATAGATAGATTGGTGATAGATTTCTCATAACATTTACAGATTATACCATAATAGCAGATCGAGATGTCTGGATGGTACGTTTATAATATATGCCATAATTAAATACAGCACTTAAAATAGCGAAATCTTTTTAACCTACGGTACAATATAATCCTCGGAATGAAAGCTCAAAAGGTAGATAATGTTCGATTCATCATAAAGCAGGAACACTCTGATGTGTATATCGATGTGAAAAGCAAAAAGGGAGAGTTGTATCTGTCATTATCCGACATATTTTTCCGTGAAGGGGACCGATGGTATGAGATCCCTATAAGGAAATTACAGAGTATAAACATAGTAGCAAAAGACCCTCTTGAAATAGAGTTCAGGTTACCATCTATAAAGATACGAGTTGAGGGAGAATATGCCGAAAGGATACTCGCACTCCGTCACTTACTCCTACCCTACGTGGAAAATCAGTGCGTAGATGAGGACCCTATGGTGAGCGTAGTAAAGATGTGGAATGTTGGTATCAACAAGATCGATGCCCTTGCAGATATACTGAAACTTACCAAAAGAGAGATAGAAGAGTTATTGGAAAGGGCGAAGGAAGAGGGGTATCTAGACGGTCAAGGATTGACCGACAAAGGAAAGAAGTTTATAGGTATAGTGGGAGGGGACTGAGTGGAGAGATCCGTTTCTAATGAAGATGTAGGATTGGCCCAAAAGTTCTACGCATTGGCGAATCTAGCAAAACTTGAATCGGTGATAAACACAGCCGTTGAAAACTCGAAGGTCCCTATCTCGGAGACCAGGAAATTACTGAAATCCGAAACTACCAATCAGGTTGAAAACACCGCGGTCTTCCAGTTCATGCAGGAACTCTTTAAGGAGATAGGTCTCGGCCAGCTAGGAGTAGTTTCCAAGGATAATTTCACTCTTACTATTTCAAATGAAAATAGTCCTGTACTCGATATATACAAGGATGTAAAGGATAAGAAGACTTGCTACATAGTAGCGGATGCCCTTGCCGAATTCTTCACGGAAGATATGGGCATACCATCCGAAGTAGTGGAAACAGAATGTAAAAATTTAGGACATCCAAAATGCCTTTTCAGAGTCGACCTTCAACCATTAGCAGTCTATCGGATAGCCCTCGATTCAAGAGACGAAGAGATCATCGAATGCATCAAAAAAGAAAAGGAGCCGGAAGAAATCACTTCAGAATTGGGTATCGTCGAAGACGAGTTAAAATATCGGATAGATACACTGAAGTCATATCATGTACTCGAAGAAGACATGACGCTCACAAAGATAGGGCAGACTTATTACAAATATGGAAAGAGTGTGATAGACAGAGATGCTGAGGAGATCGAACCTCCTTGGAAGACCATGAGTCAGATTTCGTCCAAGATAGCGGATACGGAATCCTTTGCAGAAGCACTACGGAGTAGTGTAGATGATTCCGTGACAGAAGAAGATATCAAAGGCTCAGAAGTAGTAAATCTACTCAACGAAGCCGAGCGCAGTTCAAGTTTTGCACAATTAGTTTCAAAAACAGTCAAAGGCAGTGAGGAAAAAAAAGATAAAGAATAGAGGTGAGAAAAGATGGTTAACAGGATACAAACGGGAATATACGGCGTCGATCAGATAATCGAAGGTGGCCTGATAGAGAATACAGCTATCACGGTTGTAGGTGCTAGCGGTACAGGTAAGACGACCTTCGCGATACAGTTCGCTATGAAAGGGATCGAAAAAGGTGAGCAAGCGCTATTCGTTACCCTTGAAGAAAATCCAAAACAGATCATGAAGGAAGCCGAGATGATGGGATGGGATATGAAGAAGCACCACGAGGAATCCCTTTTCTTCATACACCTAAGCGGCCAAAACTTCAAAGAGATGATAGAAGAACAACTTCCTAAACTAGTCAAAGCTAGGAAAGATTACGACATAAAAACAAGAGTTGTGATCGATCCTCTTACACCTGTCATATGGTCAACAGAAGACAGACTCGGCCAAAGAGAATTACTGGAAAAACTCTTTAGACCTTTGAAAGAATTGGGGACTGTGATGGCGACGGTGGAAGAACATTCAAAACCCGGTGAGATCGTGGGCGAGGATGTACTACTTCCGATATATCTTTCCGATGGTGTTTTCCATCTGGAGTATTTCCCCGTTGGCGGTGCCTTCAACCGTACCTTTAAGATAATAAAGATGAGAGGAACTAATCACGGCGAAGGTCTTTATCCTTACGTATTTGTAAGAGGAGCAGGTGTTGTCGTAAGATCGACACCAGTTGAGATAAAGGAAGAAGCCAAGGGCGACTATGATAAATCCTTTGAAAATGCTTTGGAAACAGCCAAGGCATTGGAAGTTCCCGATGAAGTGATAGAAAAACTTCAGCGTATGCGCGACGGTTGGAGCTATAATTACTCTCCCGACGAAATACTCGAGATAATCCTGTCGGAACATAGAGAATAGAAGTAAAACGAGGCTATCTGCATGAAAAGAAAGGAACTTGACAGACGGATGGAGGCTGAGAACGTCTCCCAACTGAAGTACATGCTAGAGATGGTTCTATATAATCTGAGAAAAAGAACAGATATAGATATAAACCTATTTATGGGCATCGACGGGAGGATATTCGCTTCTTCCATCCCGGAAGATCTTACGCCGCCTCAGTATAGTCTGTTGAGCACTTTTCGTTCCAATCTTCCCAACCTATGCGGAAAATTAAAGGTCGAAGACCTTGAGATATCGTTAGAAAGATGGAAGGGTGGTACGGCCATAGTTGCTGCGGTCGGTGACAACGCCTTCCTTGCTAGTTTGATGTTGAGTAGTGGAGATCTCACAGAGATGGGCCCGCTCATCGAAGATGTTGTAAATACCACCATTATACTGTGTCATATCTTCGAACAGAAGCCCATGGCCGAGGACATATTAAGTGATTATCCAGAAGAGGTGCAGGAAGACTTAAAGAAGCTAACGAGACAGCTTTTCGTGGAACGTTTCAAGCATACACGACAGTACAAAAAGAACATGAAAATACTCGAATTCATAAAAGATAAGATCAAGAAATCCATAGGAGTAGGGCAGGTGGACCAGATAATTTCAGTGACCTTTAACGAATTGGGTTCTTCGGCACCATATATGGATGACCAATCTTGGCAGTTATTTTTAGATAAAGTGGTGGATAACCATCTCAGAAAGATGATCGGCGATATACAGGCAGAAGAATACAAGAAATTATGGAAGATGGAATTGGATAGAAAGATGAAGAAATTCCTATGAGGAAGATCATGGAAGAAGCTGTAGAAATAACGGACTCTAACGAGAAGAAAAACCGATCCGGCCAGTGGGAGAATGAGATAATCAATGTGTTACATAATATAGAGACCGATTACAGCCAGTTTAAAGATAATATACACTCTTTGAGGAAGAACCTTCAAGGCTTCATGGAAGACACGGAAGTAAAGTTGCGTGAAGTCAAAAAAGAGGCTGAAAGTAAGGTGGAGCCAGAAGTGATGAAGCAGGGTGTTGGTCGCGCTCGTAAAGATATCCAAGATGTGGATAAGAAACTACATGATGTTATGGGGGAGATAGGCTTCGGTGAATCTCTGGACGTATCAAAGATACCACCTAATATCCTTGAAGGTGTATACGAAACCACTCTCGAAGATGTGATAAACACTATGAGAAAGAACCTGGGCACCCATGATACGGATCAAAAGGTAAGGGATGCCCTTGAAATGATGAGAAGCCGTACTAGTGGAAGTGAGTTATTCCAATACGACGGCAAAAGGATCAACGTACGCAATCTCGTACCGAGCATCGAACAAAAATTGATATCTGCCAAGCAGGTACATTCGACTTATACAGAATTACTTACGAAGCTTGTTGAACATATACCAGGCTATAAACCAAAGAACTTTAGAGCGATGATGAAATCTAAAAGCTTGGAGTTCGCTATCGATAAAGTCACTAAACTCATACACAAAACAAACAAATTGGAGACCACGGTCAGCAATGCCACCCAGATAGTTTCTTCATTTTCCAGCCAGTTCAACAACAGAGTCAATGAGATACGTGAAGATATGCGATCCATGGAAGATCAACTCATGGAGAAAGTAGACGAACGTCTCTCTGTTTTTGATGAAAGGATGAAGACATTTGAAGATTCACTCACAGTTCTTCAGACATTGGAAGAGCGGCTTGAATCATTGGACAAATTTGAAGAGGACAAAAAGAGACTGGAAGAAAAGATGGTAGAGATATCTACTATACTTGATATAGAAGTTGACAGATTGGATAATATCACATCCGAAGAAGACGAAGAGAAGGATGAGGGCATAAAACTTGAAGATATACCGGATGAAGAGAGATTCGTATATCTTGCTATACCGGAAGGAGGTGCAACTTCCAAGTCCATCGGCGAAGAAGTAGGAGAGATGGTCGACGGTGTAGATGAAAAACTGAGTTCTCTAGTGGAGAAGGGATTGATCACGGAATACAAACGAGGGCGTTGGGATATATACGAAAGGATCGAAGGGGAAGGATCGGACAAAGAAACGTCGGGTCAGTTAGAAGAAACAGAAACAGTAGATGAGAACGGATCGGATGAGTCGGAAGATGAAATATCCGATGAGGAAATTAGATCACCATCAAATGAGGAACTAGTCCTCCAAAGCATCCCTGACGATGGATGTACTTTGGCCAGATTGAATAGGGAGATCGAGGAATTAGACAAGGCCGAGATCCAGGACATACTGAACGAACTCATAGATAACGATAAAATAACCACCGTCAAAAGAAATCGGTGGACCATATATATTAAAGCAACAAACACTACGGAGGTGGAATAAGTTGCTAGATGTAGCATTAGTATCTCTGATAAAAAATATGAGCGAAAAAGCGGGAATAGAAGGAGCCATACAATATTGGTCTCGAGTAGGCGAGAACCTTGCTAAGCGGATAGGAGAAGAAGCTTACATGGGTTGGCCCTCTTTCAACGTAGCATTGAAAGAAGGCAGAACGGCGTACTCGATAGAGGGTGATGTAGTCGCCCTTACAGACCTGGCGATCACGGATGTCGACGGCGATGTCGTAGGGTATATATATGCATTGGAAACGTGCGTATTCACACCCACCATAGCAAGGATCAGGTACAGCGTCGGCGAGATCCCAGAAGCGGATAGAGCAGTAGCAGAAGAGTATAACAATACTGTTCAGAACACGGCGGTATGTAACTTCTGTGTGATCCACCAGAAGTTCAGATCCGAAGTATCGAAGAACATCACGGTTGAAAATCAACCTCTTGAATGTGTTCAACTGGCTAACCGTGGATTCCGAGGTGACACGAAGATCGCCATCCAAAGTCTTGAACGTATCGGGATAAATCCTGAATACGTTAGGAGTCTTTTGAGGAATTATGCCTGTGTTTATGGTATCCTTATGAAGGGTGCAAGACTAAGAGGCAAAGAGGAGGCTGAATAAACATGCACGAAGAAAGATTAGAACAACTAGGTAAACACAACCCATTCGTCGATGTAGCCGCTTATCTTTTCTTGGAAGATATCGGCGACAAGCAGGGCGCAGCAGGTATGAACAACTATCTGATGAGTCTAGCCAATTCCCTAGCCAAAAGTATGCCCAAGGAAGAATACTCTAGCTGGGATGACTTTTTGAACAGCCTGCAGAAAGGAGAATCGATAATCTCTGCCTTTGAAACTATCAAATGCCCGACGGACAATTGTGTAGTGACACAGACATGCCCATTCACCAGTGGTTGGCAGGAATACACAAAAAGGGTAGGAGAATTCGCAGGGATCCACAAAGAAGTTGCTGAATTCTACAACGCTACTGTCAAACCCGGAGCGGTGGATTCTCAGTGTATCATACACCAAACATTCAGAAGAGCAGCTGCAGAAAGGATAAAGGTAGCTGGAAGGCGTGTAAGATACGCTCAGATAGAAGCGGTAACACCGAATGCGGACAACAAACGCGCACCTGAAGAGTGGCTGCCGATACTTTTGGAAAAGGCTGGTGTAACAGAAACAGAGCTCAACATGACCATGCGGAACAACGACTGCGTGTGGATATTATATCCAGAATAGAATCAGCGGTTGTTTTCCTTGGAGATAATAGCTCGGCAGAGAGAACACAGTTACATCAAACTGTTCAACCCGCAGGAGGTTGACAGTTTCAAGATAGACGAAACAGGGGGGGAACGTTTATCTTTTTTAAAAGAGCTAGGTATAATCTCGTACAAAAGTACTTTCAAGGCATGGCTCCGAAAATTTCCCAGACCCATATTGGTATTTTGCGTCGAAGACCGTAATGTGATAGCATGGGTATATGTAGAGGAATGGGACAGTTCTGCAAAAGACGGAGAGCCTGTTTACGTTCTTAGATCCATAGAAACGTCAAAAGCCAGAAGGAAAAAGAAGATCGGCTATAGGCTTTTACTTCTTTCAGTACGCGAGACACCAGGATATTTGATAACTAAACCTATCAATCCCGGTGCTCGACGTTTCTTCTTATCCCACGGCTTCATCGATAAGGACGATATTTCAAGACCGCCCATAGACTTACAACGAAATCCTGGATATCTGATATTACCACCGTTCAAGAAGAATATGTTGATGAAAGATATCGACGATTATTTTGAGGAATTATAACTTTACTCCAAAGGTTGATGGGAAACTTTATCATAAATGAGGTATTCCATAGTGCAAGTGAGATTATGAGCCAAAAAGCAACCAGTAGTGCCGAAGGTATCGCATGGGATCTTACGGATCTCTACGAAGGTATCGACGATCCAAATTTAGAAAAAGACATAGACGCAGCTCTCGAACGGGCAGATAAGTTCAGAGAGAAATATGACGGAAAATTGAAAAACGCTGAGTTAAGCCCGGATAAATTAAGAGAAGCCGTCAAGGAGCTGGAAGATATCCACGAGACCATGGATCGAGTGGGTAACTTCGCTGTGCTTTACTATTCACAAAATACTCAGGAACAGGAAAGAGGTGCTTTATACGCCAAATCACAGCAAAAATCCAGCGAATTAAAGAACAAACTCATTTTCTTCGAGCTAGAGTGGCAATCACTAGACGATAAAAAGGCGGAGGATTACATTAACGATGAAGCTCTGGATAAGTACAAGAACTTCCTAAGACATTGGAGAAAATACAAACCTTACATGCTCTCGGAGAGTGAAGAACAGATAATAGAATCTCTTCAGAATACCGGTAAAAAAGCTTTCGTGAGATTATTCGATGAAACCATAGGTGACATAGGGGTGGATATAGAGGGGCAGGAAAAGAAGATGGTATTGGATCAAGCTCTCTCTTTATTATATGATGTTGACAGAGACAAGAGAAAGAAAGCGGCCAAAGGCGTCACAGAAGCATTAAAGGGTAAGAATAAAGTGTTAACCTTCATATTCAATAACATAGTGCTAAACCATGCGACCGTCGGTGATTTCAGAGGATATCCCAATCCGATGACTCCTCGTAATTTAGATAACCGTGTAGAGAAGGAAACCGTAGATGCACTCATAAAAGCGTGTGTGGATAACGTAGACGTCGTACATCGTTTCTACAATTTGAAACGTAAGATAATGGATATCGAAAAACTATACGATTATGACCGATACTGCCCGATGCCGGGAGGAACACCCGAGACTACTTTTGAAGGCAGTAAGAAAAAGGTTCTGGAGGCCTACGAAAAGTTTTCTCCTAAGATGCGAGAGATAGCCGAAGAATTTTTTGACAACGGTTGGATCGACGCCGAGTTGAAGGCGGGAAAAAGGGGAGGCGCTTTCAGCGCAGGTACCATACCATCCGTACATCCCTACATATTACTCAACTTTACGGACCGAACCAGAGATATGATGACCATGGCCCACGAACTCGGTCACGGCGTCCATCAATACCTTTCCAGAGAACAAGGATATCTTCAACAGAGTACTCCTCTCACCACTGCCGAGATGGCGAGCGTATTCGGAGAGATGTTACTTTTCGATAAGATGATGGACGAAGTTGATGACCCGCAGACCAAGTTAACTCTTCTCGGAAACAAATTACAAGATGATTTTGCCACGGTGTTCAGACAGATAGTGATGACCCGGTTCGAGCAGAAACTTCATGCTAAAAGAGAAGAAGAAGGTGAACTTTCCTACGAAGTGATAAATCAGCTTTGGTTGGAAGCCAACCAAGAACAGTTCGGTGATTCGGTAGAACTGACAGAAGATTACGGTTGGTGGTGGTCCTATGTACTACACTTCGTGCACTATCCGTTCTATTGTTATGCATATGCCTTCGG
>CAYVTG010000053.1:8724-13791 GCA_964454575.1 uncultured Thermoplasmata archaeon
TCGGAGAACTTCTTGTACTTGCTCTGTACGACCTCTACAAAGAACAAGGAGACGCCTTCGTACCAAAATACATGGACATGCTCAAACGTGGTGGCTCGGAAAATCCTGAAGAGCTGTTAGATCGAGTAGGAGTAGACATCAGTGATCCGGAATTCTGGAATCGCGGTTTGGCCGTACTGAGAAAACACGTTGAAACTGCGGAAAAATTGGCCGAAGAGGTCGGTGTGGAATAGTCTAAGCATACAAAATCTTTATAATAAAATATGATATCTTTAAGGTAGATAATATGGCATGGGAACAAAACGAAATACGGAATCTCAAGGTAAACCATTACATAGTGATAGACGATGAACCTTGTAGGATAAAGAAGATAGATACGTCTAAACCTGGAAAACACGGTGAATCAAAAGCCCGCCTGGAAGCCACTGGTCTCTTTGACGGGAAAAAACACAGCTTGATAAGTCCGGTTACACACAAGGTTAAGGTACCTATAATAGAGAAGAATAAAGGACAGGTGGTAAGCATGTCCGGAGATGAAGTTAAGATCATGGATCTGACCACATATGATATTTTTACTCTACAAGTGGATGACAGCGAGATAATGGAGAATATCGAACAGGGCCAAGAAATAGATTACATGGAAACAATGGGTAGGAAAAAAATCACCAGAGTATGAACAAGTTTGCATGTGCCCAAACGGGATACGATAGTGCAGAGTATGTGATACTAGGCGTGCCTTTTGACAAAACATCTTCTTTCCGTCCCGGTGCCGCAGATGGACCGGAAGAAGTAAGACGTGCATCCTATTGTTTTGAGCCATACATGATGGAATACGATATCTCTCTATCAGATATGTATATCCACGACAAGGGAAACTTATCCGAACATGATGATGTAGAAGATATGGGGGATGAACTAAGGAGTGTAGTTACAGATATAATGGAAAAAAACAAGTTTCCTATCGTCATAGGCGGTGAGCATTCTTTATCGCCATATGCGGTATCCGCCTTTGAAGATGTCCATGTGATCATACTAGATGCACACTTGGATTACCGAGACACGTATGAAGGCTTAAAGAGATCACACGCAACACCCACTAGGAGGATATCCGAATTACCTATTCGAGGATTAAATGTACTAGGTGTAAGGTCGCTTTCACAAGATGTATCGATGATAGAGCGACCACCTTATTTGACCTCTCAAGATATCTTGAAAAACCCGGATGTGATCGATGAAATCTGCGAGAAGATAAACGGTGAAAGGGTTTACCTCTCTATCGATATGGATGTTTTTGATCCGTCATATGCACCTGGTGTAGGTAATCCCGAGCCATACGGTTTGGAGCCTATCGTCTGTAAAAGGATAATAGGAAAACTATCGGATCATCTTGTAGGAGTAGATATAGTAGAAACCTGTCCTCATTTCGATCATGGTGGTATCACATCTAATCTTGCGGCAAGGTTGATCTACGACGTCATCGGCTCAAAAGCGGCTGCAGATTAACTAACTTTTTCCACTTTATCGTCATGCTCTAGTTCTCGGCCGAAAATCTGGTTCGACTTGACGCCCGTTGTTACCAGCATGACCTTGATGCTTTTATCATTACTCGGATCAACATTACAACCCCAGATGATCTTCGCCTTTGGATCTATCCGTTTTTCGATCTCTTCTGCAACCATCTCGGCTTCTTTTATCGTCATATCGTGACCACCGGTGACGTTTATCAAAGCTCCGCGTGCTCCGGATATATCTACGTCCAGAAGAGGTGAATTTATTGCACGATCTATGGCTTCTTTTGCCCTGGTGTTGGCTATTGCGTCAGATTCGCCTATACCTATCATGGCCGTACCACCGCCTTCCATGATGGTTTTCAGATCATTGTAATCAAGATTGACAAGGCCTGGCATCGTAATCATCTCGGTCATTCCTTTGATGGAGTGCATCAGTAATTCGTCAGCCACTTTGAAGGCGTTGTTCAATGATAAACGCGGTGCTAATTCGACCAATTTATCATTTGGGATCGTGATGACCGTGTCTACATGATTCTTTACCCTTCTTAGACCCCAATCTGCGTTTTTAGCACGAGATTTTCCCTCGGCTGTAAAGGGTGTTGTTAGGATAGCGATGGTCAGCGCGCCTCTTTCTTTAGCAAGCTGTGCTATTGGTCCTACAGCTCCGGTGCCTGTTCCTCCGCCCAAACCACATGTGATAAAGACGATATCAGGGTCTTGGATGATCTCATTGAAACTTTCCATGGATTCCAAGGCCGCCTTTTCTCCCATCTCCGGTTTGGCCCCTGCCCCTAGTCCTTTGGTCAATTTTCTTCCGATCAAAACCTTCCGGTTTGCCCTTACTCCTAACAAGTGCTGCGCGTCCGTATTAGCTGCGATCAGCTCGGCACCCTGTATACCTTCGTCGAAGATCCGGTTGATGGTATTACAACCGGCACCGCCGACTCCTACGATGTATACCTTGGTACGCAGACCTTCTAGAATATTTTGTAGTTCAAGATCAGTTTCGTCATTACACGGTTCTGTTTTTTCTCTATCTTCACGAGAGAGTGCATCATTTATCAAAGATTTCATTTGTTTACGCCCCATTTTTAGATTAGATATCCCTAACTAATCTAGTCTTTATAACGTTTGTGGAAAATCAAACTTTAAGTGGACTTAGAACTGATAAGGCCCCAAGAAAGGGGTTGGGAGGGTGGAATCTTCCCGTTTAAAATAACGAACCGAGTCCAGCCGCTGCCTCTTCCTGCTCCTTATCTTCGTCTCTGTCGTCCTCTTCTTCCTCTTCTTCTTGTTTTTCTGCTGCTGGTGCTTCTGCTGTAGCTGCGGGTCCTGCTGCCGCCATAGGCATAGCGATACCTTCCTTTATGGCTTCATCTATATCTATCCCTTCGAGACATGCTGTTAAAGCCTTTATCCTCGTCTCGTCCGGTTCAATACCTGCAGCTTTGAGGATACCTGATATCCCCGCTTCATCTATTTCTTTTCCTGCTGAATGCAGCACCATCGCACTATACACATATTCCATATTTTTGCCTCCTATTAGTGTCTATTCATTATCTGATGAGTTCTTTTCGTCCTCATTATTATCTTCTTCATTCTCACTATCGTCATCTTTCTCTTCACTTGGTTCTTCAACCGGCTCTTCACTTGGTTCTTCAACCGACTCTTCACTTGGTTCTTCAACCGGTTCTTCACCTGGTTCTTCACCCGGTTCTTCACCCGGTTCTTCACTTGGTTCTTCAACCGGTTCTTCACCCGGTTCTTCACTTGGTTCTTCAACCGGTTCTTCACCTGGTTCTTCGACCGGTTCTTCACCTGGTTCTTCACTTGGTTCTTCGACTTGTTCTTCTTCGGCTACTTCTTGCTCGATCCCCAACATCTCTAACAATTCTGGGTCTAGGGATGCTGGATCTAACTTAGCTGCCAATACGAGCATCTTCATCTGAGCTTCAGATAGTTTAAGTTCTAAGGTTTCTTCCACGATCATATCCGAGTTCATGGCAAGGCTGAATGAATCCATATGAGCCTTCTGTAACAATGTTGTTATGTTATCCTTGGTCGGATATGCCGCGAATACTGAAAGGTTGAAAGCCTCGCTTATACACCGCTTGATATCGTCCTTTATCTCGGCAGGATCCACATCTAAAGTGTCTCTGTCGAAAAGTATTCCGTCTTCATAAACTATACGAAGATTTAATCCTACTATTACCGGATTTATATCGAGCCTTGTTAGCATTTTTGCAAGGTCGGCTGATATCTCTTCGCCTTCCTTAACAACGGTCCTACTTTTTTTGATGACAACCTTACCGGATTCGATAGCCGCTGGAATCCCAACCTTTTGAAGGTCACCAACGATAGGGCCGGGTTTGAAAGGCGTGTTCCCCTTCTGAACTTTGATATCCGAAGAGGCTATCTCTCCTCCGCTAGCCGGGGCGTTGGTTTTTGTATCCTCCATCCGATTGAAAAGTTTGAACGGATTCATTTCTGTAGCGATCAAAGCGGTTTGGCCGCTGAGATGATCCTGTAATGTATCTATATTATCTCTATTTTCTTGCACACGCTCCAAAGCTCTTTGGATCAATGTGTTTCTTGAAACAGTGAGTACAAGTGTGTCTCTGAGTTTAGCCCTCATCTGTTGTAATTGTAAAGCCGGTATACCTTCGATATCAACAACAGCTACTACCGGACTGTTTTTTAGAAGGTCAGTCAATCGTTCTACCTCATCTTTCTTCCAAACAGGTATATTCATAATGATCCCCTCACATCAACCTAACCGCTGGGCCCATAGTCGTCTTCACATACACGCTGTGTATGTTCATTCTACCTCTTTCTAGGTCTTCGATAATACGCCCTATCACCAGGTCTATGTTCTCTGCTATCTTTTCTTCACCCAGATCTGTATTACCTATGGGTGCGTGGAATGTTCTTTTATCTCTTGATCTTACACGAACGGTATTCTTTAGAGAATTGACCGTATCTTCTATGTCCATGTTAGGAGTAAAAGGCGTTGGCATCTTTCCCTTCGGACCTAATATTGAACCGAGTTCTTTACCTATAACCGGCATCATAGGTGGTTCAGCGATGAAAAAGTCATGCTCTGAAACAATATTTCGTGCCTTTGTCTTGTCATCTGCCAATTCACGTAGGTTCTCCGGCTCTATCACGGTATCCGCTACTTTTTTCGCTTTATGTGCAAGATCGCCACTTCCGAACACACCGACTTTGATGATCTTTCCACGTCCGTTAGGAAGTATGATCTCCTTATCAACCCGGTTATCTGGTTTCGAAAGATCTATGTCTCTCAGATTAATAGCTATCTCGACACTCTCGGTGAAATTCCTTTGAGGTGCTTTTTCCAGAGCCTTTTTAACGGCCTTCAATGTTTTTGTTTTTGCCAAAGTTAAAACCCCCTGTAGTATTTATGGTACTATCAGTACCTCCTACAGCGTAAGGTATCTTGTTCAACATTCTTTCATATATAAAGATTGTGTTTGGAAAGGCTTTGGGACAAAAATACCATATTGGCTATGCCGTATTGAAATCTACTACAATG
>CAYVTG010000054.1:0-13280 GCA_964454575.1 uncultured Thermoplasmata archaeon
CATCTATTATCAAAATATCTTCCATCTCCTCAGTTATTATCTTTATCTTCGGATTGCAGTTATTAGCCATGTCTTGAATCTGAGACCTTAGTCTATTGGTCATATCTAGGCCTCTGATTTTGCTATCGTCTGTAACGCCTAAGAAAATTTTACCGCCTGATGAATTAGCGAAGGCGACCATGTCTTTCTCAAAACCACGCGCCCTTTCTTTGAACTCTATCATGTACCCCTCTCCCTCAGCCAAAATCATGTCCAGTTCATCTTTATCCATCATCTTTCACCCGTCGAGTTTATCACTTATATTACCCCCCTCGTTCATACCCGATCTCCTCCAGATATCCTTCCATCTTTGTCGTAACTTCGTACCGTTCCTGCTCAACCGCTTTCAACTCGCCCCACGCTTCGTTCACGTCGATCGGTTCCTCCGGCCCTATAGTATCAACGTACCTGGGAACGTTCAGATTGAAGTCGTTCTTTTCGATCTCTTCCGTGCCAACAACACGGCAGAAACGTTCCACATCCGAGTATTCATTGATAGCGTCTAATATCTTCTGGATGTGCTCGTCTTCCAGGAAGTTCTGGGCACTGCCTTCCTTGTACTGTTCTTCAGCGTAAACAAATATGATCTTATCCTTTCTTTCTTCCGGCTTTTCCTTGTTCAGTATTAGGATGGTCCCGGGTGAAGAAGTATTGTAGAACAAGTTGGGCGGCAGCGCGATGACCACGTCAACAAGGTCGTCCTCAACTACCAATTTACGTATCTTTCCTTCGGATCCACTTCTGAACAGAACACCGTTGTCCAGAACGATACCCATCTTACCAGTTTGATTCAAACTGGCCAGCATGTGCTGTATCCAGGCCCAATCGGCTGAACTTTTTGAAGGTATACCGTACTTGAATCTACCGTAGGGCTCGGATTTTTCTAGATAATCCTTGCTCCATTCTTTCTGGTTCCACATGGGATTAGCTATCACCCTGTCAAATAGCATCAGATCCCCGTCTTCCGTAAGGAATTTCGGGTCTCTCATGGTATCTCCTTTCTCTATCTGGGCATCCGGTATATCATGTAAAAGTACATTCATCTTACCGATAGCCCAGGTGTTAAGGTTCTTCTCCTGACCAAACAACGAGATATTGGCAGGATCTCCGTTTTCATCTTTTAGGTGCATAGCAGAGTAGATCAACATACCTGCCGAACCGCAGCACGGGTCGTAGATACGCATACCCTCTTTCGGGTCTAATATTTCAACGATAAGTTTCACAACGCCCCTGGGAGTGTAGAACTCTCCGCCCTTTTTACCGGCGTCGTCGGCGAACTGTCTTATCAAGTACTCGTATGCTCTACCGAGCATGTCGGGATCTTCAAGATCTTCGTGGCCCAAACGTATCTTGGAATAGTGAGCTATCAATCTACTCAGTATGTTGTCAGGCAGCCTCTCTTTGTCGTTAAAATCTATGTTAACCAAAACACTTTCGAGTATAGCGTTATTGTCCTCCAAAGCCTCGAAAGCTTTGTTGATTGTGGCACCGATATCCCTCTCTTGTTCCTTGATGTGACCCCATCTGGCTCTCTCGGGAACAAAGAAGGTGTGCTGGTCAGGATCTTCCCAAGCCAGCCATTCACTATCGGTTTCCTTTTCAATTTTTTTAGCTTCATCCTCGAAGACGTCACTCAACCTCTTCAAGAACAGCAATCCGAATATGTAATTCTTGTAATCTGAAGAATCTATGCTCCCTCTAAGTATGTTTGCTGATTCCCACAGATGTGATTCCAACTTATCTAGCGTTAATTTTTCCATGTTTTTGCCTCCTTGATCCAAATATATTCAATGTTACTCTGAGCGGGATTATGGATTCCTTCTTCTTTCACGACAAAACCAGATATACACCACTATAAATCACTTCTTATACCCGATCTTTCGCAGCAGACCGTTTCTCCATTCTTTGTCTTCGTCTGATTCGACCCCTACAGTAGGGCTGCCGTCGATGACACCTATGACTCCCCTGCCGCTTTCGTTCTCGGCAACGATGATCTCCAGGGGGTTCGCAGTGGCACAGAAGACTTGGCACACTTCTTGAACATCTTTGATCCTGTTCAATACATTGATGGGATATACGCCGTCCAGCACGATTACGAATACGTGTCCTGCATTGATGGCCCTGGCGTTCTTTACCGCTATATCTGTGCATTTATCGTCGGTTCCATCGAACCTTACCAGTCGGTCGCAGGAAGCCTCGCAGAATGCCACACCGAATTTGATACCGGGAACGGCACTCACTAGAGCTTCGTATATATCTTCAATCGTTTTTATGAAATGACTCTGGCCTATTATAACGTTCATTTCCTCCTCTTTCGTCACTTTTACACTTTTCAATTCCATGTTTATCACGGTTATAACTTATAGTCCGCGGCTTAAAATAGTTTACTTCTATGGCGGCGTACGAAGTACATGACCGCTAATAATAATGATCCACCCAGTGCATCGAAGAAGATATCTATTACAGAAAAAGTACGGTACGGCACGAAATACTGATGTATCTCGTCGCTGATCCCGTAAAGTAGAGTGACTACAAAAGTTAACAGGTACGGATCGACGGAGAGTTCTTCGGGATAGTACTCCAACGTATGAAAAACGCAGAATGCAAAACCGAAGTAAAGTACTGTATGAGCGATACGAGAGAAATAAGGGATCGCCGCCTTGCCCTCTTCGGATCCCGGCGGACTCGAAGAGGCAGATAACACGAATATCATGGCTGCGTATAGTATCGTTAAAGTGAGAAAGATAAGATAATTTCTTCGTTCTATCTCCATGGTCTCATCCCTCAAGTTCCCAATCACAGTGTTCGCACGAACTTTGATCCGATCCTATCAACTCGCGGCAGTTAGGGCATTCGATCAGATCTCTCTTTTCTCTTTCTGCCAGCTTTTTGTCGATCTCACTCTTTTCCCACCCACATTCGGAACACTCATCGGCTCCATATAGAAGCGTGCCGCACTTTGGACACGCGTCCTCCAGCCCCTTCTCTTTTTCTTCGAGTCCTTTGGTGCTGGCAAATCTTCCGTCTTCTACCTGCTGTTTCCACCAAACCAAAGAGAGTAAAAGCATGAACATCAAAAAGGGCGCTGTTGAGAGCCTCAAGAACATGAAGCTGCCAAAGTGAGCCTTAGAGATTATAACCGGTCCGAAACCGGTTTCGGTGGTGTTCCATACCGTTCCGTTACCATCTTCGATACGTACGGCAAAGAAGTGATTGACGGGATTCTCATCGAACACGATCTCTCGGTGGTAAGAGTTGTTATCGGAAGGGATCGGATCCATCTCGTTCCCCTCTATATACTGTGGGTCGAATCCTTCTCCTGGAAAAGTAAAATTAAGATAAACAGTGTGATTTTCATGTATATGGTCGGCCACATCGACTGTAAAGTAAAAGGTTGTTTCCTGGTCTCCGTACAGCTGATCCACTGTGCCCGCTGAAAGGTATTCCGAGTCTAACATCTCCGGAGTTCGAGAGTATATGAAATATATCTGGATACCGGCCACGGTCAAAGCGATGATGATTATAGATAAGGCACCCATTACGAATATCTTCTTTACACTGGTGATACCATACAATTTTAAAGGCACGAGAACGGCTGCGATGGGTATTATGAATGCATACAAAGTGGATAATATCACTATCAGAGCCGCCGATATACCGAGTATAGTGGCTATACATGCTGGAAACAGATAGGGCGAACCCTTAAGCGACTTCGTTTTAGCGATGATGTTTTTCATATCTAATACCGTTTTTAGCTCTGTAGTTATCGATACGGTTATAATTTTTACCCAATACCGATCACGAAGATGGAAATCAACAGCACGGAGATCAACGAAGTGGTCAATAAAGGCATGGTGGGTATCTTACTGGCGTGACTAAAGCCGTGTTTTAGGTGTCTTTTCAAGGCTAGAACAAGGACAAGATAGAGAGCGATAAAAAGTGCAATTTCCTGCAGCGGTAGTATCGACATAACTGCCAGCAGAGCTATCTTATCATCTCTCACGATGAAATCGATCTCTTTGAAGTAAAATAATGCTAGCGTTCCAGAGATCAAAAGCCATTTAGCCCCGAGTTCTCTCAGTCTGTAGGGTCGCAGTGCTACATCGTGTACGATGAATATGATCAGGAATGCAAACCACAATTCCCATATATCTCTGCGGCTTGCCCAGTTCTTCATCTCGGTGAGCGACTTAACTGTTAACGCCCCGATGATGAAGAAAAGGGCGTAAAGCTGTGTGTCCAGTAAGTATGCTGCGTCCATATCAGCGTTCAGTTTTTCTCTTTGATGGTCTTGAGCGTTCTGCGCCCTTACCTTTCTTTCTCAGACCACGGGATTTTTTGCCGGATGATGTAAGTCCTCTGAAAACACGTCCTCTTTGATGATTTTCGCAGATCCAATTGATCTTTGGGTCGCTTTTGATCACGGGATGGTGCGGATCTACCAATATTACCTCGTAATATTTGTAACGCCCGTCGTCGGCTACCCAGTATGAGTTCAAAACTTCAAGATTGACGTACTTCTTAGCGGCTCTCTCTTCAGCTATACGCTGAATACTCTTTCTGGGAGTTAGTTTTTTGAAACCCAATCTTGTAGGCCCACGTCCACCCTTTGCTCTGGACCGACGTCTACCGCCTCGGCGTACTCTACCTCTTACGACAACGTAGCCCTGCTTTGCCTTGTAGCCCAATTTTCTAGCTCTATCTAACCGTGTAGGTCTTTCAAGACGCTTATAATTCGGGTCACGCCGCCATTCTTTCAGCCTTTCCACACGAAGGTCGTTTACGTAGCCTTTGCGGGGTTGTTCCCAAGCCTCCTCGATGTATTTGTACATACTGCGTTTGTTCTGGGGCTCTTGCTCTTCTTCGTCTTCCAATCCTTCAAATTCTTCGTCTGCCATGATATTACACTTCCTTGTTTATGGATTCACCCCTGAAGGGGCACATTTCCTGCGGGTACACTTCCCGCCACCGTACAGCCTTCTAGAACTATGGTGTATATATCTGTTTTCCCTGCGAGCGAGATATGGGGTTAACCTTTAATACATGCACCTGTAATGGACATAAAATTGTTTAAAAAGGTGCGTATCATGAAAGTGTACAGAGTAAAGGGAACGTTCAGGATGGGACGTGAATGGCAAAAATTCACTAAAGACATCCTGGACGAGAGCGAAGAAGGAGCCAGAGAGAAGATACTATCCATAATGGGTAGTAAACACAGAGTTTTAAGAACGAACATCAATTTAGATGATATTAATGAAGTCGATCTGGAGAAGGTCGACGACCCCGTGATAACGGGCATTATGGAATCAGAGGATGAATAAAATGGTAGACGAAAATGAATTCAGAGAAAGGATGAGTAAATTCGAAACAATGGGTTCTCAGATAGAATCCTTGGGAGAGCAGTTAGAGTATGTGAAAAGCATCATCAGCGAACACGAAGAAGCCGAGAAGCTGATGGGCCGCTTCAAAGAACAGGACGAAGATACCGAAGTACTCGTTCCCGCAGGCGCTAGTTCTCATATATACTGTAAGGTAGGTAGAAGTGATAAAGTATTGATCGGTCTGGGTGCGGATATCTCAGCAGAAACAGACGTAGAATCCGCGAGTGGTATCATCGAGAGAAGAAAAAAGGATCTTCTAAGCACGAAGACCGAACTGGAAAACGGTTTTAACCGATTGGAACAGGAATATCAAGAATTAGGTCAAACCCTCCAAAAAGAATACCAGGAATTACAGATGCAGGGACAACAAGAATAGATGCCCCAGTCGGGAGGGTAAACCGTGTTTGAAAAATTAAAGGAAAAGTTATCTGGTATTACGAAGAAGAGTAAAAAGGAGATAGAAGGTTCTCCTGAAGAGATATTCGTAGATGGTTGGGGCTCAAAGATCAAGGAGGGAAAACTCGACGAAATTCTATGGGAGTTAAAGGTGGCGCTGCTGGAGGCCGACGTTGCCATATCAGTTGTCGATGAGATCGAAGAAGAAGTAAGAAACAACCTATTGGGAAAGAAGATCGATCGCAGCTACGATATAGAGTATGTCATAGAAACAAGTCTCAAGAATGCTGTCAAAAAAGCGCTCAACGTAGATAAGATAGATTTTGATGAATTCGTGAAACAAGCGGAAAAGCCTGTTTCTGTGATGTTCGTCGGCGTTAACGGCACCGGTAAAACCACCACTATCGCTAAGATAACTCACCGTCTTCTTAAAAATAATTACACATGCGTAATAGCCGCCTCGGATACTTTCCGGGCAGGAGCTATCGACCAGTTGGAAAAACACGCCTCGCGTTTGGGAGTCAAACTGATCAAACACGGAAAAGGTAGTGACCCTGCAGCAGTCGGTTACGATGCTGTGGAACACGCCACCGCCAGACATAAAGACGTTGTCTTGATAGACACTGCAGGCAGGATGCAGACCAATAAGAATCTCATGGACGAGATGGAGAAGATAAAACGGGTAGTGGACCCGGACATGATAATCTTCGTAGGAGACGCTCTAGCCGGTAACGACGCTGTTGAACAAGCTAAAATATTCGATGAAACGGTCGGTGTCGATGGTGCAATACTCACCAAGATAGATGCAGACGCAAAGGGAGGCAGTGCGTTATCCATAGGTCATGCGGTAGGCAAACCCATCCTTTTCGTCGGTACGGGCGAAAAATACGACGATCTGGAGGAATTTGATCCGGATTGGATGACAGAAAGATTATTCGGAGAGTGATATCATAACTTGGAAAAAATATATACGCAAAGGGAGACTCGTTGACTTCCCTATTCAACAATTACTAATCACGGCCATCAAGAAAAATGTGGGCAACATCGTGGTAAAATCAAAACCCACCGAGGGTACCGATGGCCATTCCGAAACGTTGGTTACTATAAGTGGTTCACCTACGGATTACAACATAAAGGTTGTAGCCGACAGAGATCCCGTTTTGAATTTTCTGACCGCCGCCATGTGCAGAAGCGGTTTGATCAAGCCCTACGGCATGGAACTAGTGGCTAAGAAACTGATCGATAACGAAGATCTCGTACTCGGATTGGACACCAACATACTATATAACTGCATAATATCAGAACATCTTCTCGGTGCTTTGGACTATGTAAATCCTTTTTCATACTCTAAGATGCCAAATTGGCTGTTGATAGTGGTGCCCGGTGTAGTCATGAAGGAGATAGAGAACGCCGCAAACCACAAAGTAAAGGGAAGATTGACTCATATCGGACGGCTCGGCTTCCGAGCACTCCAAGAGATGATGGTCCTTCAAGAAAACCGAGGAAGCTCCGGTTCTTCAGTGCATGTGGTGGGAAAGACGAATCCGCAGCAACTCCGCTATTCAGATGAAGACAGCTCTCGATTGGAGAACGCCGATTCGCTGATACGTGATCAATTCAGGAATTTTGTTAACGAATTCAACATGAACAAAGGGGTTTTCTTTTTATCCATGGACAAGACGAATGTTTCACTCGGTAAGGCGGAAGGACTAAAAGCCGTAAGAGTCAAACATCCGAAGATGGTGAAAACCGGATACGACATACAGCAATCACGGGACGATACGATATTACTCTCTCGAGTACTATATGAGATCGCAGTCGAATTCGGATTGATCGAGATATCATGGAAAGAAAAAGGACGTATGCACTATATAGAATTCGATTCTGGCTGGCAGTGGAAGAACATGGGTCATTGGGAAGACTGGCAGCTCCTTTGTAACGGCTACGATAACAGCTTTTTCAAGAAACTGAACGATTTCGATATATTATCCATAGATCCTGTAAACGACGCATGGAAAGAACTTCGAGAGGCTATGGTATAAGTGGTAAAAGTTCGACTGATGTGACAAAAGTTATTTATAGGTACGAAAACAAGATATAATACCGCAAGTTGGAAAGGAAGAAAATGAGCGATAATAACGGTAACGGAAGAAGGAGACTACCATTGACCATAAAAATATTGGCCGATGCTATCAAAAACGGGATCGACGGTCGAAGGATGGAAGATAGCGCAGCCAAGATGATGGCCGAGCACGTGCTCCACTTCTTCGGATTCAGCGAAAGGATAATCGATAATATCCTAGAACAGGAAGATCGTGACGTATTTTACATGCTGGAAGATGCAGGACTATTGACCACCGAGCGGGAGGAAACAACCCTTTACGATGGTCGGGAGTGGCGTATACACTACTGGCTCTTCCATACGGATAAGATAAAGAAATTATCTCAGTTGACCATGGACTACAAAGAAGACGACGCCGATAGGATCACTATCTACGATGATATACCCGAAGGTGTATGGTTATCTCGTATGGAAATGGAAGAGTGAATCTAAGAAAAAAGAGAGTGGGCCCGCCGAAATTTGAATTCGGGTTCCGGCGTCCCGAACGCCGAAGGATGGACCAAGCTACCCCACGGGCCCTGTGTGATGTTTACTCGTTTTGTATTTCTTCTAGAGAGGCATTGACTATTTTTTCAAGTTTGGGAATTTTGTTATTGATAACATCCCGGACAACCTGCCAGTCGATGCCAAAATAGTGATGGATGAGGATGTCTCTGAATCCGGCGATCTTTTTCCATTCGATAGATGAGTTCTGTTGCTTATAATCTTCTGAGAGATTTTTTACCGCCTCGCCGATAACCTCAAGGCTGCGGATAGATGCCCTTTGCAGCACAATGTCGCCTATCAAACCGTTTACGGAGATATTATCGCAGTGTTCCGATAGGAATTCGATCTCATCTTTGATATGTTTAAGGTACTCTATATCTTTCTCATCCACACCAAACAACCTCCCGTCTTATATGCGGACCGATATGAGAACTAAGGCCGCCTGTGGTTACCAGATCAACTTTTTTTCCGAATAATTCTTCAAGAAAGAACAAGAGGTCCATAAAGTTATCGAATGTAGTCTCTTCGAATTCCACAAGGATATCAACATCGCTACTTTCCTTATGCTCATCCCTGGCGTATGAACCGAAAACACCGATACTTTTGACACTGAACCGCTCTTTTATCTCGGTTTTGTGCTCTTCGAGTATCTTTTTAACGTCCATGAGCTATGTCTCCACTATCTTGATCCGTAAGACCGTCCGTACGACATCGTTCGTATATTACTGTTGTATCTATAAATCCCATATCAGCAAAAGACGTTACATAGTGTCTATGTTAAAAATCTATCGTTCCAAGATTATGTACGTATCATACGATGCGATAAAATTAATACTGTAGTTAAGAATATGGCGGTATATGAAAAAGGTACTGCTGCCCCTTATACTGATGGTGTTTGGCGTCGTGCTTTTAGCTACAGCTTTACTCACCGGCGACGCGGAGATGTTTATCGTGCTTTTTTTTATCCCTGTTATCTACGGCGGCAGTATTCTTATGATGGTCGGCGTACTTCTCGTGTTCACCGGATTTTTTTTGTTGTTCTTCTTACCATTCTTTGAAGCGGATGAAACGCGGGAGTTAGCTAACACCGAGAAAAGCTACGGCGGTGTCGTATTCATCGGACCCATACCGATCGTATTCGGTTCCAACACCGATATAACCCGAAATATGTTGTATATCGGCATCGTTTTGGCCATCATCCTTTTATTGGTTTACCTATTTTGGTTCCTTTGAAAGCATATGGAACGATATATTCGAGAAAATCTGCGGAAATTGGTTCTGACACCAAGTGTTAGCAACAGTTCGATGGACAAAATAGTGGATCATACGGTCTCCATCCTATACGATATGGGGCTCGGTTCACGTGTTATAACAGGAGAAGAGCATTCACCGGTTATAATCGCGTCTTACGGTAAGAAAGGTGTATGTTTCTCCGGACATCTGGACACGGTCCCACTGGGCGATGGTTGGAAACACGATCAAGGCGAAGTGGTGGGCAGCCGAATGTACGGACGAGGTACTCTGGACATGAAAGGACCCTGCGTTTCCATGATGGCAGCCGCTGAAAGGTTGTTGGAGATGGAGATACCCTTTACACTGATATTTACTACCGACGAAGAGGTTTCCATGAACGGCGCACTGGCCGTTGCAGAAGAGCCGGAAGTGGTGGATGCTCCAGCGGTGGTGATATGCGAACCCACAGGCGGTTTGGTGGTCAATGAAGAAAAGGGCGTCTATCAATTCAAGATAAAGACTACCGGAGTTAATGCACACGCGAGTATGCCTGAAAAAGGCGAGAACGCCGTGGTAAAGATACTGCCGATACTGGAGAAGATGAATAGCTTGAATAACGTACCCGCCGGTAAAGACCAGATATCTTGCTGTGTAGATGTTGTTAAAGGCGGCAGTGCAACAAACGTCATACCGGCAGAATGTACGGCTGAGATCGATGTTAGATTCCCAGCTTCCTTTGAAGACGAAAACAGTATTCGCCAGTATCTTTTCGATCCTGTTTCCGAAGATCACGAATACGAGCTGATCCAGTATCTTGATCCGGTTTCTGTAGATGCTGAGTCAGAATGTATAAAAACCATGCTTGATTTAACCGGTACGGAGCTTTGGTCAGTACCGTATGGGACGGAGATGGTTCGATTCGCCAAGACCAATCCGAATACATTTATCTTCGGACCCGGGCAGGTAGATGTGGCCCATAAACCAGATGAATGGATAGATATGGATGATCTGGTCGATATCGTGAAGATATACGTCGAATATGCCCGAAGGATGGCTTAAGGTCTGTATCTACTGGGTGTTCTCGGGAACGGTATGGCGTCTCTTATATGCTCCAGGTCGCAGAGCCACATGACCAACCGTTCTACGCCGAGACCATAACCGGAGTGTGGAACGCTTCCGTATCTACGTGTATCAAGGAACCAGCTGTATATGGAAATGTCTTCTCCTTCTTCTTTCAATCTATCTTCCAACGAGTCTATACTGGTTTCCCTCTCAGAACCGCCTATTAGCTCTCCAACGTTGGGAACGAGTAGGTCGAAGCCCAGTACCTTGCTTTCGTCGTCTTCGGCCCTCTTCATGTAGAATGCCTTTATCTCCTTGGGATAATGGGTGACGAATACGGGTTTATCGTATATCTCGGTAAGTTTCCGTTCGTGCGGAGTACCGAAATCATCGCCGTAGTTAACATCCAGCCCGCTGTCTTGGAGCGTTGAAATAGCTTCTTCGTATGTAATCCTATGGAACGGAGGTTTCACCTTTTTTAGATACTCTAGATCTCCTTCCCGCAGATTATCTAGTTCTTTATGATCATTTTCCAGTACCTTTTCCGTAACATGACAGACCATCCCTTCAGCTAGGTCCAGCAGTCCGTCGAACTGTAGCCACGGAGCTTCGGTTTCCGCATGCCAGTATTCGGTAAGATGTCTTGATGTACGTGATTTCTCCGCTCTGAAGCTTGGAGCGATGGTGTATATTTTCCCAAGGCCGAATATTGCCGCCTCAGCGTACAGCTGCCAACTCTGGGCTAGATATACCTCATCATCGAAGTATTGTACAGGGAAGAGCGTGGAACCGCCTTCGCATGCCAGCGGGGTCAGTATGGGTGATTGGAATTCTTTGTAACCGTTGTTTCTAAAATATTCGTGTATCGCTCCGAACACGGTGGAGCGGACGGTCAGAATGTCTCTCATGTAAGTAGAGCGCAGCCACAGATGTCTGTTCTCCAGCAGATGTTCAACGCTCTGGTCTTCCTGTATGGGGAACACATCTGCTGCATGGACGATATCGATGTCGGATACCCGTATCTCGTAACCGCCCGGAGCACGCTTGTCTTCGATAACTTCTCCCTTCAATGTGACGGATGATTCCACCAGCAGCGATTTAACTTCATCGAAGACGTCCACTGCATCGCTGGCGACCATGGCCTGTACCACTCCCGAGGGGTCTCTTACGTTGAGGAATACCATCTTTCCGATATTTCGTGTGCGGTGAACCCAGCCTCTTATAGCTATCTCTTTACCGGTATGATCGCCTTCTAGTATCTCTTGGATATCGGTGTATCTTTCTTCTGCCATATTTTCCACTGTCCCTTTAGTTATGGTTAAAGATATAAGCGTTTTGGAATATCCTGGGTAATGTTTATATATTGTTGGAGAACTCATATAATTCTGAACATGATCAAAGAACACAACAGACTTGAACTCATGAAGAAGATGAAGGAAGTCGAATAAGCAGATAGAGAGGAACTAGTGTCGTTAGATGAGTTATGTTCTCTTTTCCATGAAAAAAGCCCCACGCAGTGGGGCGCGAACAAATTCGTTTTTGCGATCTCTTGATTTCCGTTCTGAGCCACGCCCAAAATGAGGGAACGATGATAGTGATGACCCAGCTGGGATTGATATGACTTAAGCTATCTCTTCATAGCCGGTTCCGGATCCAGTCCATAATTCGCCTGAAATTATCTTCCGGTGAAAGGTCCGGGGATGTAATATCATCTTCAACTACCTCATCTGTTTGACCCAGATGAAGATGTCTTGGAAAGGTTTTCATAGGATGGTGAGGGGCGTTGTTGAACCGCGCGATTAGTTCATCTCCTTTCTGCCAATGAACGCTATAATCTCCTGACTCTTCATCATACCTTATATCCAATATAGATCCATCTTTGAATTTCACCCGGAGCCTTGACGGATTGAGTAGATGAGGAGCGTCATAGATGAATTCGGTAGACTTCAAAATATCATAGAATTCATTTTCGACGATCTTCGAGAACCTATCCAGCATCGTCCATCCTCTTCTGAACCGCGCGAAATCGTTTTATGCTGTCCTCAACATCTCTCCATGTAAGATAGTCCTCCCATGCAGGATGTTCTTTTACATCTCCCTTCTTGATCTTCTTCTTCAACTCGAAAGAAGAGTCACAACCATACTGCTTCTTGAGGTTAGTTTCGAATTTCATAAGGTCTAACAATGCAGTCTTTATGTAAGTGGTCATCATGTCATCGGTAAGTCTTTCTTCGGTGATTTCCAACTCCGAAGAGAGTTTTTTTATGATCTGAGAAGTACTTGAAGTTGCCATGTTATTCCACATCGTATATATGAATGAAGAGATTAATAAATATTTCGGAAATGTCTGATTCTAAGTAGGCGAGCGGCGCAGCCATACGATGGAGGGGAACTCGTTTACGCTTACTCTTCTTTACGACGAATCCACGGGCAAAGCCCTGCGGAGCCAAATACTGCCATTCCAGATCGTAACTGTGGATATAGAGGATAGGATATTCAAGATATTGAAACACTTTCCGGAAAACAAGAGAACAAAATAATACCCCTCTAAATAATACAAC
>CAYVTG010000055.1:0-13255 GCA_964454575.1 uncultured Thermoplasmata archaeon
CTCGAGATAAGGATGAAATCGAAGGAGTAAAACTCATGGATGACGTTCCCTGGGCCACCGAGTACTATTGAATAAAGGTCATCCGTTGTATTTTTCCATGAGGGCTTTGATCTTCTGTACGGATTCTTCATCACCCTGCTCATAGTACCAACTCAAAACATTATCCGCAAACAGTTCTATGTCTTCTCCGGATAACTCTTGTTCTAGTCTGAATTTGTCTATACCACTCTCTTTCAGCAGATCTTCCCTAATGGAATAGGGCATATCTCCAACAGTGGAAGTGCATAGGAACACACAGTCAAGCAACTCTTCGGGTTCTTTGATGACATCTATGGCCAATGGATCTTCGATCTCGTCCATATTCTGCCTGGTCTGATAAACCGTTCTTGAAGCAAGCTCTTTGAAAGCCAGGTTGACATCCTTTCCCGTTTTTGCAGAGGTAAAAAAGCAATAATCGAAATGTTCCATATATTTTTCTAGGTCTTCAGCGTCTTCTATCTCTTTGTTATCCAAGTCATCCTTGTTTACAGCCAATATCACAGGTGCATTTTCGTAACTCAGTGTTCGATATAGCGGTATCCAGTAGTCCACGATGCTGTCCAAAGTTTCTTTGTTCGTTGCATCAACAACGGCCAGGGCGCCAAAAGAACCTTTGAATGCCCCCTTCTGCACCAAACCAAAATTTTTCTCCCCCATTATATCATTCACAACTAGTTTTACCTGGAAACCCAGCATGGGTATTTTTTTAATATAAGCATTCATGCCGATGGTCTTGAGATATTGGTCACCGAATTGGTTTTTTACATAGCGCATAACCAGAGATGTTTTACCAACGCCTACATCCCCCATCAAGTTGACCTTCCTTTTTACTTTACCTATTATCATGATCGACGATATGAAATGCTTGTAAGAATATAACATTTTCTAAAGCGATAACACAGCGATATCAAAGCTCGCAAAGATTTAAAGTGCATACGATATTGCACTCGGTAATCATGGATCATAAATTCAAGATCAAAGGTCTTTCTTCAGAATATCGCTGGGTGATATTATTACTGCTGTTCGCAACGATACTTATAGCCTTCATGGGCAGGCTCAGCACCTCAGTGGCACTGAGGGCCATAGGCGACGATCTCGTTTGGTCACAAGCAGACACCGGCTTCTTGGGTGGAGTACTCATGGGTATCTTTCTAGTGAGCTACGGCTTCTCCAACATCGTTCTTAGCCCTAATATAGATAGATACGGCTCCAAAATCGTTCTACTCTGCTCCATGGTGGGTTGTTCACTTGCAGTTTTCCTGGGCGGTTATTTTGGCCACGTGTATTCGCTTTTCTTGGCTTCAAGATTACTTTTAGGTTTGACACAAGGTATCCTTTTTCCACTGTCCGCCAAGGTTATCGCCGGCTGGTACGGTGTGCAAGACAGAGGAAAAGCTAATGCCATCTTCATGCTAGGGGCACCCATAGGTGTCGCTTTGGCACCTATATTGATGAGCCCTATAATCTATAGTTATGACTGGCAGCTCTCCTTTTACGTGGTCGCTTTGATCGGTTTTATACTGGCGATACCCATATTGTTATTCATCGATGATATACCGTACGATAAGAACAAACCACGCGCTCCACGAAACAAGGACATAGACATAAAAAAAGCCTTCAAAAAACTACTCGCAGATCCGGAATTCCGATTAGTCGTAGTTGGCTTCACAACGGTGAACACGGTCTATTGGGGCATGACTCTATGGTTGCCTACGTATCTTGAAGAGACCACCGGGATCAGTCTTGGAAATATGCCCTATGTGGCAGCGATACCCTACATCGGGTGCATACTGGGGTTGCTTATAGGTACATGGATAAGCAATGCAAGGGGAAATCCAAGCCAGGTGATCATGTTTTCACTGCTAAGCACGAGTATCATGGTAGTGATATTGGCCTTTTCGCCCATCTCCGGTGTATGGATGGCGGTGTTTATGCTGAGTCTTGTGTTCTTCTTCGGCCAGCTATCTCCGCCCCTGTTTTTTACTAAGTTGCAGAACACCATCGATACCAAGGAACTTGGCTCTGCCACGGGACTCATGAACGGCATCGCCAACACGGTGGGTGTACTCGGCCCGGTTTCCGTCGGTGTGGTTGTTGCTTTGAGCGGCTCCTATGAGATCGGTATACTTTGTATCTCCGCCATCGCTCTTATGGGCCTGCTGGGTTACAAAAGGATGCTGAACGTGTGCCGTGCTATGGAGTGCTGAAATAACATGGTATTTGGTAAAATAATCTAATATCCATCCAGATGCACGAACTCTTCTACAGGCTTCCGTTCAGGCCGTTTTTCCTCAACCTTCAAAGTATCTCCCTCCAGCAGCTCTTCCGGTTGATCCGAGTGTTTTCCGAATATCACCAGAGTGATGACCGTGTATTCGTCTGGTATACCTAGAACCTCCTTGGTCTTCTTCTCGCTGTAACCGGCGATGGGATGCGCCACCAACCCCAGTTCGGTCGCCCTAAGTTGCATGTACGCCGTGGCCTGCCCGGTATCGAAGAGATGGTATTCCCGTTCTTTTATGTTGCAATCGTCTTCCCTACGTGAAAAGACGGCGGCGATCATGGATGCACGATGCGTCCATTCGTTGCCCTTTGACATCACCGTCTTCATCTTCTCGAGCATCTCCGGATCCCGAACGAAAACAAAATTCCAGGGTTGATTGTTGAAACATGAAGCCGAAAGCCTGGCTGCCCTTATCAGTTCATCCAATATCTCGTCCGTGATCTCGATCTTTTGCAGGGCACGATAAGCCCTCCGCTTTTCCATAGCTTCCTTTACATCCATAGTCGACAACTCACATATTAACGAATTGACAAAACGCGGCAGCTAAAATATGTTTCCTACCTCATATCCCTAGAATTTTTTCCACCCGTGTGAGCCTGTCCTGAAGTTTATTCAATTTATCTTTACCTACCATTTTTTCCTCTTTGTTGAACTCCACTCTCAAGTTTCTCTTGGCATCTTCATCTATATATCTTCGGCTCATCGGGAATAAAAATCGTTCTTCACGCCGGATATGTTCTTTGACTATCTCTGAATAATCGTCGATGGCACTTTTCAATGAATCAAGGTTCGATCCCCCACTAAAGTGAGAATTTATCTCTTCTTGAAAACGCTTGAAGGTTTTATCTATCTTTTCATGTTCCTCTTCTACGCTTTTAAGCGAGGCTCTGTTGAATAATTTATCTTCTGGTTCTTCACCTTCTTCAGCGATGGCCTTTTCAAGAAATTCTACCATATAGTGTTCTTCTTTCTTGTGATGTAACCTTCTCTCCATGGTAAAGGCGGTATCCTTCATCCATTCAAGGATGTTTTTATCTACTTCTTTATGCATCTTTGATGCGATGATCTGATAACTGTTTATCATCCGTTCCAGTAATCTATGTTCTTTCATCAACTCTTCGATGGGATCGAAATCCTCTCCGTTGAATCCGTTTTTCAACTCCTCCACAGCCAGTTCTAATTTGGATTCCACTATCCCATGATCGAACGGTTTGATAACTATATCGTCAACCTTGCTTCTGAACTCTTGGATACTTTCAACATCTCCGTTTTCTACAGTCAAAAATAACATCGGATGAATACCGGTATCATTATCCTTTAGCTTACCTGCAAAATCTTCAAAGCTATTTGAAAGCGTAGAGCTAGCAAAGATCATGCTAGTGTCAGGGTTCTTTTGATACAGTTCAACCACCTCTTTTTCGCTCCTTGCATCCAGCGTTTCGTAATCCTTAAGTTTGAAGATGTTTTCGAGCAGGATGCGCGGAGCTCTCTTCTCGTCACCAACTATTATCTTCATATATCTCACCGGATTACTAAATAGGTAAAAGGAATGTAATAAACTTTACGGAGGGCTTGCATCGTGTCGCAATCCGATCAAGCTTCCTCGCCCATTTCGAAGGCTTTCAAGTTCGCCTCCACCGCTTTTTTCGGGACCATGTTTTTTATGGCATATACAATACCATCATTTGAAAGTTCGGCCGCTCCTATAAGTTTGTCCCAGATAGATATTTTAAGAACCCCTGGATCAATCATCTCCTCTTAGTATCAAACCCACGGCTTTCTTCTTTTCCTCGCATGATATCCTTTCTCTACAGACCAGTTTCTCAAACGTGGCCTTTTTGTGCTGGTAGAATATACCTAAAGGGATCTTATCATTTACCCGAGTCAACTCTATCGCCTTTTTGTGATCATCAGCCACTTCATCTATCACAACGGTCCTCTCGTTGTATTCTTTATATTTATCGTTGAAGACTACGCTTGGCTGAAGAACATCTATGACGGCAAAGCCCTGGTGTTTTATACCTTTTACCAAAAGCTCGGTCAGGTGATCGATTTTACCTGCATATCCTCTGGCAACGAAGGTAGCTCCCGCGGTAAGCAGTAACGACAGTGGTTCCAATGGCTCCTCTACGCTGCCCTCCGGTGTGGAGGGTCCTACATATCCTTCCTTACTGGTGGGCGATACCTGACCGGTCGTGAGTGCATAAACCCCGTTGTTGTGTACTACCAATGTTATATCAGCGTTCCTTTTAGCTGCAAATATAAGATGTGCCAACCCCTCTCCGTATGCGTCTCCGTCACCTGCAAAAGCTATCACGTTCAAGTCGGGATTTCCGAGTTTTATACCCTCGGCTGTAGCTACCCCTCTGCCGTGGATCGAATACAATCCACTTACATCTAAGTAATCAAATATCTTACCGTGACAGCCGATCCCTGCTGTTATGAGTAATCGATCACGGGATATTTCGTCATCTTCTAGAATTTTGACGGCTTTTTCCACTGCATTCAGTATGCCGAAGTTACCGCATCCGGGACACCATGTATTTTCTGCACCGGTATCTATATCATCATCCATCCTTAAACACCTCCTCTAACTCAGCGGTCAATCCATCGGGTTCAAATGGTCTTCCATCGTATCTTTTAATCACCTTAACAGGTCTTATCCCAACCTTCTCTTTCAAAAGAGTAGCGAACTGTCCACTCACACTCTGCTCCACCACTACAGAGCGTTTCTTCTCATACTGTTCCAGTTCCCAAACGGGAAGGGGCCGTAGGTAAACGGGCTGCACTACGACTACGTTTTGTAGATCCTTTACCACTTCACGTAGGGCCAAGGTTGTGGACCCGTATGCAAAAATTACGTTATCACCGTCACCGTAAACATTCACCGTAGAACGCTGCTTTAGATCTTCTATCAATGTATGCTCTTTTCTGTATCTTTTTTCATGCATGGATACGACGGTATTGGCCTCCTCGGTGGTTATTCCTTTCTCATCGTGTTCGTAGCTGTTCCATTTTATGGATTCGTGGTGGGGTGGGAATTTTAAAGGAGAAACACCATTTTCCGTATCCTCGTATCTTTTGTATCCTTCATCGCCCTCATACATATCGGCTTTTGCCACCTTCACGTCTTCAGGAACTAGCTCTACCAACATGGTGCTCTCCGAAAGGTGTTTTTCCGTCAGTAATATTCCCGGTGTCTGATACTTCCATACAAGAGAAAGCATCTCTCCGGCCAACCGGAAGGCCTGTCCCACACTTCCGGGAGAGGCTACTATCCTGGAAAAGTCGCCGTGCCCCTGATTGAGAGCGAATTGCAGATCGCCTTGCTCGGTGTAAGTTGGTACTCCTGTTGAGGGTCCGGGTCTAGATGAAAGTATGAAGAGCACAGGTGACTCGCTCATACCTGCAAGAGAATAGGCTTCTTCCATCAGGGCGAAACCACCATCGGAGGTGCCGACCATAACTCTGCTGCCTGTGACCGTTGCTCCTATGGCCATATTGGCGACGGCTATCTCGTTTTCAGGATGAACTACAGTGACCCCCAGTTTCTTACCTTTTGAGGCTAAAAAATGAAGTATGGACGATGCAGGTGTCATGGGGTAACTGATGTACATATCCAGACCTGCACTAGCACCTCCGAGAGCTATGGCCTGGTTACCTGTTAAAAGTGAACCTTTTATGTCCCCCTTTTTCAGTTTAAATCGACCTCCTAGTTCATCTACAACATGTCCGTATATTTCAAGGGCATAAGATACGTTCTCTTCCTTCCCTTTGCTATATCGCCTGCCGACGAAATCTTCTACTTTTTCTCTCCTCATCCCTAAAGCAGCTGCAAGTACTCCTATTCCGGCGACACCCAAGATGAGTTTAGGTCGTGTATATCCCTCTTTTGCGATCTCAGTCATGGGAATACCTATCCCCTCACCATCTTCAACTTTATCTGAGTTAAAAACCAGCAATCCATCTGTTTTAACATGTTCTTTATGCATATGGTAACTCCTGGCGTCGAGATTGACCACTAGATCGGCTTTCTCCCTGTGACTCCATACCATTTCTGCATCGGTAGTTACCACCGAGAAATTGTGCCCGCCCCTGATCAAACTCGGATAGTCGTCCATCTGAAATACGGAGAGCCCCATCTCTGAGGAAAGAGCGGATGCAGCACTGCCCGCCGTTTTGACGCCTTCGCCTGCTTTTCCTCCAATCAGGTAAGTAAATCTGCTCATTATTTTAACGCCTCCTCGCCCAGTTCGAAGGCTTTCAAGTTCGCCTCCACCGCTTTTTCCGGTACCATGTTTTTTATAGCTTCCACAAATCCGTCTCTCGAAAGTTCATCTGAGAGTGCAGCACTCAGCGCACCTGCGAGTACAACGTTCTGCGCTCGGACTTCTCCGGTCTTCTTTGCGAGTGCCAATGCGTTGATCTCCGTAACATCCATACCAGCCTTATTGACGGCCTCCACCACTTCGTCGTATCCGATGTATTCATCGACTTCTCCGGTAACAAGTTCGTGTGTTTCTCCTGGCGGATGCACCAGTCGATGGTTTGTTATCACCTTTCCACCCGGTTTCAGATAGTACATGTACCGCAGGGCTTCCATAGCCTCCAGGGCCAACAAGATATCGGCTTCCCCCGGAGGTATCAGTGGTGCCAATACATCGTCCCCAATACGCATGTGTATTATGACGGACCCCGATCGCTGTGCCAGGCCGTGCATCTCTCCGGAGATGACGTTCTCGTCCGATAATCTACAGGCCTCACCTATGATGTTCGATAACAATACAAGTCCTTCTCCTCCGATACCGCAGAGTATGATGTTCTTTTCTTTCATTCTTTCGCCTCCTTCTTTTCGATGTATTCTTCATAATCCTCCACGGTAACCACCGGTTTGTCCTCACCGCCGTGTATGGTAGCCGTAGATTTGATGGCTCCCTTGGGGCACAGTTTCGAACACACACCGCAGCCCACACAGATATCCTGGTGTATCCTGGCTTTACCGTCTTCATCCGGCATAACCGAGATGGCAGGACACATGAAGTTCAGCACACACGCGTGCACACTGTCACACACATCCAGGTCTATGTAATATGGCACCAGCTCTCCGCCAGCGTGCCTATAGTTACGGAAGTGATAAAGGGCACATTCGCCGTGTGATATAACCGCTGAAACTCCTTTGTGTTCCAAGGCCTCCTTGATCATCGGTACGTTGTCCTTAACCTCGTAAGACGAAATATCGTATATTTTCTCTACACCCAATCCTTCGAGGACCGATCGTATATCGAGCTTTTTACCCTCCCTACCACCGGCCTTTTTCTCGTTCCCAGGATGTGACTGCTGTCCGGTCATGGCCGTCACCGCGTTGTCCAGTACAAAGATGGTGACATCGTCTTCGTTGTGAACAAGGTTGACTATTCCCGGTAGAGCGGCGTGGAAAAACGTGGAGTCACCAACCACCGCGATGGTCTTTTCCTCCGCAGCGTACTGCACTCCTGCCGCGACGCCCATGGAGGCACCCATGCAGAGCAACGTATCGCTCCATTCTATCGGCGGTAAACACATCATGGAGTAGCAGCCGATGTCGTTGGCGAAGAATACGTTGTCCGGATCGCCTACTGCTCGACGTAGAGCCCAGAAGGTGGCCCGATGCGGACACCCTGCGCAGAAAACAGGTAATCTTTGAGGTAATATCTCAGAGAGTTTTTTCATCTTCTTACAGTGTTCTTGGTAGTTGAAGGGAGGTTCGATCCCTGCTATCTCCGATATACCGTTAACCACAGAGGGAATATCGTACTCCAGTGCCTCTGAAAAATGCCCTGTTCGTTTACCGTAAACTTCCGAGTCCTTAACCAACCGCCTGACTACATCCTCAATATACGGAGATAACTCTTCCACCACAACTACCTTATCCAAACCCTCACAGAAATTCAAAATGGTCTCTTCGGGCATGGGATTGATCACTCCCAGCTTCAGTATATTTGCCGGTAGTTCAAGCCTGGCAAGAGCTTCCACAGCGTAACTGTGTGATACTCCGGCGGTGATGATACCCAATTTTTCTTTATCTCCGTCTTTATCTTGTAATTTTTCTCCATCGAAGTATTCCACACGGTTAAGCGAGCTATCGGATAATTTTTTCCGTATCTTTTCCATCCGTTCCAGCATCTCTTGTTTACCCTTTCTTGCCAGTTCGCCCACTGACGTATAGGGTCGTTTCATCTCCTTCCATGATGCCCTTTCGAAGGGAGTCCTCTTCATCTTCCCCAGTTCAACTATACCGCTCTGATGGTTCACCCTCGTGGTCGTCCTTATCAGTACCAGCGTTCCGAACTCTTCCGAAAGCTCAAAACCCGTTTTCACCATCTCCATGGCCTCCATCGGCGTACTGGGTTCCAGCATGGGCAAGTATGCTGTAAGCCCGAACCATCTGCCGTCCTGTTCCGATTGGGAGGAATGCGCATGCGGATCGTCGGCTATCAAACACAGGCATCCGCCCTTCAAGCCGGTATAGGCCAGAGTGTACAGTGCATCCGATGCAACGTTGGTGCCTACACTCTTCATGGAAGTAAGCGCTCTTTTACCAAGCATCGCCGCACCGGCTACAGTTTCCAGTGCCACCTTCTCGTTTGTCGCCACTTCTATCTTAAAATCATACTTTCCGGAAGCCTTCTCAAAGTTATCAAGTATCTCAGTCTGCGGTGCACCGGGATAGAACGACACCAACTGCACGTCCGCTTCCAGCGCAGCTCTCACGATGGCTTCGTTGCACAGCATATACGCCTTCCTCTCTTCTTCATCTATCACATCTTTGAACGACATCTTATCACATCCTAACGGCTCTTCTTTCATCCTTTTAAGGGTGATTCAATCTTAAGAGAGTGATGAACTTCTTCCGACTTTATTCTTTCGGTGACTCTTTGAGAAAAATATATAAACTCACATTTCGTATAATTGAAAAAGGGTGTCTGTATGATATGGTCTGTTGAAAAACCGAAAAACGAGATGGAGAATGTGGTAGATTACACACCAGGTTCTATTGAAAGGGAGGAGCTTATTGATGAATTGGATACCATAAAAGACGAAGTGATCGAGATCCCATTGATAATCGATGGCAAACAAATTAAAACTGGAGATATCAAGGAAGTTTACTGCCCCCATGATCACGATAAAATTCTAGGGAAGGTGCATATGGCAGGAGAAGATGAAATAAATATGGCCATCGACGCCGCTTTAAACTCCCACCAATGCTGGTACGAACTGAATTGGTATCATCGTGCTGCGGTTTTCAGAAAAGCAGCGGATCTATTGGCAGGTCCAAGGCGAGCCAGGAATATCGCTGCGATAATGATGAACCAGTCAAAAAATCCTTATGAAGCAGAGATAGATCTCGCCGAGATGGTGGATTTCTGGAGACTTAATTCATACTACATGAACTTTATATATAAACAACAGCCTGATCAAATAGAAGGTGAAATGAACAGACTTGATTGGAGGCCTTTAGAAGGCTTCGTACTGGCGATATCACCTTTTAACTTCTACTCTATAGCCGGAAATCTACCTTCGGCTCCAGCCATAGTTGGAAACACGGTGGTATGGAAACCATCAACGAATGTATCTTTTTCCAATTTTGAGATAATGAAGATATTGATGGAGGCGGGACTCGAAGAGGGAGTTATAAACTTCGTACCATTTTCCAGTGAGATATCCGACCAGATCACGAAACATCCGGATCTTGCGGGGCTAAATTTCACAGGAAGCTACAAAACCCTGATTTATCTGTGGAGAGTGATCAATTCCAATATCGAAAACTATCGTAACCTTCCCAGGATCGTCGGTGAAGCCGGCGGTAAGGATTTTATTTTCATACATAGATCCGCAGATATCCGGAACGCTGCACTGAACATAATCCGTGGCTCTTTCGGTTATCAAGGTCAAAAGTGCTCTGCTTCATCCAGAGTTTACTGTCCGGAGAGCATGTGGGATAAATTGAAGAACATATTAGAAGAAGAAATATCTAACATACCGTGCGGACCTGTGGATGACCTTCAAAGCTATATGGGTGCGGTCATAGATGAAAACGCCTTTGAAAAAATCATCGGTTACATCAAATTTGCCGAAAAAAGCGAAGATCACTCAATAATTCTCGGAGGTAAATTTGATCCATCCGAAGGATGGTTCATAGAACCGACCGTCGTAAAAACGGATGACCCTCAAAGCAAATTGATGAGAGAAGAGATATTCGGGCCGGTAGTTTCTATATATACTTACAAAGATGATGAATTCGAAGAGACCTTGAGACTCTGTGACCAGACCTCTCCTTACGCACTGACCGGTTCCGTATTTTCCAAAGACAGCCACGCGATACATCTGGCAGAAAAGATGCTAAAATATTCTGCAGGTAATCTTTACATAAATGATAAACCAACAGGTGCGGTGGTTGGAAGACAACCTTTCGGAGGTACAAGACATTCGGGAACAAATGATAAAGCAGGCTATTGGACCAATCTACTAAGATGGCTCAATCCAAGGTCTATCAAAGAAACCATACTGCCCGCTGAAGATTGGAGAAGAAAATTCATGGGTGATTGAATACCAAATTCATACACCCAAAAAAGCTCGGATCTCCTCTAACCGTTTTTCTTTACTCAATCTATCTCTTACAGGATTTCTTTTTCCCAGCAATTCTTCATCGTACGTCGGTTTTTCTTCCCGATAAAATATTCCGATCGGTAATCTATCAGACTCCCTAGCAAGATCCATGGCTTCGTGTTTTGTGGACTTTACTTCTTCTAACTCATCAACCAATTCATTATATTTTTCATAATAATTTGAAAAAACTACGCTTGGTTGAAGTACATCTATGTGTGCGAATCCAGGATGTTCAACCGCTTGTACTATAAGATCGGACAGATGATTTATTTTGCCGGCATATCCTCTAGCCACAAATGTAGCCCCTGCAGACAATAACAACCCCATAGGCTCAAAGGGAGATTCCAAACTTCCCTCTGGGTTTGCAGGACCTTTGAATCCTTTCGGACTAGTAGGTGATGCCTGTCCCGTCGTCAATGCATATGCACCATTGTTGTGTACTATCACCGTTATATCGATGTTTCTTTTTGCTGCAAAAAGAAGATGCGCTAACCCCTCGCCGTAGCAGTCGCCGTCGCCTCCAAAAGCGATTAATTTTAAGTAGGGGTTGCCCAATTTGATCCCTTCAGCACTAGCTACCTCACGGCCGTGTAATGAATATATACCGCTGAGATTTAAGTAATCGAAGATCTTTCCATGGCATCCGATCCCCGTGGATATCACCAATTTTTCTCTTGATATGTCTCTTTCTTCTAACTTTTTTACAGCTTTCTTCACTGCGGTCAATATCCCAAAATTTCCACAACCCGTGCACCATGTTTTTTCTGATCCGGTATCTAGATCCTGGCTCATCTTATCGCCTCCTTTATCTTCTCAGCTAAATCCATTGGATCGAAAGGCCTTCCATCATATTGTCTGATAACCGATGCAGGTTTCAAGCCGATCTTATCTTCTAACAGGGTGCTGAATTGTTGGGCTACACTCTGTTCGACAACTACAGATCGGTCGTTTGCATGCTTTTTCAATTCCCAAATGGGTAAAGGTTTCAGATATATCGGTTGAACCACTTTTGCCTCTATATCCGAACACCGAATGGCCTCTCTTACACTAAGAGTGGAAGAACCGTATGTGAATATTACATCTTCGCCCGAACCGTAAATGTTGACTATGTTTCGTTTTTTTAGTTCTTTAAGGATAGCTTTTTCTTTTCTATATCTTTTCTCGTGCATCGCAGCAATTTCCTTGGCTTTGGATGTCGTTATACCGTATTCATCATGTTCCTCACCATTCCACTTTATCGCCTCTTTCGACGGTGGGAATTTGAGAGGAGAAACACCATCCTCTGTGGATAAATACCGTTTGTATCCCGTATCTTCGGTATTCATACTTGGCTCAACAGTACTTACCTTCGAAGGGTCGACATCCATACACATGGAGCTTTCAGATAGATGTTTTTCGGTGAGGATTATGCCGGGTACCTGGAACTTCCATATCAATGAAAGCATATCTGCTGTCAAATAGAAAGCTTCCGTCATATCCCCGGGTGAGGCAACTATCCTTGGGAAGTCGCCATGGCCTTGGTGTAAAGCAAAGCCAAGGTCTCCCTGCTCAGTGTATGTTGGTACACCTGTAGCAGGGCCGGGCCGTGATGACAGCACGAACAGAACCGGTGATTCTACCATACCAGCCAAAGAAAAGGCCTCGGCCATCAGTGCGAATCCACCTCCACTTGTACCGACCATAGCCCTTGCACCAGCTATGGTGGACCCTATCGCCATATTGGCCACAGCGATCTCACTTTCCGGATGCACTGCTGTTACCCCGAGCTTTTCTCCATGTGATGCGTAAAAATGGAGTATAGACGATGCAGGAGTCATGGGATATGCAAAGTATATATCCAATCCTGCAGAAGCTGCCCCTAGAGCCATAGCGTGGTTACCGGGGAATGCTCTGTGACCGCAATCTCCTTCATTCAAATCAAAGGTTGAATCCAGCTTCTCTACCACTTCATCATAAACCATCTTTGAAAATTCAGTATTATCCTTCTTTCCACGCGGATATACATCGTTGACCAGGGATATCAATGAATTTCTGTCTTCACCGGTTACTGCAGCCAATATCGACACTCCAGCCACACCCATGATCAATTGCGATCTTTCAAACTCTTTACTCATACTGGTCAGGGAAATACCTATCCCTTCTACATCGTCCATCTCATCAGAGTTGAAGAAATTGAGTCCTTCGGGGGTAAGATGGTCTTTGTGTGTTTCATAACTCCTTTTATCAAGATTTACCACAACATCAGCTCTCATATGATGACTGAATAATTCTTTTGTTGAAGAGCTA
>CAYVTG010000056.1:0-13107 GCA_964454575.1 uncultured Thermoplasmata archaeon
GCTACCGCCGGATACGTGGCCCAGGCTGGTGAAGAACAGGAACACGCCAGTAGATAGAACGTTGATGGATATAACCTGCTTTATAAGATCTCTATTGGTCATCAACCCGTAAAGTCCTATCAACAACAATATGACCCCGGCTAACTGGGCGTTCAGATAACCACCTGTTATGGAATCAATCACCTTCGGTCCACCTCAACAGTACGTAGAACAACAACGTGAAAGCCACTCCGACTTTCAACCCGATCAATATGTTCATCAACATTACGTTACCACCGCTGATTATGGTGCCCGGCTCTCCACCCCTCCAGAAGTTGAGGAAATAAGCACCGAATACCAAACCCAACATCGAAAGGATGATTATCGATATCATCGAAACGCTTTCTATTATCTTCACAAGTCTAACACTGAAGACTTCTTCTACAGATTTGTATCCGTGGGACGTTATCAGTAATATCACGGCTACGGCCAAGATTACACCTCCCTGGAATCCACCTCCGGGTGTTATGTGGCCGTTGACTATCATGTACGCACCGTATGCCACCAAAAACGGAGCCACCAATCTGGAACTACTCCTCACTATGAGGGACATCCTCATGCTTCTCACCTCCAAGTATCAGATAAACGCCGTACACCGCCGTGAACAGGACCACGGTTTCACCCAACGTGTCGTAGGCTCTCCAGTCTACCAGTATCGCAGCAACTATATTGCTCACCCCGACATCTTCCCAGTTGGATACGTAGTGTTGGTAGCTGTCATCCCTCTTCCTGGAATAATCGAGAGGTAAAAGTATGGAGGCGAGTACCAATATCAAGAGCAGTGCGACTAATCGCTTCTTGATTTTTTCACCTCCTCTATGGCGTAGATGAACGCGCCTATCATCAAAGCTCCTATCACGGTAGCTGATAGAGCCACATCGGGTGCTTGAAGTTGGAACATGATGATGACTAATAATACACTCAGCAGTGCCAACTCTATAACCGCCTTCAACCGACCTTCCTCTAATATGATGATCACAGCGAGTACGATCATCGCTATCAATACTATCTCATGGATGATCCCTAGCATACATGTCCACCTCCACATCTGGTTTTATCCCCGATTTGTGACTCGCCCTGGCTAGTGCATGTGAGATCATCGGGTTTATCAATGCTATCAGGAACATGAGCACAAGTATCTTCAGCTTGATTATCAAGGGCCCTTCAACTAAAAGTGCCAAGGCCAACAGTATGCTCATGGCACCACCCGTATCACATTTCGTAGACGCGTGTAAACGGGTATAAACATCAGGGAACCTCAGTATACCTATCATCCCGAAGATCATTATCGAAGTACCCATGAGAAGGAGCAGCATCTCTATTATCATCGGTCCTCACCCCACTCTAGATGTTTTGAAAATATGAGGTTCGCTACTCCGTTTACCAATAGGAATACTATGGCAAGATCCAATATGTAAAATTCCTCAAGCAGTATCGATAAGATGGCTATGATCACCACCATCTTCGTGGTTATCGTGTTATACCCTACGACCCTGTCGGGTAGAGTCGGGCCGACGATGACCCTATAGATCAGGATAAAACTGGTCAGTAGCAAGACCATCACAGTTATGCCTAAGGGGCTCACCAGAATATTTTCTTCAACCATCTTTCAACGTCTCCTTTTATCTCATCCCCCGCTTTCTTGGGATTCAGGGTTTCAAGGTCTATCCAATGCACGTAAAGGTTAGTCTTATTCATCTTCTTTTCCATGTCTAAAGTTAAGGTCCCGGGTGTGAGTGTGATGGAATTGGCCAATAAAGTCGAGCCGGTGTCCGACTGCAGGTCGGTTTCTATCTTGATGATGCCGGGGTTGATATCGAGGGTTAATGCGTGTTTAGCCACCCTGAAGTTGCTCTCGATGAGCTGGAAAGCCATTATGAATATGTACTGAGGCATCTGTATCAACGATAGTGTCAATATCTTTGTCACCAAGTTCCCTTTACACCTCAGGTCGTCGGTCAGGTTCTCGTACATGAAAAAAGATATGAGTATAGCCACGGCCCCTCCTATCAATATCGTCTGCCAATGTAGATTACCGCTGACTATGACCCAAAAGATGAGGACGGTGATCCAAGTCAATATCATCTTTTCTTCTTTGGGAAGTTTTTTACTTACCTGCCTCTCCAACTCGTACCTCTTCTTTACTTCTTCGATACGTTCTTTAAGATAGAAAGGCATCCGACTCATTAGTTCTCACTCAACGATATATAATGGGTGTTATTATTATTTTTTATCTCTTTCGAAGAGTGGAGAACACGTAAGAAATATTAAAAAAAGCAATTTATCGAACTTAGTGGTCTTTAGCCCAGTTGTATTCCTTCATCTTGGAAGATTTACCGAAACCACAGGCTGCACAGAACTTCTTACGAACGTGGTATGCTTTCTTACCGCAGCGCCTGCATTTTATGTGGGTCGTCCCCTTAGATTTCTTTCCCTTAGAACTCGTACCTTTACTCATCTTATCAGCCCTATTCTTTAAGGAGAGATGTATATAACGTTATCCCCTCTGACCAGCGCCATCCTGAGTTCTCTTGTTTGCTCACCATCTATTATCTCCTTAACATCTCTCATGACCAGATTCAGATGGGGGTCGTATCCGTCGAGCTTTCCTCTGTATTCTTTTCCATATCTCAGCGCCACTATGACGTGGTTTCCGATGTTCCGGTTCAACACTGAGAGGGGTCTGTTATCTTCCATGTTGGTTTGGATTATATACTGCCCCTACTTAAAACTAATGCTTTTCTCCGCTCCAAAAAACTAATTTACCGAACAGCGTATCGGTTACCACATGTCAAAGGATTCGGCTAGGTTCATCGTGTTCGAGGGTATCGACGGTTCGGGTAAATCGAGTTTGATCGAGAAGCTCGACCAACACGATTTTTATTTCACCTACGAGCCCACGGGTTCCGAAGTGGGGCAGATAGCCGACAGGATAGCCGGTGAGAATACTTCCCCTTATCTGGATATGTTCTTATACATGGCTGATAGGGTCTCACACACCGAAGATATCAGGAAGAAAATTGAGTCGGGGAAAAGTGTGATCTGCGACAGGTACTGGGGCTCTACAGTCGCATACCAGTCGGCGTACGATGATATATCGCTGGATTATGCTGAAGAGGTCCAGCGTCCGTTCATCCTGGAACCGGATATCACGATACTTTTCGATCTGGATCCCGAAGTAGCTCTCGAGAGGATCTCCGGCAGGGAGATCAGGAGCAAATACGAGAAACTGGAATTCTTGAACAAAGTGAGAGAAAATTATCTTATCCTAGCGGAAAAACACGGATGGGTCGTGATAGACGCTGAGAATACACCGGAGGAAGTTTTCTCCAGGGTAGAATCACTACTCTACGGTTCAGGGGGATCTTAGGGATGGAACCTCTTCACATTTTAGGACTTATCTCTATAATCATGTTGAACATGGGCTGGGGTATCCAGGTCTATCAAGTTGCCAAGACAAAGCAGACCAGGGACCTTTCGTTGATGTTCCTGTTGGTAGCTTTTTTCTCTTTCATAGGACTCCAGATCTACACGGTGTTAGAAGTTGAGAACTTGGTGTATATCATCGGTAATACGATCGGGGTCTCCTTCGTTGGTATGTTACTTGTTCTTAAGATAAAATATTGAGATGTAGAAGTTTATTAAAAAATTAAAAAGAAAAATAAAGGGTTTTTTTGAGGATCTTTTAGCAGTGTATCAGTTCTTAGACTGACTTCACATCATGCCGCCCATTCCGGGTGGCATTCCGCCTCCGCCGGGCATTCCGCCTGGTGGTGCTCCTCCGCCGCCGTCTCCTCCACCTTTGGAGGCCACGACGTCGTCGATCCTGAGGATCATGTTAGCGACTTCAGTAGCTGCCTGTATAGCCTGGTTCTTGACTCTCAGTGGTTCGATAACTTTAGCTTCGAACATATCCATGGTCTCACCGGAGGTTATCTCGATTCCTTGTGCCGCTAGTCCGTCCTTCTCGTGTGCGTTGTTCAGGGCCATGAGTATATCGATACCGTCGAGACCGGCGTTCTCAGCAAGTGTTCTCGGTATGATGTTCAGGGCGTTTGCAAAGGCTTCAACAGCTAGCTGTTCTCTACCTTTCACGGTTCCTGCGTAATCTTTCAACTGGTTGGCGAGTTCTATCTCGACAGCTCCTCCGCCGGGCAGTATGGCTTCGTCTTCGATAGCCACTGCGACGACCTTGAGTGCATCGTGGATAGCTCTTTCCAATTCATCAACAACGTGGTCCGTACCGCCTCTGAGTAAGAGTGAGACAGCTTTTCCTTCTGCTGCTTCCTCGACGAAGGTCATGTGGCTGTCGGCTACGAACTTCTCGTGTACCATGCCGGCTCCACCTAGATCTGCTTTTTCAAGATCGTTCAGGTTGGTCACTACGCTGGCACCGGTCGCCTTGGACAGTTTCTTCATATCAGATTTCTTTACCCTCCTGATAGCGAAGATACCTTCCTTGGCTAGATAGTGCTGTGCGAGGTCGTCGATACCTTTCTGACAAAGTAATACGTTGGCTCCGACGTCCTTGATCTTGTTGACCATCTTCTTGATGGAAGCTTCTTCCTCGTCTATGAACTTCTGTAATTGATCTGGATCTGTGATCTCAATCTCTGCATCGACTTCCGTTTCTTTTATCTCGAGAGCGGTGTTCAAGAGTGCTATCTTTGCGTCCTTGACTTCACTGGGCATCCTGTCGTGTAATCTCTCTTTATCGAGTATGATACCGTTGATCATCTTGGATTTGTCTACGCTGGCACCGGCTTTCTTTTCTACTTGGATGTTGTCTATGTTGACCTCGTATCTGCCGTCTTCTTTCTCAGCGATCATCTTGACAGCTTCGACTACCATTTTAGCTAGGTCATCCTTGTTACCCTCTATGGCTTTCCCGGTCATGGCCGTCATGGCGATCTCCATCAATTTTTCATCGTCATCTATATCGATCGGTTGTTTCTGCTCATCCATTATCCTGCTGGCTTCCTTAGCCGCCATCCTGAATCCCTTGGCTATAACGCTGGGATGGATGTTCTGCTCTATCAAGTCTTCAGCCCTCTTGAGGAATTCCCCTGCAAGTACAACTACTGTTGTCGTACCGTCGCCGCATTCGTCGTCCTGACTTTCTGCGACCTCTACGACCATCTTAGCTGCTGGATGCTCGATATCGATCTCGCTCAATATGGTTGCACCGTCGTTCGTGATAACAACATCTCCCAAGCTGTCTACAAGCATCTTATCCATGCCTTTTGGACCTAGTGTGGTCCTGACAGCTTCCGCGATGGCTTTCGCCGCGGCGATGTTCTTCCTCTGTGCGTCTTGTCCTCGTTCTCTTTCCGTTCCTTCTTTTAATAACAGTATTGGTTGGTTTCCACCGAACATTTTTTATCACCTATTATATCTTTTAGTATAGTATTCTATATAGAGGTTCTATATATAGTTAGTGGTTACGGGTGGTGGGGTTGGGTTATTTTTATGAGTGGTGTCATCAAGGTCAGGAAAAGGTGGGATTTGAGTTAGAAATATAGAAAAAGAAAGGGGGGTTTATGATTTCCAGTACTTATTCTAAATCGACGTCTGATTTATTTTCTTCAAACTCAGTCTCTTCATCGATTTCATCATCTGATAGATCAACTTCGTCTTCTTTTTTCCTCATGAAGAACAAAGCCAAAATGACTACGACTATTATTACACCGATTACAGCGAAGATCCATATCGGTAATCCATCGTCGCCGTCACTTTCAGCTTTCAGCGGTTTTTCATCATCACCGTCCAAAATACCGTCACCGTCTGTATCAGCTTTGTTCGGATCCGTACCTTCTTCGTACTCTTCTTTATTGGTGAGACCATCTCCATCAGTGTCAGCTTGAGCGTCGGATGGATCGTTCGGATCGAGACCGTGCTCTTCCTCCCAATGATCAGGGATATTATCTCGGTCTGTGTCTGTTTCATCTTCTTCTTCACTATATGTATTTGGATTTTTCCGTACATCAACAGTGGTGGAATTGGTATCTGAGTTACCACTTTCGTCTATCACTGTTAAAACCACATCATAAACACCTTCCGAGGTAAATTCATATTCGAATTCTTCTTCCCGACTGACCATCTCCTTATTTATGGTCCAGCTATATTGGGCGATCCCTATATTATCACTACTGTTAGCACCCCTTATGAGAACGGTTTCATTGATATAAACTGATTTATAGTTTCCAGGGTCAGCCAATGGCTCAATATTATCAAAGATATTATATCTGTCGACCCCCGTGGTGTTCAACAGTCCATTAACATCCCTAGCTTTGATCTCTATGAATAATTTTGTAGCATTTAATGGGATCAAAATCTCGAATTCATAGTCAAATTTTTCACCCCTCATATTCTCTGTTATGTTTTCCTTAACTCCCCAATCATACCCGTAATCGATATAGAGAACATCGAGTTCATCATTATCTTGGACCTCAACAGATACCAATATAGTAGCATTTGTAACGATATCATCCGATAGACTGTAACTTATTTTAGGAGTTTCTAGATGTAAAGCTTCTGTAGTAAATGAATAATAGTTCGAGTTGTTATTATCTACCACCTTGTTACCGTTTTCATCGAAACAAGTTATCTCGAAGTAATAAGTTGTATTCGGTTCCAGATTTGTAAAGGTAACGGTTCTTTGCTGTGTATATTCACCACCATAATATGACTGGTTATCCGAGAGGTCGGATTCCGTAGATAGATTAAGGTGATCAACAGTTTCTTCATCTGTGGTCCAACTCACGGTAGCAGATGTGGTGTTAATGTCAGTAATATTCACAGATAAAACGGATGGTGCTTCTTCGTCAACTTGATTCATCAATGGATAATTGTCCAGTCGGTAGTACCCTTCTACATTTGAATCATAAGGATGTGGGATAAGTGTATCTCCGATCCCGTCTCCTGCAGTCCTACCGTTACTACCATCGTCAACTCCATCATAATCGCTCCAATAGTTACCGACTCCGTCTTTACTCCAGAAGTTATCAGTGGAAGAATTATCTGATGAATAAATCATCCCTGATAGTATGTTATTTTTGTATATCAAGTTATTCTGTGATGATCCTATCATAAAATGGTATGGGTTGCTCTCGATGTTATTCTTCACGATAATATTATTATTAGAGCCCCGAAGCCCTATATTAGAACTGAAATAGTTGTTTTTAATGACATTATCTTCACTGTTGGAATAAAGAGTGACACCTTGATCCCAGCAATCATCAATAGTATTATTAGACACATTCGAATCTGTACAATGATATAGTAAAATACCGTCATCATTCACTTCCTTGATACTGTTATTGTTAATCGTAATATTTCTAGAATAGGCTATCTGAATGCCCATATCAACGTTACTTATGTCTATACCGTCTATAGTTGCATTCTCACAGTCACCCATGATCACCTGTCCAGCATCTTTGGGAACTTCAAAATTAGATCTATTTTTATAATAATAGATATTCTTTCCATTGACGGTATTATCTTTTATAGTATTAGAGGTCCAGTACTCTTCATTATTCGTTGGATGCATACTTATACTGTTATTCCAAAATTCATTATCGGTTATCCTGGAGTACATCGCGTTAATTGAAATAGACAGGCCGTATCTCTGATTATTCAAAAAGGTGTTAAAATAAGCTAAATTTCTTTTCGAATTCTCTGTGATCTTAAATCCTGCGTAGTTATTCTCGAAATTGCATCGTGAAACTTCATTATCATCGGATGAATATAAATGCGCGCCATTAGAACAGTTTGTGAAAACAGAATTCTTCACAGTGAAATTTTCTACATATTTAAAATAAACTCCATCACTAGTATTGTTAAAAAAACAGTTCTCAATTGTGACGTTATTATATGTATTGGAATTTATTCCCTTTCCAAAATCTTGGAATGAAAAATCACTTACATTGGTCCAATTATTCTTGATATTAATACCATTCCCTCCTGAATCAGCTATTAATACAGGTATATTATCAGTCTCACCCATGAGATTGATAGATTTATTTATTACGACATTTTCTTGATAGGTCCCATTGTAAACATAAACGGTATCTCCATCACTAGCATTATCTATTGCGTTCTGGATAGAAGTATAATTACTAGAACCCGCCCCGCCAACATACAATGTAGAAGAGCTACTCAATACGTCATTACCCCTTTTGTTATCCTCTCCAGTTCTTCTTTCGCTTGCGCTACTAGAAGAACCGAACGCACCTGCCAATCCACTCACTACCAGCAAGATCACCAACGCCAAACTTAAACTCTTTTCAAATCTCATAATTTCCTCTCCAATACGAAAGCTGGATATATATACTAAATAATGGGCTAAGGTAAAAAGCTTTAGGGTTTTAAAAAACGGACTTACTTAAGATCGTAGTGGGGAATGAGAATAGTCGCTTTGGGTCATTAATATCGAAAAGCCGTGTCCCATGTCTACCCTCATTTAGATATTCCTCGCAATATCCACTTGATGGCAGAGAGATCGGGAATAAAATATATCACAGTAACTTTAAATGTGATCTTCAACATCATCATTACCAAAATGCTCTGGAAGAGGTCTCAAGATCGAAGGAAATTTTATTTAACATAGAGGGGTATAATACCATAGATCATGACCACTTTGAAGATGAGTAAAGCTGAAGAGATCGTCAGTGAGGCTATCAGGGCCCGCAACTTTTCGGGTGAGGAAACACTGTCCTTTGGCATCCAATTGATCGATCTGTGGTTAGAATGGAGGAGACAGGATGAGAGATGTAAGTGATGTCCTTAAAGACGCTGTTTCATGTTTGAACGAATTGGGCATAGAATATGTGGTGGTAGGTGGTTTTGCAGTCATGTACCACGGTCGGCCCAGGGCCACCGCTGATATGGATATATTGGCAGCACTCGACCATACATACGCAGAAAAACTTGCTCTCTGTTTGGAGAAACGTGGTTTCTTTGCAGAAGTAGAGGATCTGAAAACAGCTCTAAAAGAAAAAAGCCACTGTACCATGGAAGACAAAGAAACCATGTTTCGCTTGGACATAAAAGGTGTATATGATGATGCCGATCGGCGTGCGTTGGATAATAGAGTGCTGATCGAATGGAGCGGTACGAAGATGTACATCGCCTCTGCAGAGGATACCGTTATCAACAAGCTGTTGTGGGGTAGAGAACAGGACCTTGAAGACGCTTTGAGTATAATCACACGCCAGGAGGACATGGACAAGGAATACTTGAAGCGGACCGCTAGGGATGTAGGTGTGATAGACCTCTTAGAAGCTCTTGAGGAAAAGACAGATTGACGAAAAGACGATCACTGGATCACTTCTTCAGCGGTCTTTTCTCCTTTTTCGTATTGTTCCACGGTAGCCCCGATCTCTACACCTTCCTTTTTAGCTAGCCTGTATATCTCGTGTACATTGGTATCGAGTAATTCTGCACCTCTAGACGCAGATATTTTTCCTCTAGAGATCAGTTCTAAGATGTAGTCTTCCGCTCCCTTATACATCAACTGTCTCAGAGCGGTGGATCTATCTATGTGCTCTTCTAGAGAGCGGGCTTCTGCAAGTTTCAGCAGGTTCGTCGGTATCCTTAGTGGATATGGTTCTGTCGCCATATTATTATTCACACCTCAGGTATCAGATAAAAGATTTTCCCGCTAAAAATTCATGGCTAATATCCACCATATATCCAGACCGATCATCACTCCGGCCAGTCCTCCGGTGAGTAAACGTATAGTACCGCAGCTCTCCCGTTCAAACAATTCCTGCCTCAATCCGTCAACAGCCATGGGGACTATTGCGAGAGCGGTCAATAAAAACAAAGTCGTCGAATTTACATCCGGCGCCATCAACGATCCAAGTATAAACCCGGTCGCCATCCCGGTATAGAAACCGAAGCACCTTGCACAGATGGGCATGACCCTGGCACCGACTCGCAGGCATCTATCGGAACGGCCGTGGCAGACCAGCTTTCTCCACTTCATAACATCTTTTCGATCTCTTCCATGATCTCCGGATATTTTTTACGGACACCTTCAAGCACAGTTTCAACGTTCACTTTCTTCAAATCTAGCTCCGAAAGAGCATCGATTATCTTGTCGAACATCTCGTCGCTCAGCTCCATGGCCTTTTCTTTAGCCATGTAGTTACGCCACAGCTTGTTCTCCAGCTTATCACGCCATAGAGTTTCGTACTTCTTGAGATATTCAGCATCAGTTCTACCTTGGGCAACGGCTTCAGCCGCGAGTTCACCGGCGATCTTCCCCTGCTTCAAACCACTGACTATACCTCCTCCTGTTATGGGGTCTACGACCCTTGAGGCGTCGCCTACCAGTAATATTCCGTCGGCCACCGAGCGTTCCGGCGGATGTGCTACGGAAACGGCTCCGGCCACCATGTCTAAAGGTGTGCCCTTTTTCAATCCCGGACGGCGATCTATGAAGTCATCCAGATATTCTTTAGGCGTTTTACTACCATCCAGTCTGGACAGTTGAACTCCAAGGCCGACGTTTGCCGTTGTCTCGTCCTTTGGAAATATCCAAGCGTATCCTCCCGGTGCACCCGAGCCCATGAAAAAGTTAACGAAGTCCGCATCTATGTCTATATCTGTAAGTCGATACTGGAAACAGGTCATTATGTCCTTGGGTTTTATCGCTTCATATATATCCGCCCAGCGACCTACTTGTGATTCGAAGCCGTCTGCACCTATGACCAGTTTAGCATGTATCTCGAACTCCTTACCCATGTGGACCGCCTTGGCACCTACGACTTTACCGTCTTTTTTTATCAATTCGGTAGCTGAAGTCTTGACCATAAAATGAGCACCTTCTTCGGCTGCTAATCGTGCCATCTCTCTGTCGAAAGCATCCCTCTCTATGACTCCTCCTACTTCATTTCCGGCATATTCCTCGTTTATCTCTACCATGTATCCAGATGGAGAATATATCCTGGCACCGCTCATGTATCTGCTGACCCATTTAGTAGTATCTTTGATATCTAATTCTTCAAGCCATGCAAGTGACATACCTTCTCCGCAGCGCACCGGAGTACCTATCTCCTGGCGTTTCTCGATCACCAGTGTTTTGGCACCGTTTTTTGCAGCGTACCTCGCAGCTGTGCTGCCGGCGGGTCCTCCGCCTATAACGAGTATATCGTACTCAAGAACATCTCCCTGTTCTACGTCCATATCATTCCCCTCCTTTGTATAGTGCACCCATAGGGCATGCTTTTATGCATATCCCACATCCGGTGCAGTCGTCGTTTATCTCCAGTGTATGCTCTTTCAAAAAGATGGCATTGGCAGGGCATGAACCCACGCATGCTCCGCATCGCATGCACTTTTCCATCTCAAGTTCAGGCTTCATTTTTCTTCCTCCATTCATCCAGTGGAACGGAATATTTTTTCTCTATCTCTTCACGGTAGGTAGGTCCGCCGTTGTACGCGCAGAACGGTATAATCCTGCCGTCGGGTACCACGTAATGTATCACACATCTCTTTACACGTTCGATATCGTAGTTATAATTATCCTGGAAGTGCATGCCCCCTACGAAGACCGTACGCCAGGAGAATTCGCCGATGGATTGTTTATCTCCCTCGGTGAGCATGCCCGCAAGTATCTCGCTTATGGTAGCGCCTCCCGGCAGTTTCTCCTCTTTAGGATGCTCACCGAAATACTTCTGTATGTTCTTCAGAAGACTCTTCTTCTTTCCTTTATCGGATTTTAGCTTGCTGCCCAGCTTGAAAGCAGTCTTGTGCAGCATATTGTCCCAGTCTTCCGCGCGCTCGAGCATGGTCTTCATCAATCCTTCGACGTCGATGTACTTCGTGATAGGGGTGACTTCGCCTTGGTCACTCACCACGGCGTACGTCGCTAGTCCACAGTGAGGATGTGAAGTAAATGCCATCTGAGGCTCGCCTTTTATCACGGATATCAATTCGGATATGGGCGTTACAAAGGGTACGGGGTAAAAATCTTCTTTTCTCAGATATCCAGTCTGCTTCTCCAGATCCATAGCGAGATCAGAAAGTGTATAGCGCTGCGCCTCCCTTTCATCCTGTGATATACGTCCTGTGAAGGCTACTGGCTGGTAGTTAACACCACGGATCACATCATTGTTCTCGATGGCAAAATCGAGTATCTCGCCCACCTGGTCATCGTTTATTGTCTTTACGATGGTTGGTACCAGTATAGTGGCCAATGGTCGTGGTTTGGTATTTCGGCAGTTCTCTATAGCCTTCATCTTGATGTCCAAAAGTGGTTTTCCTCTTGCCTGTATGTAATTGTCTTCTTTTAAACCGTCGAACTGCAGGTAAACTGTATGCAGTCCTGAATCCACACAGCGCTGTGCGAAGGAAGGATCTCTGGCCATCTTGATGCCGTTGGTCGCTATCTGGACCTGAGCGAACCCCATGTCGGATGCCTTCTTTATAACGTCAAAGAATCTTGGGTAAACAGTGGGTTCTCCACCGGAGAATTGTACCGCTTTAGTTGCCACGGGTTTTTGATCTCTCAGAGTCTGGAGCATCCCTACTATCTCCTCGTAAGAAGGCTCGTAGACGTATCCCGATGCGTTGGCGTTTGCGAAGCATATGGGACACTGCAGGTTACACCTGTTGGTCAGGTCGAGATTTGCAAGACATGTATGGCTTAGATGAAGATTACAGAGTCCGCAGTTATCCGGGCATGTTTTTGCGTCGGTTATGGCTGGATCCTCCACACCTATGCCGTCGAATGCCCATTTCTCCGCTTCCAGATACATATCCGCATCGGACCAGTAAACACTTTCAAAATCCCCGTGTTCGGGGCAACTCTTTTTCATCACCGCTTTCCCATCAACATTTTCAATGATAGCATCGATTACCTTTTTACATTCCGGACAAAGGGACTGAGTGCGTTTCGGCAGACCTTTGTCGAGTGCAGATTCTTGTATGACCATATCAATCGTATAAGGATACCCATAGGATAAACTTAAATATTTTGTAGCGCCTAGAGCTACAAATGAGCGATGAGATCCACAACGAAGAATTGGGAGAAGAGTATTTACTTGTTTCCGAAGGACTACA
>CAYVTG010000057.1:0-3762 GCA_964454575.1 uncultured Thermoplasmata archaeon
GGTATCCGACGGGAGATAGATACGGAAGTAGATATTGTCTTCGACTATCTCTGCACCTACAGCTGCGGCGTTAACGTGGTGGTTCCAAGAGACCAATATACCTTCTCTGTGCACCACCTATTTCACCTCTATCAGGCGACTTCCATCCCGCCGGCAGGTTTTTTGCTTTCGTTACCGTCCGGGATGTTAACCTTCGGCAGCGGTATCGGTGGCGGTAGATGTAGATCTCGTGCGATCATAACCGATTCTGGGATGCAATTTGATAGTATTGTAGAATGTATCTCGTTGGCCACTTGGTTGGGCATCTTGTTTGTTTTACGCCACTGGACGGCCAGGTCCTTTCCACCACCCTCATATTCTATACGGCCTTCTATCTCTATCCGACCCATCCCTGCGTAACTGGCGGTGAATCTAAAATGGATCTCGGTTATCCCTTTACCCATCGGTCTCATCTTGGTCACGGAACTGTTGTGATCAACCCTTATGTTCTTTCTCTTTGCTCCCTTCTCACTGAACCGTTCGGCATCTATTGATCGTAATTCAAAATCTTTCACAGGCATATAGCACCGATAGCGTTGGCGATGTTAATAACCTTTTTCATGGCGCAAAAACGGGTAATATGTATAATCTCTCGTCCGATGCTCACACCCTAAGATTTATTACACACTTCATTTTCGCTCCGCCGAAGAACTTGATAAAGATGAATGGAACTTTGGTGGCATTTATATGCGCGTTGGTACTATTTGGCACGATCATGTTAAACGTGACCGATGAGGTTGAAGCAACCGTCATAGAGGTCGGTGAGAACATGGAATATCAGACCATAAGTGCCGCTGTAGCCGATGCTAGCGACGGAGATATCATACTCATACACGATGGAATCTACCGAGAAAACGTATTGGTGGATAAGAGCGTGGAGCTCAGAGGGCAGAACAGATCGGGAGCGGTTATAGATGGGATCGGTGGTACATACGGCATATCGTTAGATGCGGTTGATATAAACTTAAATGATCTCAAGATCACGAACAGCAGCGTGGGGGTGCACGTCCGTGGAGATAACGTAACCATAGAAAGATGTGTTGTGGATGATACTGATAACGGTATCTTCCTAGACGATCCTTTTGGTTCCGAAATAACGGATACCCATATCTCCAACGCGAGCGATGGAATATTTCTTAGGAATTCTCAACACACTATTTTGTCCAATATCTCGGTTATACAGCCGTACTCTCGTGGGATCCGACTAGTCGATTCATCTGATACTATCGTGGCGAATGTTACCGTGATCGATGCAGGATACCATCCCGTTTACATCAGTCGTTCTGAATATATTATCCTTGAAAACTGCCATCTCAGTGGAGAGCATGGGGTTGTCATGTATCATTCCAAATATATCGAGTTATCGAACAGCCATATCTCTAAAGGTGTGGGTATTGAAGGAGATCTACCGGAAAATTTTGATTCCCACCGCATTCATAACAACACCGTGGATTCAGGCGAACTACATTATCTGAAAAACAGAGTTGATGTTAAGATTAATGAAATCCGTGGGCAGGTGATCCTTATCAATGTTTCGGAAAGTATAGTTTCACATGTATCTTCTTCGGATACGGAAGCTGGTATCCTCCTTGCTTACAGCCGTGATAATATCTTAATGGGTAATACTCTCGATGATAATTTTCAGGGTATCGTCTTTTACAGATCTAGATATAATCTAATACATCACAACAACTTTATCAACAATACAAGACAGATCTACTCATCGGATAATTCATCCATGGATAACGATTGGACCGATGCCCTTGGAGGCGGTAACTACTGGAGTGATTACCAGGGTACGGACCAAGATGAAGACACAGTGGGCGATACAACTGTACCACATCCCTTGGAAGACCGGGGCGGAGGCTACTACCAACTCGACCCAGAGCCGTTGATGAATACTACTAAATCGGTAAACACATCCATAGCACTCCGTAACGGTTGGAACTTTATATCCGTAGGATCTGTGTTGCCCATCTCTGATATATATGATGTGCTCATATCCGTAAACGGCTCATACGATAAGGTGCTCTTGTGGGATGCATCAACGCAAGGTTGGCAATCTTATGTACCAGGCAGAGCTCAACATTTCAATTCCTTGACCACCATACGACGAGACACCGGTTTCTGGATACATATGACCGACCAGATGAATCTGACACTCCACGGTGTAACACCAGCGAGAACGCAGATCTCCCTCCACGATGGATGGAACATGGTCGGTATACCTTCTACACATGTTTTATCTTGGGAGGAACTTCCGGATGAAGTTAGCTTGGTAGGTAGGTTCAACGAGAGCAGGGAGTATATGCTGGAATATGTTGATATATCGGAAATAGATTACATACCGAATAACGGTTACTGGCTAAAGATAGAGTCCGACGGATCCGTCGTTTGGACCGTTGTGTGGGATAAAACATGAGGATATGGGACATAGAACCGGAAAAACTGTGTAGACAGCATCTTCTCGGAGAGCACAGAGAACTGCACGCTATCTGGAGTATATTGACTGAAGATAAAAGAGGTTATAGAAACCATCCTGAAGTGAAGAGATGGGTGGGTAAATTGAAAGCGCTGTATCTCCGTCACGAATCTTTGGTAGAGGAGATGTTGAAAAGGGGATACAGGCACAGAAGCCCGCTTGATAAAGATCTTGCAGTCGGTAAAGGTATACAAGACGTTTACGTGGACACCGTTTCCGAGCAGTTAGATATACTCAAGAAAAAGAGCTGCGATTGTAGAGTTTGATCGAGTTTTTCGGTAGCAGATTTTACGCACAAAATACCGATAATTATAAATATGTGTTAAGTACTGCTTAACTCATGGAAGAGAATGTTGAACTGACGTCTCGAGATCGGGAATACCTTCGCGGGTTGTTCCTACTCTGCGGTGGTGAAAAACCCGTAGGACCTTCGGAACTCGGTGAGTTGATAGAGGTCTCGAAGGTAGCCGCCCTTGAGAAGATGAGACGATTGGAGGCCATGGGATACGGAGAGTACATACACAGACAGGGCCTACTACTCAACAAAGCTGCGGTCACCGTGGTCCAGCGAGATATCCGCCGGCATCATGTTGTGGAAAAATTTCTGGAAGATAATCTTGGGATGGATTCCACTGAAGCCTGCCGTGAATCATCGGCAATGGATCCCTACGTAAGTGATAATTTCCTTAAGACCGCCACTACGGCTTTAGGCGATGAATTGTCCTGCGACTGCGGCTGCTGTGTAGAGGATTACTACGAACCCAAAGTTCTCTACGGATGTCACTGGTTCAAAAAACAATTTCATGTATAAAAGGAGAGATGAAAGATGAAAAAGATGATGGTATTGCTGCTGAGTATCGTATTGATACTTGCGGTGATGAACACTGGATGCATAGATGATGAAGACGATGAACTACTGAGTGTTGTTGTAACCATACCGCCTCAGAAAGAATGGGTAGAGAACGTAGGCGGCGACAACGTGAAGGTGACGGTGATGGTCGCCGCAGGAGAGGATCCACATACATACGAACCAACCGTATCACAGATGAAGGCGGTTTCTGATGCAGACATGTACTTCAAACTCGGCTCGGGCATCGATTTTGAAGTGAGGTGGATGACCGGGTTATTGGAGCACAATTCAGATATGTTGGTCGTGGACGGCAGCGTAGGGGTCGAGTTGCTGGAATACGGAGATGAACATGAGCACGATCACGAACTTGAACACATTATCGAAGAGATTG
>CAYVTG010000057.1:3862-6310 GCA_964454575.1 uncultured Thermoplasmata archaeon
AACATGTCATCCACGAATGGGAAGATGGGAACATGACCGCGGAAGAGTCCATGGGATCTATCGAAGAACTTGTGCACGATCATGAAGATGATGAACACGACGGTATTATCGAAGAGATTGAACATGTCATCCACGAATGGGAAGATGGGAACATGACCGCGGAAGAGTCCATGGGCGCTATCGAAGAACTCGTGCATGATGATCACGACGATGAGCACGACCACGGTGGAAACGATCCGCACACTTGGCTCTCGCCGGTGAATGGGCATATAATGGTGGAGAATTTATTGGCGGGTTTGATCGAATTTGATCCTGATAACGAAGAGTATTATAGAGATAACGCCGAGGATTATCTCGAAAAGCTAGATGCACTGCACTTGTCTATCGAAGACGCACTACATCCGCACCACGGACGAAGATTCTTGATATATCATCCGTCCATGGGATATTTTGCTCACGAATATGGGCTCGTAGAGGTAAGTGTGGAGAAGGAGGGACATGAACCCGGAGTATCGGGATTGATCGCGGTGATAGAACAGGCGAAGGAAGATAACATACACGTAGTCTTCGTTTCACCACAATTCGACGAGAGCAATGCGCAGACCATAGCAGATGAAATAGACGGTGAAGTGATAACGCTCAACCCCCTTGCCGAAGCTTATTTAGATAACCTCGAAGATATCTCGAACAAGTTGGTCTCGGCATTCGAGACAGGTTGATAATAAGATGGCAAAAGCTCTGGAATTAGATGATGTGTCGGTCAAGTACGGCGAACAAAACGTTCTAAAGGACGTTAGTTTACAGCTTGATAAGGGCGATTTCATAGGTATAATCGGCCCTAACGGTGGCGGAAAAACAACGCTTTTGAAGACTATACTCGGCTTGATAGATAATTACCAGGGCACTGTATTGGTGAACGGATCTCCTCCTGGATCCCACAAACACACCGTTGGGTATGTACCCCAACACAGCAAATTCGATATGAAATTTCCAATCCGCGTTTGGGACGTTGTCCTAATGGGGCGTTTGGGAACTCTCGGATATAGACCGTTTTATACCAAAAAGGACAAAGAACTCGCCCACAGCGCACTTGAGAGCGTAGATATGCTCGAATACCGAGACAGGCAGATATCGAAACTGTCCGGCGGGCAGCTTCAACGAATTCTAATAGCCCGGGCACTGACAACCGAACCGAGCTTACTTCTACTGGACGAACCGACGGCCAGCATCGACGAGAAGATGAAAGGAAGCATATACTCTCTGTTATTAGAATTGAAGAAAAAGGGCATCACCGTCGTGTTAGTAACTCACGATATAGGCGTGATATCCTCCTACGTTGAAAAGGTGGGCTGCCTTAATAAATATTTAATATATCACGGAAACGGGGAGCTCTCACCGGACATGTTAGAGGCTGCCTACGAGTGCCCCATCGATCTGATAGCCCATGGTTTACCACACCGTGTGTTCGAACACAAGATGCCGGAGGACGACTAGTATGCTTTCGATATTTGCTTATTCATTCATGAGAAACGCCTTCATGGCGGGTATACTGGCTTCGGTCATATTCGGGATAATCGGGACATTCGTTGTGGTAAAACGTTTGGTGTTCATCAGCGGAGGAATATCACACGCATCATTCGGAGGCGTAGGGATGGCGTATTTCTTGGGCTGGAATCCTCTATGGGGCGCTTCCATATTTGCCGTAGTTTCCGCTTTGGGAGTAGGTTTAGTGGGTAAAAAGACCATGCAGAGGGAGGACACCGCCATCGGTATAGTTTGGGCACTGGGAATGGCATTGGGTGCATTTTTCATGAGTAAGACACCGGGATATCTACCCACCATGTCCAGCGTACTGTTCGGCAACATCCTTATGATAAGTCGGACCGACATCTATTTGATGGCGTCTCTGACCGCGATCATCACTGCGACTACAGTCATGCTGTATCCACGTATCCAAGGAGTAAGTTTTGACGAAGAATTTTCAAAGGTAGTCGGGGTGCGTACAACTTTACTATACCTGTTCATGCTCATACTGGTCGCATTATCCATCGTTGTATTGATAAAACTCGTAGGTATAGTCCTGCTTATAGCAATGCTCGCCATACCTGCATCCATATCCGGTGAACTAACCTACGATATGTCAAAGATGATGGCCTATTCTTCAGCACTATCCCTGGGTTTCATAATCAGCGGTCTTTACATCTCTGTATTGTGGGACATTCCACCGGGACCTTCCATAGTCATCTTGGCCGGGGCTGTATTCATCATCGCGATGTTGCCAAAGAAAATTTTTGTTTATCTTAGATCTTCATCTCGGGATGACCTTTAGGTCGATGGAGCCGGCGGTTATCTCCTGGGTGGTCGATCCTGCTTTCTGGGTCGGCGGTGTTTGATAATGCAATCTTACCTCGACAGGATGCGTACCGTCAAAGATAGGTACCAGTTTTA
>CAYVTG010000057.1:6320-10883 GCA_964454575.1 uncultured Thermoplasmata archaeon
GCCGTTCTCTCTTCGTCCATATTTAGTGTAGGCAGTAGCGTTTTCGTTTCCTTGGCATATACTGTAGGTGGGGTGAAGACCTGTAATTTGATATTTTTGGCAAAGTTGGTTCCCTGGTTCGATATCTTAACAAATAGCAATACTTCATCTCCGAGCTTTACTTCCGGCGTGTTGGTCTCTACCGATGAAACTATCTTCGGTATACCGTCCACCATGATATTGATCGGTGGAACTTTAACGACGGCTTCCGTATTATCGCTTTTGATGTAATACACATCAAAGGGTGGTACGGTGAATTTACCCGGTTTCGGAGGCGTGAAGTGGTATTCCCGATCTATCTTTTGACCCGGGTCCATATCGATGTCATTAGCTTTGATCTCAGTACCGCCTATTTCTTCGGGCAGATCCATGCTAAAATCTATCGTTGTAGGGCGGTTTCCGATATTGTTCACAGATACCTTTAAAATAACTTCTCGTCCGGCGATAGGGTCTCCCATTACGGCGGTCCTAGCCTGTAATTTGGGTTCCTTGGCAACGAAATTTCCACAGCGTCCGCAATTCTCCTTTCCCTGATATATCGGGTATCGGCATACGCTGCAGCGGTCGATGACTTTATGGCATGATGGACATTGTGGCTGACTATCCCATACTGTAACGCCACAATATGGACATTGAGCATATTGTTGATTCATTTTTTAACACCTGTTAGACCATAAAGGAACAAGTTATACTTGGACTTATCGCTTGTTAGACGGGAAAAATCTGCTCCTTGCATAGAAAAGTGCCAACATAGTGTGCGGGTGACTCAATTCTCCTTGATCCAGCATCTTGTAGACCTCGTCGATGGGTAGAAGCACCACCTCCATATCTTCCGCCGGATCTCGTTTCTTGCAGCCGCCCGGTTCTGCATCACCGATGAATAGATGGGCGGTCTGTGTGTTGAGACTGGCGATGGGATGATAGGTACACAACTTTTCCATATCTTCTATCAGATATCCTGTTTCCTCTTCGAGTTCTCTCACCGCCGTTTCTTCAGGTGTTTCCCCTTCATCTATGAGGCCGGCGGGTACCTCTAGTACGGATTCATCGATGGGATATCTGTAATTACGTATGAGTACGAACTTATCTTCATATACCGGTAATACGCATGCAAAATCCGGAAAATCGATGATGGTATATGCTATCTCAGTATCGTCCGGTAGAACTACATCATCCTCTCTCATGGTAAATATGGATGAGCTGGCGATCTCCCTGGAACCTTTCTTCTTCCATCGGGCCATGGTCGCGAAGAGTTCCAATACTAAATAAGTGTTATAGGTCGTATGCAGGAATATTACGCCTGCATAGTTTAGGTAACATTATTGTGGATTTTATAGTACTCTTACAGCATATCACTCCTTGATATCACAACAGTGCCTCCACCAAAAATATTGCGCCAAAGATAACGAACAGTATAGCCGCACCCAGCTCGATCTTCTCTCTAGAGATATACTGTGATATCTTTTCGCCCAGTAGCGTTCCGATCCCAACCACAAACGCTAGAGCGCAGATAGCACCCACGAGTACGGGTAGCGGGGCGGTATAGTGGGCGGTCAACGCTATCACCGCAAACTGTGTTTTATCTCCGAACTCAGACACAGCCGAGAGTACGAATGAATTACGGAAGATGTGTCTATCCTCTATCACTACCACTTCGTCCTCTTCCTCTGAAAAAAATGTGTAAACACCGAAAAAGATGAACAAAGCACCTGCAATGACTTTGACTATGACAAGAGGAACAAGGGAATAAAGTGCCGTTCCCACGATCACGCCAAGCAGAGTGATAACAGACATGCCAAGGAACATACCCCAGAAGACAGGTGTAGCCCTGTATTTAGATGCTAGAGTAACTGTGATCAGTTGGGTTTTGTCTCCGAACTCGGCTAGGGCGATAATGCCAAAGGCGATCAATATCACGAATATCCAAGACATGATTCTGGGATACGTTAAGATATAATATATTTTGGGCCGATGGACCCAGATTGGTAGTGTTAGCCCTTTTCGTAGATAAAAAATTCCGAACGAGATATCTCCGGGTACCGATTTTCTATACGGTTCATCAATCCCCATCCCTTCGTATTTGCTTCTACCCATCCAGTGAATTTTCTGCGCTTTACATGATACCTCTGTTTGGTGTCTGTGTCATCTGAATATATGATAACAAAGCTTTCAGCGCATGAGAATAGATGTTCCATATATCGTTCGTAGATATCATCCTCTATGATGTGAAATATAACATCCAGTGATAGAGCTAGTTCGGCCTTGAATTCAGGAGAACCGCTATCAAAATTCTCCGGCTCGTACAAAAAGAATCTTTTGCTGTCGTCGTCCTTAAAACGTTCACGACATAATTCCACCGCCGTAGATGAAATATCGAGACCTACATAATCGGGAATATCCAACATGGATAATTGGTTACCGTCGCCACAGCCGAATTCGATGGCCGATCGGACTTCGTTTTCTTTCACGAAATCGTTTATCACTTCAGCTTTGAATTTCGCTATCTTTCCATATGATCCAACGCCGGAATCGCCTCCTTCGCTGTATCTCTCTTCCCAGTACCTCTTACTACCTGGGAATAATCTGTTCTTTAGGGCGGTGATGATCTTACGTTTTCTGCTGACGGACTTTTTATCACTCATGGATGAAAAGGCATAAACACGAAAATATATAACATTTTGCGGAAGGCATATTCTTTCTTAGGGGTAATTTTATATCCACTGGGTTCAATGTCTGTGCGGTGGCAATTTGAAGATATTGGTGGTCATAGGACATCCGGCTCATGTGCACTTCTTCAGGCACTTCATGGACGAGATGAAAAGAAGAGGACACGAGTTCAAAGTATGTGTAAAGATGAGAGAAAACACTACTAGACTTCTAGATCTTTACGGGATCCCATATGAAATATTTGGTGAAACATATCCGGATAGACCTTCAAAGGCCTGTGGGATCCTTTTCAACGACCTTGCATTGCTTAAAATGGCTAGACGGTTCAAACCAGACCTAACTGCATCCATAGGCGGACTTTACTCCGTTCATGCAGGAGCCTCTCTGGGAGTTCCAACCATAGATTACATGGATACCGAGAACGCCGTTATGACAAATATACTCACATTTCCATTAGCTACTGTGATCGCAACCCCGGATTGTTACTACGGCAGAGTTCCAAAAAGTAAGCACCGACCGTACCCGGGATATCACGAACTAGCTTACCTTCATCCGAAGAGATTCAAGGCAGATATAGATAGGATAAAAAACTTGGGAGTTAAACCCGGGGAATACATAGTCGTCCGGTTTTCAACATTGGATGCTAGTCACCAAACCGGAGAGGCAGTTTTGACTTATAATGATAAAATTAAACTCGTTCGAGAGCTTTCTGAATACGGAAAAGTATTGGTGGATACCGAAGGAGAACTACCAGTCGAACTGAAAAAACATCGTTTGAATATACCGGAACATCACTACCATGATGTTCTCGCCTTCGCCGCTCTATACTTGGGTGAAGGGGCCACCGCCGCCTCGGAGGCCGGTGTACTGGGAGTCCCCTGGGTTTACATATCCGGTGACAGAAGAGGATATCTTGATGACCAGCAAAGAAGATATGGTATAGGAGCCACCGTGGATTCAGTGGAAAAAGCACTGGAACATGTAAAAAAAGTGTTTAAGGGAGCTCTAGAGCCAAAAAGAGCCCGTAAAAAACTGCTAGAAGACAAAATAGATGTGACGAAATGGATGGTACGGCTATCGGAAGAGTTTTTATAAAATCCCAGACTACATAGTCCCGTGAAACGTTCTGTAAAGGTTGCTCGGAACACGAGTTGGCTCGTGATCGCCATATTCTTTTCAAGGGTACTTACAGCACTGTTTATCATATCACTAGCCAACCATCTTCTTCCGGGATCCTTCGGCATCTATAATTTCGCCATGGCCTTGGCCTACGTTGCTGTAGTCATGGTGGATTGGGGATTCGACGAATTGACCGTCAGAGAGGTATCCAGGGATCCCACTAAAGGCCCTGCCATTCTGGGCAACATGTTGATGATCCGTAGCTTGCTGGGTGGTTTAACACTGGTTCTCCTTGGAGTGTTGTTCTGGCTTTTCCTTGGAGATATGCGCACCGATATGACCCTGTCGATATTGATGCTGGCGGGACTCATGCTGGTATTGGAAAAGATATCGAACTCGTTCATCGCCATGTTCCAGGCCAATGAGAGGATGGAACTACACGCTCTGACGAATATAGTATGGAGGTGTCTTTTCCTATCGCTGGGTGTACTCGGGATAATACTCGGATTCGACCTTTTGGGTATAATGATGCTCCTTTTATCTACGTATGTAGCGAACTTTGCTGTATCCGCACTCGTTTACCGGGTAAAATTGAAGGGGAAAATAGACAGACCGAAACTTCCTTCATGGCGGCCGCTGATAAAGGATGCCTCTCCCTTCGCACTGTTCATATTTGTAAGCGTGATATACGGTCATGCGATAATCCTGCTGTTGACTCTGATCAGAGGTGACTTCGAA
>CAYVTG010000057.1:10893-12981 GCA_964454575.1 uncultured Thermoplasmata archaeon
TTCCTTCGGTAGAGCGCTCTATCCTCTTTTTTCACGGTTCTCGATATCAGACAACGATGTTATGGAAACTGCCTACCGATACTCTCTGCGTTACCTACTGATATTATCGATACCGCTGACCATAGGTTTGTACATCATCGGCGAAGATATTTTGGGCTTACTGTATCGCGGTGAATACAGTGAAACCGTAGAGGTATTCAAGATCATGATCTGGACCATCCCCTTTCTATTCATGAACGGCAGCCTTAAGATGGTACTCTGGGGTAGTGATAAAACAAAGATTTCTTCGAAGAACCTGATGTTCGCCTCCGCTGCGTTGATCATCGGTGGTATCTTGTTGATCCCCCGATATGGTGTGGTCGGCGCTGCCGCCGCCATCGTTATCGCGGAGATGATTCACTTCTTTGCCAACTACCACTCGGTGACTTCCTTCATGCCGCCGCTGGGCCTTTCCGTACTGTGGAAACCATACCTTGCATGCGGTGTATTGGCTGCCGTATTGTATGCACCGCTGGGGATAGCCGGATTACCACTGGCAGTCGTGCTTTATTTTGTGGTTTTATACGTGCTCAAAGGCATAACCCGAGATGATCTCTCGGTGATGAAAGGGGCTTTGGGGTTGTGAGACCGTATGATTGAAGAAAAAACCGTTTTGGGCAGTTATATGATTTTCTAAATTATCAATTTTTGTAACTCCAAAATTATCCATCGAATCCTTCGAGCACCGCATACTTTTTCCAATAACTATGTCCTGTAAATATGTGAATTATTCTATCTTCCGTACCTTAAGGAGACATGTTCGAAGTAATAGATATCAACACGGAATCTATCCCTTTGTGTCCCATATTTACACAAACTTAAATAAGCACCGATATAATATCTTACATAGGTGTTATGTATGAATACGGTAAAAGCAAAGATCGAATTACCCAAATCCATCTTAAACATCTGTAAGACAGATGAAAAAGGCCTATCTGATGCGGTAGCCAAAAATTTTATCATAGAGCTATATCGGGAAGGGGTGATATCTATAGGTAAGGCTGCTGAGCTCCTTGGTTTGACAAAGTTAGAGATGATGGGCATACTCAAAGATAGAAAGATACCTCTCAATTATGATCCCGAAGAATTAGAAAGGGATAGGGAGACTTGGAAGAGGATTGAGTGATGATCGTTGTTAGTGATTCCGGTCCTTTGATACATCTATCTCGTGTGAAAAAGTTAGAAGTTTTAAGGGACTTTTTTTCTGAGATATATATCCCCGATGCGGTTTACGAAGAACTGACTTCGAAAAAAGGGATGCCCGGATATGAAGAGGTAAAAAGTTATACCTGGATAAAAAGAAAAAGAATAGACGGATCAATAGCGTTTCTGATGGATTATCTTGATAAAGGTGAAAGCGAGGCCATATTACTAGCAAAAGAGCTTGACGCAGATCTCTTACTTATTGACGATCTTGCAGGGCGAAGAATCTCTAGAACACATGATATAGAGGTAATGGGAACGTTAGGGATATTGGATCGTGCAGCCAATAAAGATATTAATATAGACCTTGAAAAGGTGATAAAGGAACTTCGGAACAAAGGGTTCTGGATGGATGATGATTTATTTGAAAAATTGATGGAAAAATGATTTTCAATCACTTATATACGAACGATATCATCTACTGACGGAGCACATACTGATATATGCTACGAGATATTTCTTTGAGATGCGTTACCAATTTCATATCCCAACTTGTTAAGTAACCTGTGTATATCGTCGGGTTTTATCGATGAGGATGATGCAAAACCATCGATTGTCTGGGTAGTGGCGTTGGTTAGACCGGAGTCGTCCATCGGTAGCGTGAAGCTGAGTAACCCTCCGCCCATACCCGTGAATCCGGCGTCTCCTTTCACACACATTCCTAATGTCTTGTTCCTTTTACGTCGTGGCCTGGACTGACCGATGTTTGTACGTGCTGTGAACATGATTTCACCTTGATATTTTATTCATAAAGGTACTTTACCTATTCAATTTTTCCTCCAAATTGTATTTATGAGGGTGGAGTAAAAAGGTCACAGATCAATTGAAATCATATTGAGCCTACCT
>CAYVTG010000058.1:0-12670 GCA_964454575.1 uncultured Thermoplasmata archaeon
AAGTCGTAACAAGGTATCTGTAGGGGAACCTGCAGATGGATCACCTCCTACGCAATCACGGGGCGGCGGATGTACTGACACTATATTTTCGTCATTCGGAAACTTTCTTTTTTTTACACAAGAGTGAAATATTCGATAGTTATACCACGTATCAATGGAACTACTCGAAGATGAACTCAACCTTAGGCTTTTACGCCATCTGGTCTCCGGTGAAGGGGTTAGAGTTAACCTCAGCGCTGTAGCAAAGCATCTCGACGTTCATCGAGCCACAGCAAAAAGAAGATTGAATTTTTTATTTGAAAACAATATCGTAGCTAAACCGGTATATCCATTCCCAACTATCTTCGAGAAATATCCACTGTTAGTCATAGTTAGGGCGGACCTTCCCAGAAACAGGGAAGTCATCGAGTTCATCAAGGATGACACACACATATTCGCAGGATTCTCCTGCATGGAAGGTCCATACAATACGTTACTGATGGAATTCTTCAAAGATCTGGAATCTTATCATTCCTGGAGAGAAAGGATAGTTAAGGAAAAAAAATTACCTTCGAGGGATTGGAGATCTCCGGCAGACGCTTCGATATTCAGCAACAAACTGACCTTTAGGTATGCTCCGAACTGTTTTCTTGAAGAGATGCGCAAACGATATCAAGATAAAGGGTATGTTGATCTTGGAGAACACCGTCTGAACAGCTCATCTTTTGAATTGATGGAACGTCTACTGCAGGGAGATTTTTTACGGACAAACGAATCTCTTCTAGGTCGTAAACTGGGTTCAGATCGAAAAACGGTGGGTAGGCGCATAGAGTACCTTATAGATCATGGTATCATCTCAAAACCGTGCTGCTTTTTTCCAAATCTGTTCATCCCTCCCGGTTATAATCTGGTCGTCACCATGCTCGAGGCAAGGGACAGGAGAGGCGAGATACGAGATTTCTTGAAAAGGGACCCGAATGTCTCCCGTGGGATCGATACCAGTTCAGGAAGATACAATTTTCTGATCTTTACCGCATTCCGTACTATCGAGGATTTCTTTACCTGGGGAAACACGCTAATGGACACATTTCCAGATTGTATCGGAGCCGTTTCCAACACGTTCCTCTCTTCGCGTATGATACATAATATCGATCCTCAAAAGGTATCTCTCGGGTGGATAGAAAGACGATTATGGGAGGAAAAGGGAGGTACTTTGTAAAACTGTACCATATAATCACTAAAATTTACCCAAAGTGAACAAATTTAACCCATCTAAATGTAAACCAACCTTTTATATGAGGAGATTTTCTTCCCTCATATCGTCATATAGACGACCATATGAAATAGGTGGCTAAAAATGGTAGAAAAAGGCTTCAACGCATATAAGATGGCTCAAGAACAGTTCGACCAGATAGCAGACGTATTAAATCTCGATGACGCAACCAGAGATCTGCTTCGGACTTGCATGAGAGAATATCATTTCACCATACCGGTGAAGATGGACGACGGTACGTCTAAGGTGTTTAAGGGGTTCAGGATACAACACAACGATGCCAGAGGTCCGTGTAAAGGTGGCATCAGATTCCATCCCCAAGAGACTGTTGATACGGTTCGAGCACTTTCCATGTGGATGACTTGGAAATGTGCCGTGGTCGACATTCCCCTCGGTGGAGGAAAAGGTGGAGTTATCTGTGACCCCCATGATCTTTCCGAGAGAGAACAGGAGAGATTATGCAGAGGGTGGATACGACAGATATCGAAGAATATAGGTCCTGTAGAAGATATCCCTGCTCCAGACGTTATGACGACTGCACAACACATGCTCTGGATGATGGACGAATATGAGTATATCGCCGGAGGCAAATATCCCGGTACCATAACGGGTAAACCGGTAGGCCACGGCGGTTCATTGGGTAGAACTGAAGCAACTGGCTATGGTGTGATATACATGGTACGCGAGGCACTGAAAGAATTGGGTATGGATATTTCTAAAACCAGTGCTTCAGTACAAGGCTTTGGAAACGTAGCTCAGTATGCTGTAGAATTATTCGTTCAATATGGTGGTAAGGTAGTATCTGTATCATGTTGGGACCAAGGAGAAGGTAAGCCATGCTCGTATTACCGAGAAAGTGGTATCGATCTTGAAGAATTAAGACTAATAACCGATCGATTCGGGAGCATCGACAAAGTCAAAGCGAAGAAATTAGGCTACGAAAAACTACCAGGCGACGACTGGTTGATCCACGATGTAGATATACTGATACCTGCAGCTCTTGAAAACGCCATCACCGCGGATAATGTTGGAGATATAAGCGATACGGTAAAACTCATAGCTGCCGGTGCCAATGGACCTATAACCCCTGAAGCAGAAAAAGTGATGCAAGAGCGTGGAATCATGTTGATACCCGACTTCCTGGCCAATGCAGGTGGTGTGATGTGCAGTTACTTCGAGCAGGTACAGAACAACTCCAATTATTACTGGCCAAAAGAAGAGGTACTTGGAAAATTGGACGATAAGATGACCGCTGCATTCTACAAGGTCATGGATCTGGCAAATAGAAAGAATATCCCATTGAGTGATGCTGCTTACATGATCGCCATAAATCGAGTGGCGGATGCGTGTAAGATACGCGGATGGGTATAGATAAGAAGGTTATGGATGTCTGATCGTGAGAAGAAGATAAGGAAAGTCGTTGAAGACAATACGGGTATCGACCCGGGTGGTAGAGATACTCATCCCGGTTCGGTTACCCCTGGTCATGCCATCAGAAACATATTGTTCGTTGCTCCGGATTATGATTTCTTTCAGATAGAAGAAGAGGGGCGACTACACCGATTATTTAAAGAGTTACCATCGGCATATGGGATCATCCCAAACGTTGAACATGTAGATGATATATACGGCTGCCTAGAACATCTACGTGACCGAAGAACCGATCTACTGATCATATTCAACGGACCTACGGACGGAACTGCAGACGATCTTGCATCCAAAGTAAAAAAAGAATATCCCAAATTGCCTGTAGTTCTGGTAGGTAAAGATATTTCGTCATTGAAAGATTCACAAGAAAAAGGTATCATGGATATGGTATTCACTTGGAACGGAGATGGAAAGTTCTTCGTATACGTAACACATCTTGTGGAAGATACATTACGATATAAACATGATGAGCTGCAGATGGTACTCTTAGTTGAAAACAATATACAATTTTTTTCTCAGTATTTGCCACTCATATACGAGGAGATATTCGAGCACGAAAAAGATATCTTGCAGGAAGAGCTAACCGCCAAACAGGAGGAGTATCGAGTAGCACACCGACCCGCAGTGTTATTCAAGAGGGATTTTGCAGCTGTAGATGAATTTTCACAAGAACACAGCGAACGGTTGTTGCTCTTGATATGCGATATGAATGATGGATTTGATAGATATGCAGGTTTAAGTTTGGTAAAAAACATCTTGAAAAAAAGAAACGACTTCAAGATTTTGCTGCAATCATCCGAAAGCATAGACCACGAAGATCTACCGGAAGGTGTAGAATTTGTGATGAAGGGAAGCCCTTCTTTGTACACACGTATAAAGGAAATCTTAAGGGAAGCCATGGGACCTTTGACCATCACAGTAAATTCTCATGAGGTTGAAGGGCTTAGAGACCTAGAGAACGCATTGATCAGTTTACCGGGCCATGACATCCCACTACCGGAGATGATCGAATGGCTGAAAGCCAGACGTGAATTCTCTCTGGCTAACAAACTTGATGATATTTCTGATACGGAAGATACAGATAACACAAAGGATGCCGTCCTCAACATCCTTGAAGATGAAAAGTACTCTTCCTATAGATGCACCGTTTCAGATTACAAAAGGGAAACTTTTGGACCCCATATCAATCTCTGCCGTATGGGTGGTGGGGCTCTGGGTGGAAAATCGAGAGGCATAGTTTTTGTATCCAAATTATTGACCGATTACCTAAAAAGAGATATGCTGCCAGGGCTTGATATCACAGTACCTCGCACACTCATTTTATCTACCGATGTTTTTGATAAATTCATCGAACAAAATGAACTCCTAGACGAGCATCTGATGGACCTATCCGACGAACGCATAGCTGCACGATTCATGGGTGCAGACCTGCCTGCAACCATACTTGGAGATCTTAGAGCATTTGTAAGACAGACCAAAGGCCCCATGATCGTACGTTCGTCAGGTGTACTGGAAGACGCGGTGCTTCAACCCTTTGCCGGTGTATATTCCTCTTTATTGCTGCCCAATGAATCATGGGAGACCGACCTGAGATTTCAGGATGTATGCAGCGCCGTTAAATATGTATACGCATCTACCTTTTTTGAAGTAGCACGCACGTATCTACGTTCAACGCCGAAGAATATCGGAGACGAGAAGATGGCGGTGATGGTGCAGGAAGCCGTTGGAAAACGCCATGACAATCACTTCTATCCCACTATTTCAGGAGTAGCACGTTCATACGACCACTATCCGCCGGGCTGCTGTCCTCCGGATGAAGGTACCGTTTACCTGGCCTTGGGCCTGGGTAAATCGATCGTCGAAGGTGGAAGGGCCTATAGATTCTGCCCTAATCATCCTAAAGCTACTATGAAAGAAGGGCTTGATGAGCTGCTTAAAAAATCCCAGACCAAATTTTATGCTCTAAATATGGAAACTCTGTACAAGATGATAGACCTTGACGAAGAAAAGACACTATCTCTACTGGACCTTAAGACGGCGGAAAGACACGGAGAATTAACATGCGTTGCTTCAACATATGTGAACCAAAGTGGGAGATTGTATCCCGGGATCAACTATAAAGGACCCCGGGTAGTGGATTTTGCCCCAATACTTGTACACGAAAAAATTCCACTGGCAAATGGGATACGTCTTTTACTAAAGATGATAGAAACCGCCCTTGATTCTCCAGTTGAGATCGAGTTTGCCGTTAATGTAAAAGATGATTGTAAGAACGCCGAACTCTATGTTTTACAGGTAAGAAGTATGAAGAGCGTTCATCGTATGGTCGATATATCCATAGACGAACACGATCCGGATGATATAATATGTTACAGCCATCGCTCCCTAGGTAACGGTGTGATCAGTGACATAAAGGATATCGTGTTAGTGAAGGATACGGATATGACAAACAGTCCTGAAATAGCTAAAGAACTGCGTAAACTCAACAAAGAACTTTTGGACAGGGGTAGACCCTATATCCTAATCGGGCCCGGAAGGTGGGGTTCAGCCGACCGATGGTTGGGTATTCCGGTGGATTGGAGCGACATCTCCGGAGCAAGATTGATAGTGGAAACTCCTTTGGAGGGGCGAGCGGTCGAACCATCACAAGGTTCGCACTTTTTCCATGATATGATCGCATCAGATGTAGGTTACATGGTGATCAAAGATAGGGACGAGTTAGATCTTGAGAGATTAAAGTCGTTGGAAACCTTGGAAGACAAAAAACATGTGAAACACCTTCTGGCAGATGAACCTTTTGAGATAAAATTGGACGGCAGAAAAGGTGAAGGGATCATAGTAAAGGGAAAAGCTGATTAACGTTTGAAATCAATGAAGAGGTTGAGTTAAGATGGAAGAAGAAGAGAAAAAACAGAGTTCCGAAGACTATCACACACAGATAGATGAACTACAAGAGCGTGTTAAGGAGTTGAATTGCTTCTACGGTATATCCTCGATAGTTAAGGATACTAAAGCTCCACTCGAAGATGCACTGTGCGAAATTGTAGAACTCATGCCTCCTGCATGGTACCATCATGATATAGCTGCCGCCAGGATAATATTCAATGGATTTAAGTGTGAAACTGAAGGATTCAAAGAAACCCCTTGGATGCAGCAAAGCGATATCGTTGTCGAAGGTGAAAGGTTGGGTGTACTGCTGGTGGTTTATCTAGAAGAAAGACCAGATATGGATGAAGGACCTTTTTTAAAAGACGAAAGGCGTTTGATCGATGCTATATCTGAATTACTGGGCACCTACCTTGCAGAGAGACATGTGCGTTCCAGTTTAGAAAAGGATGAAAAATCACATGACGCCCCTGTAGGAAAGGAAGATTGGGAGGTGATCATAGACCTTCTATTGAAAACAGACCCTCGGATGTTGCTGCGGATAACAAGAAAGATGGTATATCATCTGTATCGTAAAGGTAACAAGCGCATAGAAGAGGTGATGCAAACTGTTTGCCCGATAACGCCGGAACCAGGTACACCGCAGTGGTGCGGCATCAACATGCCAAATCCACGTAAGAGCCTAGATTCTTTGAAGATAGTTCAGGAAGAAGTATTCAGGATCGCCAAGGAAAGTTTGCCACCCGGAGAGATATCCGCTTTGTTTCAGCGTTGGCTAAAGGAGGATAAGGCTCGTCCCCTGTTGCTTTCATCACAAAGAAAAGGTATTCCCTTTGTCGAGATCAGCGATGAAGTGAACAGGTTCTGTGAGAACTACGGCGGTGAGAACGCTCTAGCCCCCGAGGACAGTATGACCATCCGTACCGCACTTCTATCTCGTTTCTTCACCGATCGGCTTGAATTCCTCAACGTCGCGAAGAAATACATATCTCTCGACCATTTTGTACCTCTCCTAAAAAATGTGATCGGGTGCGCTCAAGGTGCTGGAAAATTGGGTGGAAAGACTTCGGGAGTGATTTTAGCACACAAGATCATCGAGAAGGAATTGAAGGAAGATAATATAGTGTCTTTTCCGAAAAGCTGGTATATGACCTCGGATACGATGATGGACTTGATCCAATATAACGATCTTGATGAAGTAGTACACGTTAAATATCTTGATCCCGAAGAGATACGCCAGGAGTACCCTATATTGGAGCAGATCTTCAAAAATGCAGTGTTCACTTCAGAGATAGTAGAAGGCCTCAGACGCATATTAAGAGATATAAAAGACAAACCGTTGATAATCCGCTCTTCCAGCTTGCTTGAAGACAGTTTTGGGGCTGCTTTTTCCGGTAAATACAAAAGTTTGTTTATAGCAAATACAGGTACGGAGGAAGAACGACTCAGTGCTCTAACAAACGCCATAGCCGAAGTCTATGCGTCTACGCTTGCACCGGATCCCATCGAATATCGTAAAGAAAGAGGGCTACTAGACATGAACGAACAGATGGGGGTGTTGATCCAGGAAGTCGTTGGTACACGCATCGGTCCTTATTATATACCGGCCTATGCAGGCGTGGCATTTAGCAGAAACGAATTCCGATGGTCTCCTCGTGTGCGCAGAGAAGATGGGATCGTTAGGATAGTTACGGGATTGGGTACACGCGCAGTTGACAGAGTGAGTAATGATTACCCCATACTGGTTTCACCTAAACGTCCTGAACTCAGGGTAAATGCCATGGTGGAGGAACAGGTCAAATATTCACAGAAATACATGGATGTTATCAACATGGAAACAGACGTACTGGAAACGGTGAATGCCATCGATCTATTGCGGGAGTACTCTGACGAATACCCCGACCTTGAGAAGATCGTATCCGTTTATCAAGAGGGAAGATTGATCGAACCTTCGGTGCTTACAGACATGAAAAATTCAGACATAGTTATAACTTTTGAAGGACTGTTCAAAAACAAAAAATTCCTTAAAGATATAGACAGAGTACTCACACTTCTGGAAGATATGCTGGGGACACCCGTTGACGTAGAATTCGCTCACGATGGAGAAGATCTTTATGTACTTCAATGTAGGCCGCAGAGCCAGTCACAGTTGATAGAGCGTAAACCGATACCGGAAGGGATACCTTCGGATAAAAAGGTCTTTACAGCTAACAGGTATGTGACTACCGGATGTATCGAAAATATAGAATACATCGTCTATGTGGAGCCATCGGGTTACGAAACACTTGAGAGCAGAGAAGAGATGTTCAAAGTCGCTAGAGTGATCAGTGATTTGAACTCTTTATTACCACGACGTAGATTCATACTCATGGGTCCGGGGCGCTGGGGCAGCAGGGGCGATATCAAGCTCGGTGTGCCCATACAATACAGAGATATAAACAATACATCGCTGCTGGTGGAGATCGCCAGGGAAAAAGGAGGATATTTACCCGAGTTATCCTTCGGAACGCACTTTTTCCAGGACCTTGTAGAAACGAATATCAAATATCTCCCTCTATATCCGGATGAGGACGATATCGTGTTCAACGAAAGGATTTTGCACCGTGCCCCTAACATATTATCAGAACTACTGCCATCCGAAAAGAAGATGGAAGATATCATCAGGGTTATACGTGTCTCGGACATGTATCCCGGGAGTAAACTAGCCGTGATAATGGACGGCGATGCCAACGAGGCACTGGCCTATATCAAACCAGCGGATCATTGGGAATGGAGGATGGAAAAGGTAAAAGAGCTAGCCAGTAAATTGGATCCGGAATTATACGGGATGAAGGCGATGTATATTTTGGGAAGTACAAAAGATTGTACCGCAGGGCCTTCGAGCGACATCGACCTGCTCATACATTTTGACGGCGATGAAAGGCAGAGGGATATGTTGTTCGACTGGTTCAATCAACGGGAAAAAGAACTGATCGAAGAGAATGAAGAACGTACAGGACGCGCCTGTGGTAAGCTCTTGGATATACATATCGTCACAGACAAAGACATAGAAAATAAAACATCGTGGGCATCCCACATCGACTCCCCTTATTCTTCTGCCAGGGAGATACCGCTCAACGAGTGATATTCTTTGGATGTCTTTTCCGGTCATATGACATGATTTCGGGTATTGTGAACGTTATAAAGCTTATCATCCTTTTCAGGTATTATAAACGTTATCATCCTCTTCGGGTATTATAAACATGCTTGGTCACGAGAAACAGTAAGATGCACAAATCGAAGAGAGTATCTGCAACATATATGCAAAAACTATCGCCGAATTATGTGATCAAGGAACTCCTTCGAAGAGATAGAGGAAGAAAGATGGAAAAGAGATCTGGAGGCACTGCTGCCTGCGATCCCGGATTACGAGCAGGTATCTGCTGACGTGTTAGACAGATTCAGTGATAGTTAAAGCCGCTCAGCGAACGGAGATGAACTCTTTGGATGCATTTTCCGGCTCATCCGTATCGAATCTTACCAGTGCCAGTTCGGGTCCGCCGTATGCTGCGGATAGGATATGCGTACCGCAGAATTTTGTTCTCCACGAGCCAGTTTGTGCTTCGGCTTCGTGTATATGACCGTGTAGGGTCATGAAGGGGTGATTTTTCTCTATGAACCTTCTTATAGCGATGCTGCCTACGTGCAGATCTGGTTGTACATGGTCGAACAACTTCCCCCGCCAATCTATCATGTCTAGTATCTCGTACGGTGGTGAATGAAACAGGTAGATGGTTTTTTTTGGTATGGCTTTGTTGGCTATCTCTTCGAGATCCTTTTCGATGGTTTTAAATCTCGTACCTTCTTCCGGAACTGTCCTGAATCCATCTTCCGGTGATATGCCACCTACATCGGTGTATCTAGATACATCGTAACGTTCCCAATCCTTCAATCTGAAGGGCGTGGGAGGAACGTATGAATAGCCGGTCACGTAAAGGTTGTTGAATTCAACCGATCGTTGATGTACGTAGTCGAGTATCCCTTCTTCGTCAGCTTCTTTGAACGTTTCCTCGTATATGCGCGGGTCGTCGTTTCCCATGATCAAGAAGAACCGGGTGTTTTGAAATCTTTTCATGGGTTCGATCATAGCATCGTAGATGAAACTAATCGTTTTATCTTCGGAACGATGATGTGGTAAAAGGTCTCCGCCTAAAAAAACACCGTCCGGTTGTTCCTCTTCTATCTTTCTGAACAATGCCTTGTATCTGTCCGGTTTCCCGTGTATATCTGATACGAAGAAGCACTTCATCTTATCTTCATCTCCGTTTTTCCGTCGCCAAGTAGTACTACCCGACTGTCTCTTTTTTCAGCTATTAGTTCATAACCCAATAGTTCTCCTTCCTTCCTTGCGAATTCTTTTACCGTGTCATGGGACGGCATATTCTGCAGTGTCATCCTTCGGCGTGAATCTCCTACGAAAACATATCCCTTAGCCTCCACAAAATCCGGCTCGGCTATATCTACCATATCTGCGTAATCTGATTCCCAACCGATATTCCAATCTTGCACAAGAGTATGTCTAAGAGTTGTTCTTGTATCAAGGGACGGCAGTAGTTCGAGTGTTTGTTGGATAGCTCTCCAGCTCGCTTTTGTTTCTGGTACGCAAAGCTTACGGTAGATGCTTTCGTTTGGAGCCGCTAATGTTACATAAAGCTGATCTGGAAGCGAACTCAACTCGGCCAAAGCATTTGGAAATGTGCCGTTAGTAACAAGGAATACGGTCATGTCTTTCTTTTGATAGAGATTTATCAACTCTCCCAAGTATGGATACATGGTTGGTTCGCCCGCTAGACTGATAGCTACCTGATTTGGATCCCTGGCCTCTTTCCACATCTCCTCGCTGCACCGCGTATCTCCTCGGAATCCGCTGACCAGTTCTCTCTGTGCTTCGATACTCTTGTTGACTATATCTTCCGGTTCGTCAAATTTAACAGAAATTCTCTTTTCATAATCCTGGTATCTCCAGCAAAAAAGGCAGCTCTGATTGCACAGGTCCACGACGGGTGACATCTGTAGGCATCGATGACATTGGATACCGTAAAAATCTTCTTTGTAACAGGATCTTCCGGAGATCAGTTTTTCTCTTACCCAGTGGCATAGTTTTACACCTGATTCTCTTCCGGTAAGGGCGTATCCGTGCTTTTCCAGTATCTGCCTCTTTGAATCGTCCATATGTGGTCAGGGATTAGTGGGTGTTCTAAAAACTTTTATGTGCTTACGGCTTGATCTCGTCTTTGATATAGCTCAACATCTCTTTCGGATGCAATGAATCCCAGATATAGTTCCAGTCTTCTTTGGTGAATTCGCCGATTACCCATAGTATGAGTGTGTACAATCCGATGAATACTATGCCGTAGAACGCCAGATGATAGATTCGTACTAGTGGGAGGAATTGACGTTCGACCAGTAGTAACAAAATGCCGGTTATCAATCCAGCGTTCAAATGGATCGGTATCTTGTTGTAGATGGTGGTGCCGGCCTCTCTTTTGGAATATATAAGTACCAATATCAACAGTATGGTAGATGATATCAGTGTTGCAAGAGCGGCCCCTATCTCTTTAAGGCCGAAAAGTGGTATTCCAAACAAACATTGAGGTATGAAAAGAATATTTAAACCAAAATTTAAAAGGTTACATGAGATTATAAATTTGGCTCCCAATCTCGGCTTATTTATACCGTTGAAAAGCGTTATAAAAGGAGTGGAAATCACGATAAAGAATGCATTTATCGCCATTATGCGTATCACCGGCGCCGATGGAAGGAAGGCATTGCTCAAGAGGATCGTTATAGTTTGCTCGGGGAACACGATAAGGAAGAAGATAATAGGTGTTACTATCATACTGAGATACCTGCTGGTTGCAGTAACAAGATCTCTGATGCTGTTCCAATCTGACTTTGCATGATGACCGGATATAGTGGGGAACACGATGACAACAACTGCCGATGATAGGCCGATCAAGAGTGCTGAAAATCTTAGACTTACTGCATAATAGCCGACATTCACCGAACTCCAGAATATCTGTATCATGATTATATCCATCTTGTGACCCAATTTTCCTGCTAAAGCCGTAAAAAAAGATGGGAGACCGAAACTCCAGTAACTCTTTGCCATATCCCAGTTGGGTTTTTTGATCGTGATGGGCTTTAAGAAATATATCGCTGTGAGTGCCATCAATAATGCGCCTACCAGGTATGTATATGCAAGTTCAACTGCTTGACCGCCTGATAATGCAACGTAGATGATGAATATAGTCGGGACGTTATAGTCCATAAATCGTATTATCTCTCTCTTGGCGATCTCAGTTCTGGCTTGGAACGTAATTTTACCTATAGCCCCGATCTGTCTCAAGGCGGCGAATGAAAGTATTATGTAGAGAACAGTTTCGTGTGCCTTTGATTCAAAGCCTCTACCGAGAACATGTTTCCAGAATAATATACCTCCCAGAGACAATCCCAGCATTATGGCGACACACACAGTTGTAAGAGAGATGTATGTGCCCATGCAGGTTCCTTCGTCCTGTCTTTCAGATATCCTTTTTACGTGTGCATTACTAAATAAATTTCCTATGAAAGCGAACATCCCTGCAAAAGCTAGTGCAAAATTTACCATCCCGTAATTATAGTCTGGCTGAGCCATGAATCGAGCTATGAAAAACATCCCGATCACACCCGTAACGGCTCCGAATATCTGGTTGAAGTACACCAGAAACGACTTACGACCTATCATATACAGCAAGTGGATAAAGGGGGTGTTATTTTTAAGTTGTCGTATGATCGATGCAGTGAGCTTTTAGGGAGTTAAAATCAATAGCCGTTATCATCATATTTTCTTTTCTTCATTATTTTTACATATGGCAAAAAAATCTGTCAGATCATAGTCTTTAATTTTGTTCCTATACCCCACAGCTTGCTACGGTTGGGAGGTTAATCAATAAGTCAAATAAGTAATAAATGCAAATGCATGCAAAAGGTTATCTTCTTATTTTTTCTCGGGATCCACTTGAAATCGCCGTAAGAGTTCAGCCGTGTGAAGTTTGAATGATATTTTTTCCATGTTCGATCAGA
>CAYVTG010000059.1:0-12547 GCA_964454575.1 uncultured Thermoplasmata archaeon
TCTGATCGAACATGGAAAAAATATCATTCAAACTTCACACGGCTGAACTCTTACCTTCAGGGAAAACTAATATACTTGTTTTCTCTTCTGCTTATTCCCGTTTTAGCGGGGATATATAAACATAGGTGTTCAAAATGGCCGTATTAGAGCTTAAAACTGGAATACACGAAGTCGGTGCCGGAGATTGGGATAGAACGCTTTTCGACGAATTGATACCACTCCCCGACGGCACTAGTTACAATTCTTTCTTGATCGAAGGAAGTGATAAAACCGCCCTTATAGACACAGTCGATCCCTCCAAAGAAGATATCTTACTGGAAAATTTGAGCTATCTGGGTATAAAAAATATAGATTACGTGATCGCCAATCATGCGGAACAGGACCATTCCGGCAGCATTCCCATAATACTGACGGTCTATCCAAAAGCTAAGGTTGTAACTAATACGAAGTGCAAGAATATGCTCATGGACCACCTGCACATAAAGGAAGATCGTTTCTTGGTGGTCAAAAACGGTGAAGAACTATCTCTGGGAGATAAAACACTACAATTTCACCTTACTCCGTGGGTACACTGGCCGGAGACCATGGTGACACTGTTGAAGGAAGATAAGATACTGTTCACCTGCGACTTTTTCGGTTCTCACATAGCGTCGAGTCGATTGTTCATGGAAGATAAAGGAGTAACGTACCAGGCCGCAAAGCGTTACTATGCGGAGATCATGATGCCTTTCAGATCACCCATCAAAAGTAACATAAAGAAAGTAGAAAAATTGGACTTTGACATCATCGCACCGAGTCACGGCCCGGTTTATGATGATCCTGATTTCATCATAGATGCATACAAACAATGGACTTCGGACGAAGTAAGGAACGAGATCATAGTTCCGTATGTGTCCATGCACGGAAGTACCGAGAAGATGGTCATCCACTTTGTAGACTATCTTATAGAGAAGGGGATGAAGGTAACACCGTACAATCTTACGACCACCGATCTAGGACAGCTAGCCATGGGCGTGGTAGATGCAGCCACCATCGTGATGGGCACACCGACCGTTCTGGTGGGCCCGCACCCCAAGATGGTATACGCCGCCAGTCTGGTAAATGCACTCAGGCCGAAGACGAAGTTCGTTTCCGTTATAGGATCCTACGGATGGGGGGGTAGAGCTCTAGAAGTATTAGAGGAAAACTTGACCAACATACAAGCCGAGATGATAGAACCGGTCATGATCAAGGGACATCCCACTAGAAAGGACATGAAGAAAGTCGAACGACTGGCCGACGAGATAATGAAGAAGCACAAGGAAGCCGGGCTTTAACTAAAAGTATCCTTTATCGGCAGCAGCAGGCCCACCGCTAGGAGTACCGATGCACCGAAGACGAAGGCGTAGCTTATACCGAATACATCAGCCAGGTAACCGAGTGTGGGAGCGATGATCATACCGAATACGGAGCGGAGTTGGTTTTCGCCGCTAAGTAGTGTGGCTCTGGTTTTCGGTTCGATGACTTCACCAAGATAGCCGACCACCATGGGCTTTCTTAGATTGTACAGGGTGAACAGGAAGAAAAACGAGATTATGGATAGCAGCACGATATCGATGTAGAGGAAGAAAGCGATAAAGAAAAAGGCGGCGGCCATGATGAAATACAGGACGTTCAAGGCCTTCGCCATATCGCCCACACGCGCCATCAGGTAGGCCGAGCGTCTTGAGGAGATGAAACTGTTCATGTAAACGAAGAAGTACACTATCCCGATGATAATGGCCGTTCTCTGTTCGGGATATGCGATGAACAGTAGCATGGGAAGGCCCACTGCGAATATCTCTACAACAGGCGACAGGTAATCCTTGGAGATCTTGAAGAATGAATCGTAGACGGAGGCGTTGACCAGCATCTTGGATAATCCGCGATTCTTGACCAACTGTCGGAAGCTGTTTTTCATGTGTTCCCATGTGCCTGAAAGCGAGGCACCGGAAGGCTCCCCGTCTAATTCTTTGGGATATGTGAACATCAGTGCAAGGCCGAAGGAGTAGGGTATCACAGTGATCAGAAAAACAATATTGTAGCTCTGGAATGCATAAACGATGATACCGGCGAGAACGGCAGATACGGCAGACCCGAGTTTTGATGCCGACCGTGTTTTACCGTAGTACTCCACCTTCTTATCCGACATCTTCTCTTCGTCTAGATGCTGCATTATCATGGATTTGTGTGTTCCGGAACGGAATGTTTCTCCGACGGAGAAAAGCAACATTGCAGGTACGAATAGGATGAAAGAAGTGAACTGATAGAATATCAAAAAAGAGCATATGTAACCGAAAAAGGCTATCATCATAGCCCGCCGCCTTCCGGTGAGGTCGGCGATGATCCCCGTGGGCATCTCCAGAAGGAAGGCTGATGTTTCACGTATGGATATCAGCAGTCCTATCTGAAAGAACGATAGACCGTTGGCTAAGAAGAACAGATACAAAAATGGTTCGAAAAATCTAAGGTTCTTCAGAAACCCGTAGGCTGAAAACCTGAACAGCATGGTCTTTTTATAGTCCCACATCAGGAGCCATCAGAGATAAGTGAATAATTAAATATTTGCATTTTTACACAATCTTTAATTAAACAGTAATCGATACTACGATCATGCACGAGCACAGCCATGAGATGCCAAAGAAGGTCGCTTTGACCAGTATATCCATAGACGTGGTTCTGTTCGCCATAAAGCTGTGGATAGGTTTACTGGTCGGCAGTCTGGCTCTTATGTCGGATGCATTCCACACTCTTTCAGACAGCCTGAGCTCCGGTGCGGTCTATGCGGGTCTGAGGTTATCCGAGAAACCACCGGACAAAGGACATCCCTTCGGACATGGGCGTGCGGATCAGGTGGCCCTTCTTGTGGTTGGCATATTGCTGGTCGTCGTTGCGGTCAAATTCTTAACAGACGGCGCACTGGCACTTCTGACAGAAGCTTCTCCCATAGATATGGACAGGTTGTTCTTCATTATCATCATCCTGACAGCTGTGATCAAAGAAGTGATGGGGGAGATCAGCTACTACGTGGGAAAAAAAAGTGCTAAGGATTCTTTGAAAGCAGATGCATGGCATCACCGCTCGGACGCACTAACCACCGTTCTGGTTCTGGCCGCCATATACGGTACAAGGATGGGCTATCCACAGCTTGATCCCGCCATGGGTATCGTGATCGCCGTGATTCTGGGATATATCGGTATCTCTTACTCGAGAAGTGCTACCAACAAACTGTTGGGTGCCGCACCGTCGAAAGCCCTTACGGATGATATCAGGCGAAGATCCGTAGAGATGGAGGGTGTCAAGGAAGTACACGGCATAAGGGTACACGATTACGGCGACCGTATGGCGATATCTATTCACATGGAACCGGAGCCCGGATCCATCAAACAAGGCCACCGCACAGTACACGAGCTCATAGACAAGCTCAAAAAAGAATATCCCGCTTCAGTAGATGTACATCTGGATCCATGGGATATACCCGAAGAAGAGATAGAGCGTATCGTAAAGCGTATAATACGATCTAGAGATGACTCTACAGATCCACATCGTATATCTGTTTCCGAAGGCATAGATAATATCTTAGTGTCATTCCATCTGGTATTACCTCGACAAAGGGATGTGGCCACAGTTCACGAAACGACCAGTATTATCGAGAGAGATGTAAGTTCGGAATTAGAGAAAAAACTCGGTTTCCCGGTATCCGTACAGATCCACATAGAGCCGTGCGACGAGGAATGTGAGTTGTGTGAGGTGGAAGATTGATAAGGTCAAAGTTTCTTGATATGAACTCTGTACTCATAATTCTTGATCAACGGCTATGGTACTTTCTGTAGTAAACCACAGCGAGTGCCACCAGAGCGATAGTTACACCCCACAGCATCAGGTGTGTGAACTCGTTATCCGTAGTGAACACGAACTCCCTCGGCTCCATGATATTGCCCCCGATATCCGCGATATCGGAGATCTCCACTGTATATTCCTGACCATTTTGAAGTTTTTCTTCGGGTACGAATACCACTACGGTATCGTTCTCCCACCTGAATTCACCACCGATCTCAGGATGTATCCTGATGTTGTCTTCTACCATCGTTCGATCCAATCTTTTATTGAATTGTATACGTATCTCGGAATCCCTCGGAACGTTGTTACCGGACGGAGCGAATGATATAACATCAGGCACTATCGTATCCACGATCGATACTGTATAAAAACCGATATACGGCTTTTTCGATGTCACGTTGTTGGAATCTTTTGCCAGTATCCTGTAATATAAATTTCCGATAACATGCGTGGGGGGTATTTCAGCAGAAAATGTGTTGTTATCTCTGTCCATATCGATGATCCGGACTGGTTCGTCCTCGATGCGGTATTCGATATAGTGCTCGATCAGTTCGATTTTGCTCATTATGATACAATCCACCGATGATTTCCTTGAAGATTCGATACTTCCAAGCGGTTCATGAGTTATCAATGGACCTCTTCCTTCCAGTTCTATGTGGATCTCAGTATTGTCGGTGATATCCACTGTAGTGCTGTTCTTGTAGAATCCTCCAAGGTCGGCCGTGATATTATACGGATTCAACCACATCTCATCGACTCCGCTACTGAATACACTTGAAAAAAGATAAGCCCAACGTACGGTACCGTTTTCATCCGTTAAGCGTGTCTGCTCCTGCGTTGAGTTTTCGTTACCCTTTATGTAGATGGTTACTCCCGGTATAGGGTCCCCCGCCCTATCGGCTACATGAACACTGCATTTCCAACCGATATACAGTTCGCCGTCAGTGATGCGGTGTGTAAAATCCGTACTGTTAACCAGATACACTCTGCTTTTACCGGAGATAGATATTTCATCGTTATTCAGGGTCGAATCCACAAAATATACGTTGGAACGGTCATGGGCATCTATATTGCCCTGGATATGTGTGTTTGTGACATTCACCGAACTACTCCCGAAATTTGATCCGGAGCCGTGATATGAATATATATTACTGTGTGCAAGTGTGAACTCAGAGCCGATGGTTTTTACGGCACCGAACCCCGGAGACAGACCGGTGCGTTCGATCATCATCTTCGTAAAATTAGCATGTGAATTTTCCAGACGTATCCCGTTGTACTGGCATTCTTTGATCTCGGCGGTATCGATATTTACCTTTGACTTCCTCACGAGCATACCGAACTCCTTGGAATCAGATATGGTCAATCCATCTATCACCACTTCCCCTCCGTCACCGGAACTCCCAATGTATCCTATGCTGAGAGCACTCCACGAGGTCTTTGTGATGGTTACGTTTTTCAGCCTTCCAAAACTGTTTTCGCCTATGAGAATACCACCGGAATTAGCGGATATCTCGGTATCGGAAAGGTTCAGATTTGCGTTGTAAACGGCGGTTACACCTCGTGCGCCATTGCCTTCTATAAGCAGTCCTTTACCATCCAGCTCTCCCCCGTGGAGCAATATCCCGTTGTACAGGTTATCTATCACTCTTGTATCCTTCAGTACGGCTTTCCCTTCTATCATCAACCCACCGTATCCTTCGGAGATCTCACAATCGACGATCCGATCGTTTTCACCCGATAGATGAAGACCGTATTTCCACAGATTTTCTTCATCCAGTTCGATACCTGCATTTTTTACGGTCGTATTCGACATTCGTACCTCACCGGCAGAGTACGACCTGAATATATAATTCTCAGAATCGCTCGATATCGTTGTTCTTTCCGTGATCAGTACACCTTCGATGTATATACCGTACTCGCCCGGTACGTTGCATTTGAATCTGATACTCGAATCGGTGACGATGAGTTCTCCATCGTCCCGCACGATGATATCAGCCTCCATAACAAGTGTGGTATCGTCGAGATACTCCGTACCCGTTATTATCCAGTCATCTGTGATCGGCTCCACATATCCAGATGAAACCGGAAGATATTGAATATATATCAAAGTCATGAGTAAGGTCAACGTTAGTATCTTCAATTTTTTAGTCTTCATGCGAACACATAACCGTATCGAGAGATTTATAATTTATTGTAAAAAGATATCTAGAAAATTACTTATATACTATTCTATATGACACATTCAATCCCGTAAATTGGAGGACTCCAAATGAGAGAAAAAATAACTGCTAGAGGATTATTCAGATATGTAAAGTTTTTAGTTTTTTGTGTAGTGATCATACTGCTGCTGCCCAGTTTGGTCCAAGCACACGCGACCACGGTGTCGATTTCCGTAAACGATCTGCCTAAAACGCTGCGTTCGGATATCGATTTTGTGAGCGGAAAGGATGTAATACTTGAATTCAAGGATCATAAAAAAATCGATGACGAGATATATGCATCCATACTATTCGATTATACCGGCACACGTAACACTCACCTCCGTGAATACGGCGGAAAGGGCAGGAACTATGGCACCATATCTCCCGGTCGTTCTGTCTTCACCGTTGTTGTATCCGAACAAACGGATCGATTCGTATTCCGCGGTTTCAAAGGGATGGATGTAAGGATAGAACGTATAGACAAGAGAGAATCTGCTTATGCGGGAGACTTGTTCCCGGGCAGCAGGGATAAACTAATGTTATCCTCGACGGATGAATCGGGTTACAATATCAACTTCGGAGGGTTACTCGGCAGTGAAATATACTATTCGGAAGAGCTCAACGAGTCTTTTACGGGATACGGTACGAAGATCTCATTTGAAAAAACAACAGTACCGATGAATTTTTATCTATCGCATGGAGATAAAACGACAATAGATTATTACATCTGGACGCACGACGGGATATCAAGGACGGGCACGTCGGAGAACGATTTTCCCGTTGTGATACCTTCCGGTACACACATGATACAGTTGAAGAGCGAGAGTAAAACGACATACCAGATATCTTTAACGGAGTACACAGCCGAAGATGAGGAGGACGAAGAAAAATTACCGGACCTGGTACTCGACTCTTTGACCACATCCTATGAAGGCGACCTGCTGCGTACTGGAGATAAGGTGAGAATAGATACGACTATAAGGAACGACGGCGACATTAGAGCGGAGAACGCAACCGTTGCTCTCTATCATGGGGACTATATCTGGGACGCACCCATGATAGGTAAATACGATTTCAATATCAATCCCGGGGCCAGTCTTGATCTTACGTGGGAGCACAGTTTCGGTAAAGGCGCTCATCAATTGTGGTGCGTTGTTAATAGCGATTGGAGTGTGCCTGAGTCGAACATGACGAACAACGAGATGTCGAAGGTATTCCGTGTCTTCGGGCCGCAAAGACTACCAGATCTGCAAGCCGAAGATCTTTACACCGGAGAGAGGGAATTCATCATAACAGGAACTCATATACCCATACAATTCAATGTTTCCAACGCGGGAGAATATCCCGCTGAATTCGATTACGAACTGAATGTGAGCTGGGAGGATGAACACCGTGTATTCGAAACGGGTTCACTTCGATTACCGCCTTCATGGTTCTACAACGGTACTGTCTATCTGAATACATCTGATATGGAGGGCGATATCACCGTCACTTTCACGGCGGACCCTGATGATCTGGTGGTCGAGCAGAACGAGAGTAACAATGTTAAAACGATAACAACAACGGTATGGAACGCTTCGCACTCCATCGATTATCTTGATGAGTACATACAGAATTTACCCGATTCCGATTTCAAATTTCCGGCTGATGCAAGAAAGATCGGATTCGGAACCAAGTTCATGGCTTTGAGGAACAAGATCAACGCAAGTGCATGGGACGGCTTCGTAGATCAACTGGTGGACGACATAAGGGCCAAGATGGACGGTGCCGTGGGCGGTGACCCGGACAACGACTGGATCCTTAACGAAACACAGCAGATATATCTTGTTTCTATCATCGATACGATCCTATGGGGCGATCAGGACGGCGACGGATTGCTGCTGTACGAAGAGGCTCTTAACGGAACCGACCCGACGAACTGGGATACCGACGGCGACGGCATGTCGGATGGTTGGGAAGTGAAGTACGGTCTTGACCCGCTGGATCCGTCTGATGCGGCCCTCGATAACGACAGTGACGTTCTCACCAACCTTGAAGAGTACCTCAACGGTACTTCACCTCTCGACGGAGACACCGACGACGACGGTATCGATGACTACCTCGAGGTAACATATTATCACACTTGCCCTTATGAATGGGACACCGACCGCGACGGTCTATCGGACGGTTTCGAGGTCGGACTCACCGAGCCGACGATGCCCGGACATACCAATATGTCATTCTTCATACCCAATCCGGAAACCGATCTGATAACTGACCCGTTGGACCCGGATACCGACGACGACGGCCTGCTCGACGGTGAGGAAATCCTTACTTACGAAACCGACCCGACGAACTGGGACACCGATGGCGACGGTTTAAGTGATGGTGAGGAAGTTTACGATCATCTCACATCGCCTCTTGACCTGGATACCGACGGTGACGGTTTGAACGACGGCGAAGAAGTCCTTACTTACGGTACTGACCCGTTGGATCCGGATACAGATCGCGACGGTCTGGCCGATGGCGAAGAAGTTTACGATCATCTCACCTCACCTCTCGACCCGGATACCGACGGCGATCATCTCCTGGATGGTTTGGGGAGGAATATAAGAGGTGTATTCTATCCGGGTGAGCTCGACTACGATACCGATGCCTTGGATCCGGATACGGACTACGACGGTCTGGCCGATGGATTAGAAGTATATGGTTACAGAAGTACTTCCCCCACCGATCCGTTGACACCCGATAGTGACGGCGACGGTTTAAACGACGGAGAAGAAGTATTTGTTTTCCGTACCGACCCGATGCTTGTTGATACTGATGGTGACGGACTTTCGGACGGTGAAGAGGTATTGAACTACGGTACGGACCCTTTGAAACCGGATACCGACGATGACGGTTTGTTAGATGGTGACGAGATCTACGGATACTTCCTCTATCGGCTCGTCCATCTAAACGAAAGTTTCTTCAAAGCCGATATCGAGGAATCGGTGGATATAAGCGACTACCCCGCCGGCGACTATAATGTGACCATATCGGCCGAAGTGAGTGTTAACAACAATACATCGGACATCGCTACCGACTTCCTGATATGCATGCTCGACGGCAGTGAGATACCGCTTAAACCATCGGAAGAGCAAATGCCTTCTCTCACGGAAGATTATACTGATCTCACCCTCAATTTTACATTCGAAACTTACATAGAATCCGGAAGTACGATAACCTTGCAGGGCAATCCCGCAGTCTATCCGCGACGATTGCCGGACGGAATGCGATTGGTGGTAAAAGAGCTGGAAATATTCAAACGAGGAACGGATCCGCTGAACACAGACACGGACGACGATGGCCTTGAAGACGGATTCGAAGTAACGAATGGCCTCTCTCCTTCTTACTGGGATACGGACCAAGATGATTTCTGGGATGGTGTGGAATACGAGTTCTGGCTAGATAATGTATCTCATGAAGGATCGTTGAGAAGATGCAGGATACAGGACTATGACGGAGACGGCCTGATCGATGGTCGTGAGATATACTGGAACACACCGCCGGCACATGCGGATATAGATGAAGATGGTCTTGACGATTACCAGGAAGTTTTCGGATTCTACAGAGCCAGTTGGGAGACGATGAAAGTTTACAATGACGGCAACTTCAACCACTCTCACCAGTTCAGGATCGAAAGGAACGGTACGTATCAGATAGAGTTCAGGATGGATTCTCAGGTGGTCTTGAATGAGAGCGTATTGAACGGCAAAAATGTCACCGATCGAAATTACCTCAGAGAAAAGATCAATTCTCTTATCAGCGGTAATTACACTATCTCGCTCATCTGCATATCGGATGAACTGGATTATTCAGGTAACACTGCTCCGTCCATATCCAACAGTTCGTTTGGAGTCGTGAGCAGATATCGAATGAGAGATGACGGAACGTTGATACTTAACGAGAGCCGGAGTTTCACTGCGGTGAACCTGCATTCTTACGATCAGTTCAAAGAAGGCGCGGTTTACGAGATAATACTTACATTCGATGCGGTTAAAGCACCCGTTTTATCGTATAGAACCAACATCACGGAGACCATCGTCAGTCGGAGAGGCTTGAACCCTTACAACAACGATTTCGACGGAGACGGTCTTAGTGACGGCGACGAGATAAAACTCGGAACGAATCCCTATACAGTAGATACCGACCACGACGGTATCTCTGACTATTTCGAAGTCAATGGGTGGAGTTGGAACGGTGCGGGAGAACCAGTTCAGAATCATGGGTTCAGAACCGACCCGCTTGATCCGGATACCGACGGTGATGGACTGCTTGACGGCAAGAGTCAGACTACGGATGATCCGTACATGATAGATCATTTCCTGAGATACGTTGACGGAAGGTATGAAGAAGAAAGCGGAACTTTCACCTTTTACGGCGAAAAAGAATACGGAACGGATCCGAGCAGCTCCGATACCGACGGCGACGGACTCGATGACTGGTATGAGATATTCCATATATATGATGAGTCCGAGATCGTTGACGAGGATGGAAATATCATCTATCACACAGACCCACTGGATCTGGACACCGACAGCGACCTCATACCGGACGGTGAAGATATTTTGCCTCTCATACACAGCTGGTATATCGACAGCGACGATGACGATCTTTCGGATGGAGAGGAATATAATCTAGGAACGGATCCCCTTGAAGCGGACACTGACAGGGACGGTCTGAACGATTCGGAAGAATTCCATCATGTTTTATACAGATCAAACTCGAAATTATCTTATGACTCACTCACCGAAGGCGATTGGATACTGGTAAATTACCTTAATTATTCTGGAAATTACACGGTGGGAACAGAAAATATTTCTGCGAGCAATAGAGATCTGGCCAATCTAACCGAACTGGAATCCATCGAGGGGGCAAGGATCTTCACGACTAACGTCAGAGGAAATCTGTATATGGTTCCCGAAGATTCCATAGTCAACAACACCATATCCGGTGATTTCATATCCACGGACTTTTCGGGATGGGAAAATAAAAGTATCATGGAAAGACCGGCATTCGGCTACAAGGGCCATGAAGCCTATATCATGACGGACCCCCGGGATCCGGATACCGACGACGACGGGCTGCTCGACGGATACGATATCACCACGGATGACCGATCACTGATAGATCATCTACTGGCATATGTGGACAGATACGTTGAGAACGGAACTTACCACACATTCTACGGTGAAAAGACATACGGAGCCGATCCGTTGTCGGTGGACACAGACGGGGACGGTATCCCGGACGGTGACGAGGTGTACGGCTATCAGGTAGAGATACAGTACCGGGATAGAGCTCACGAAGTGATAAATGTCACCACGGATCCGACCGACCCAGATACCGACGGCGACGGTCTTACGGATGGTCGTGAGTCGAAGGTTTTCCATACCGACCCGACGGTTCCCGATACGGACGAAGATACGATCCCGGACGGTGTGGAGGTACTGATCTACGGAACCGACCCCTTGGCGTTGGATTCCGACAACGACGATCTTACTGATGGCGATGAAGTCGTGATACTGTACCGGATAAGTGAATCCGGCGACAGGATAGCTGTTGATCTGAACTGGCAGAAGCATCGCGGTGCAAACTGGACGGAGATGGATCAGCACGTTGATTGGCGGGAATATGTTTATGAAAGTTCAGGTGTGTCGGGAGAGGGGGGGTATCTCGGAACGACCCCGGAGGGATATACACTAAATCTCAGTTCGACCAAGAAAACACTTTATGTTGACAAAGGATCGGGGAACGTCGAGACGTACAAAAAGGACGATACGGACGAATTACTTCATGATCTAGACCCGGTTATCTCCTTTTCACTGGATCGACGAGAGATGAACGGATTCACTAACCCCGCACGGTGGGACACCGACGGCGACGGCTTGCCGGACGGTTACGAACTGTATTACAATATGAACCCGCTCGTCAAGGACGCCGATTTCGATGCGGACAATGACGGTGTTATCAATCTGAAAGAGTACATCGACGGATTGAACACGACGCACTGGGATACAGACGGCGACGGTTTGGCGGATGCATGGGAGATATTCTACGGTCTGAATCCTTTGGACAACGGCAGCAGAAACCCTGACAACGGTGCATATGGCGACCCGGACAACGACGGTTTGCCCAACATACTGGAATACAGGTACAATTACCGGTACACACTGAACGAATCGCAGGAAACTATCGACTGGAGCATATGGCAAGATGCCGTCAGGCTGATCGATGGTGTCTTCTTCAACGGTACCGATCCCACTGACCCGGATACCGACGGTGACGGTATGCCGGACGGATGGGAATACGCGCATGGTTTGAACCCGCTTGATAACGGTACTCACCTTTTCATCTTCAACGGTACCGCTCACGAACCCGTTTTGAGTGACGGATCTGATATGATCGATGGTCCTTTTGGCGATCCCGATAACGACGGTTTGATCAATATAAAGGAATACCGTTAT
>CAYVTG010000060.1:0-12451 GCA_964454575.1 uncultured Thermoplasmata archaeon
TGTTATTTAAATATCATCTATCCCTTTGTACAATTTAACAATGTCAAGTTAATTTCTTCTCCAGCAGGTTTCCCAGCATGGTTTACACCTCTATTATCTTTATGTGATCAGTATGTATTAAATCTATCCCTCGTTTTCCGTAGCCGATAGTGCGGTCAGGTAGATGGATCTTAATTTGCCCTCCAGAACATTTACTCGAACTTTCAATCGGGAGTTTTCCTCCTTCAATTCATCGAACCGTTTACGGAGTAATGCGTTGGGGCCGGAGGTGACTTTTTGGTTTTCGACAGATGTTTTCTCGACGGTCTCAGCGGGATAACCTTTGAGGTAACATGATGTTTTTATCTGTACCTCTACCAGATTGTTTAGCTGGATATCGTAGTAGATACTGTTACCGCCGAGTTTCAAAATGTTTCGGTGAAATTCTCTGTCTGCAGTAACAAGGATGTCATCGTCCTCCATAAGCTCGGCTATCTCCATATCAAGCAATCCTTTGTGTTCGATAGCTATATCGGTCAAACCGACGGAAGGTAAAATATGTTCCAGCTCTTCCTTCACCATGGGAGGTAGGTTTTCATCCAAGATCAATTGCACAGTATCAATCCCAGGTGAGGACGAATTCTATATGATCGCCGCCTTTGACGGGACAAGTTGTATGCTCGACCTTTCCTTGAAGTTTAAGCATCTCAAGGTCCTTTTCAAGGCTGCCCTGGAAGTAGCTGCATATGTTTTCATCTGCCGGAAAGTCGTAGTATCTCACAACGGCTCGGTCATCGGCCCATTCAGTGAGTTCTATCCTACCAAAGTCGTAGACCTGTTCCATACCGGTTTGTGCCTTTTCTATCAGCTCTTTTAGGCCTTCGGCACGTAGTAGATACTCAAAATGGCCGAGGTTTTCAACGATATGTTTTCCGATCTCACGACTTCGGTGTTTTTCGCCTGAATCATTACCGAACAGTTCTTCCACTACTTCGAAAAGGTCCAGTAATAGATCGTAGTCCACAAACTCTTTTTGTGAGAATTCCCGTTTAGTCTTCCCTCTTTTCTTCTCCAACTTGTTCCACATCTCTTCAAGGCCGGTGATGCCTTTCTTGGATTTTACGTAGCTGATAACGTTTTGGATGTGGGTCCCTCTTACATGTCTAGTCATCTGAATAACGATATATATGTTACATATTTAAAAATATCCCTACACATCGGACCCCATGCGCTTCAACGGTTTGGCGAGGTGTCGGCGGGCTACAACGGGTACTTCATACCATCCTTCCAAGATGGGCCTTTCCACAACGTCCATGTGTGCGCCGTCTTCACTGGCTTTCGTGCCGCATTTTTTACATCGGTAGCCTGCGTCTTTACCGACGGAAGACATCCTTTTTCCGCATGATCCACATTCGGGATTGGCGAGTTTGACGATATTTTTTTCGAGGTGGATGACTTTGAGTTTTTCGATATTCAGTGACAGCGGTTTTTCCCGTATCCCGCCCCATAATTCGATCTCGTCTCCCACTATCAATCCCCTGACGGTGTCCCTGAAACTCTTGGTAGGCTCGTAGGCAGCTGCGGTTATGGTTGAGTTTTTGTCGGTTATCTCGAATAGGACGTGTCCACCCTCGATGGTAACAGGCAAAGATACCACGGTACCTCGTATGTGAACCGAACGATAAGGTCGGATGCCGGCGATATCCGTATCTCGTATATGGTCATCGGTTCCCTGGTTGGTAAGAAACGTGAGGAAGCGTTCGGGTTGTTCAGTCTGGATCATATCGAGTGCTTTTTTCAGTTCTTCCGGATCGTCACCCCTTACACCGTACAGAACGGGACATGGAGAACTAGGGGCTATGGATTGTTTATTCTCCCGGTAGTCGTAGGTATCAAAGGTCTTCTGTGTTGCCTTATCCAGTTTTATGACCTCTTCGCTGCTTATCTCACGGGAAGTGCCCCATCTATCTTCATGTCTGTAAGTGATAAGTTCATAGGTGCTATCTACGGGCGTCCATGCCAGGGCAGCGGCAGCCCCTATGATACCCCTGCGATTTCCCATGCCCCAATGATGGATTTCCAGTTTATCAAGTATGGCTGTTACTTCCCGGACGGTGAGGATATCTGTTACTCCCCGAGTGTATAGATCTATATACGGCCGTTTATCAGCCATGACCACACCGGGATCAGTGCCCTCGGCATCGGTTTCAGCCCATTTTCGTACCAGCGCGATCGTTCTTTCGAGCATATCTTCTTGGATATCGCTATTTCCGTCCCAAAGGGCCACCTCTCCGTTTATGTTTCCTATCATATCTCTCTTCGTTTTACCCTTGCCGAACTCCAGTACAACTGCACCGTTGCCTCTGGTCTTCCAAGGTATATTGGGATTGAGTCTCACAAGTCTCGGGTGATCCAATAGCTGTAATTCTTTAAATTCGCGTATCAATTCAGTTGCCAAAAAAGTGGTGCACATACCGCTCTTCGAATCTGTATCGTCTATTGCGATGAACATGTCTTTACTGGACCCTGCCGCACTGAGTGCAGCGATAGATGTTATCCTTTAGCTCCTTTAGCTCACCGCCGCATTCTTCGCATATATAGAATATAGGCGACTCTTCGTGGCTCGGTTCATCTTCTAGATCTCTGTGAAAGATGTTAAGGTGTTCTCGTACGTATCTATCCACATGTATAGGTTCGGACGAGCTCACGACCGTCGTCTCGGCAACTCGGTCCAAATATCTCTGGCGAGGATCCCCTTTAGTTGCCATACCTACGAGCACATCGATTATGATCAAGAGGCCGTGGATCTTACTTATATTGCGTATTATCGTTTCGTGTAGACTTAGTCCGCCTTTCAGTGCCTCTACCCTCAGTCCCAAGAGCATCTTGCCGACGGTCTGCCGTTTTGCATACTCGAATATGGCACAATAAAACACTTGGACGGCGCCACCGACTGCCGGGAAGAACCATAAGATGTCTCTCTGGAATCCGATTTGTAATGACAGGAAGAGCAGCAATACGGGGATCGATGCGATGATAAAATCTAAGATGTATGCTGCGACTCTTCGTATCCAATGTTTTTGCAGTGGACGATTGTTATGTATCAGATCAAATCCGGTTACCATTTTTATCAGCTACTATTTTTTTGCCCGTCAGCCTGCCCATCAATCATCATGTGTCAGCAGTGGATTCTTCATCATAGGGCACAAGGATAGTGACGTGTGTGTAATTATATTTTTCCTTTAAAAAAGGGGATACGCAAACCTTATTTATGTATATGCAGATAACGGCATTTAAGGAGAGATAAACATGCCCTCAATAAATTGTAGACTGAACAAGAGGTTCTTACAAGCTGATGCCGCTACGCTACCCACCGACGCAGAACGGGCGGGAGCACTCTTTTTGAGCATAGATGTAGAACCGGGTACGGCAGATGGAAGTAAAGGTGTGATCCCGAATGTGGTTCTTTTGATAGATTCCAGCGGATCGATGATGTCCGAAGGAAAACTTGACATGGCAAAAAAAGCCGCTAAAAGATTCGTTGAGGGACTCGATGATGTGAATAATGTTAGTGTGATAACTTTTTCAGAGAGTTCCGATCTCATTTGCAGAGGACTAAAAAAGAAAGAATCCATAGATGAGATGAGAGTTTCGGGGAAACTACTGGAGAGTAACATCGTCACCGATACGAAAGATGAGATGTTGGATTGCATAGACGGTATAAAGGCCAGGGGAGGAACTGCACTTTACACTGCCCTAGAAAATGCCATGGAAGAGATACTTGCGACCGATGTGGACCCGAAGAACAGGATAGACCGGATAATCCTACTCTCAGACGGACAGCCCACTGTGGGAAGGAGCGCACTGGATGATTACCGTGATATCGCTGAACGATTCGCCGATGAGGATATATCCATAGCTTGTGGAGGTATAGGTGGAGATTACAGTGAAGATATACTGATAGCCCTGGCAGAGCACAGCAGAAAGGGAAAGTGGCGACATCTTAAGCAGCCTTCAGATATATCTGAACTGTTCGAAAGTGAAGTGAAGCGTATCCAGGGTACGACGATGATAAAGCCTGACCTCATAATAAATCCCGTGAAGGGAGTTGAATTGGGAACTATATATCAGGCCGAACCCGAAGTATCCCACGTTGAAGATATCAGGATAGTAGAAGGCAGTTATATCATACCCATAGGAGATCTGGTAGAAGGGGAAAAACAGACCTACGTTGCTCAGATGTTTTACCCGAAAAGACCGGAAGGAGAGTTCAGGATCGCGCAGGTCACGATATCGGATAAAGGTGCTGTAGATATGCTGGTTTCTTACACTTTGGACGAAGAGAAATTCAGGGCGGAAGAAGACAATACACCGAGACATCAGTTTATAACTGCAAGGGCAAGCCTGGACGGCAGAGACGTTATAGACGGAGATATGTCTAAGATGGACACGGTTATACGTATGACAGATGAAGTCATCTCCGAGGGGACGAACCAGGAACTGATAAACCGGGCCACCCAGATAAAAGATACTATAATGGATAAGGACACGGTCATTTTGACCGAAGAAGAAAAGAAGGAAAAGAAAGGTACACTGTCGACGACAGTGATCTTGGAGGACTGATAAAATGAAAATATGTTCAGTATGTGGAAGAGAATTTGAAGAAGAAAACGACTACTGTGATTTCTGCGGCATCAAACTCGATGTCGCCGAGAAAGAGCCAGAAGAGATGAAAGAAGATGTTACAGATGAACCTGAGATAGATCAAGAACCAGGAGACTGTACCGTATGCGGCACCAATAATCCTGAAACCGCCAAATTCTGCATGAGTTGCGCTGCTAAATTAGGTGATGAAGAAGGAGAACGAAAATTGACCCTCACTTTACCCGGTGGGAAAGAAGTGACCTTCTCAGGAGATAGAATGGTCTTCGGACGAGAGGATTTTGAGGATCTGCTGTCGGAAGAAAAGTTAAAATTCTTATCTCGAAGAGGGAACCCGGATAGTCCGGATAAATTCCACTTCAGTATATTCAAAGATGGCAGCGAATTTTTCATCGTGGATGAGGACAGCAGCAACAATACCTGGCTCAGGGGAGATAAGATAAAAGGACAGGGAGAGATACCGCTGCAGGACGGAGATGAAATAAGACCCGCAAACGAGGTATCCATAGGGGTAAATATCGAATAGTCGTTTAACTATACAACGCCTATTCTCGGCAATATGTGGTCACGATGGATCTGAAGGAAGGAGTAACTGTAACCGGTAAACGCGGACATAAGATAAAGGTCAAACGCAAATTAGCAGAGGGCGGATTCGGCTCAGTATACTTAGGACAACAAGAGGACCGCGGTGCTTGTGTCATCAAGATGGCGAATATATGGGACCACACTGGTAGGGTAAGCGGACACAAAGATATAATCGAAAAAAAACTAGCTATAGAACGAAAGATACTCGCTCGTGTGGGAAAGCATCCCTACATACCTACATTGATAGATTACAACGAAAAGATTTCGCCTCCATATCTCGTGACCAGCTATATCGTCGGAAAAACATTCTATGAAAGGATGAGTAAAGATAAAAACACATTCAATTATCTAACCGAGCAGCAATCGAAAGCTTACATCCTAAAATTGATAGATATCATAGAGTATCTTCATGGGTTGAGTAAGCCCGTGATCCACCGAGATATCAAACCGGCTAATCTGATAACCCACGGAAACGACCTATTTCTCATAGACTTCGGCAGCAGCGTAGCCGAATGGGACGGACTTGATACCACAGGAAAGACAAGGATATTCACCGTAGGGTACGGTGCTCCCGAACAGGAAAAGGGTAGGAGTGCAGTAGATGTGAGGACAGATGTTTACAGCATCGGAGCTACATTGTTTTTCCTTCTTACCGGTAGAGACCTCCGTTACAACGATGATTGTTTCTACGCACCCTATGAACTACGACCACCATCGGTATTCAATTCCAGCGTGAGTAAAAAGATGAGTGATATAGTTTTGAAGGCTACGGAGATATTCCCGGAAGATCGATTCCAATCGGTCACCGAGATGAAAAACGCCATCTTGGGTAAAAAAGATGTAGGTGCCATGAAAACCACTCTCCAGCTGGGCGGTGTAGGCCACACTGTAGATATAAAGATGGGGCAGCATATGACGATAGGTAGGAAGAAGGGGTTGATGAAAGCTAAAAAAGACAAAGATCTTCCTATCTCTAGCAAATATGTGTCCGACAAACACGCACGTGTCGAAAGGGACCGTTACGGATACTGGGTGAAGGACATGTACAGTTTGAACGGAACAGCGGTTTACCTTCACGAAACGGGAGAATGGAAGAAGCTGGAGAGAGGCCAGCGTTGGAAATTATACGACGGAGATAAGATCTCCTTAGGATATGACAGTGAGAAAGGACCATGTATGGAATTATTATTCAGAGATCCAAAATAGAGGAATAAATATGGAAGCAGGAGCAGATACGGATATAGGTTTGAGAAAGTCGATAAATGAAGACGCATACAAGGTGTGGTTCACTTCGATCGACGGAGAAGAAAGAGGGATATTTGCCGTTGCAGACGGTGTGGGAGGAGAGGAAAAGGGAGAGGTAGCTAGCAAAGAGACCCTTGCTCGAATTTTTGAGGACATACTACCGCTTATGGCACGTATAGAAAAACCCACAGAAGACGAACTCAAAGAGGTGCTTGAGGATTCTGTAAAAAGCACCAATACAGAGATACTCGCCATCGCAGATGAAAATGAATTGGGCAAGATAGCTACGACCTTGACCATGGGTGTGATGATGGGCGAATCCCTTATAGTCGCCAATGTGGGAGACAGCAGAACATACGTTCTAAGGGATGACGAGTTGGAATTACTCACAAAGGATCATTCGCTGATAGAGCATCTTGTCACCAAGGGAAAGCTCAAACCGGAGGATATTCAAGTCCCCCGAACCGAAAAGGCGAAGATGCACGAAAATGTAGTAACCAGGGCTATCGGCGATAAAGCAGTGGTAGAGGTGGACATATTTACGAAATACCTTAGAAAGGGAGACACTTTGATGTTCTGCTGTGATGGCCTCACTGACCTTGTAACAACAGAACAAATAAGAGAGATAATGATCTCTAGCCAAAGTACCGCAGACTGCTGTAAACAGTTGATAAAGGCTGCGAACGACGAAGGGGGTAAGGATAATATAACCGTGGTTGTGGCTAAACCGGACTATCTACCCGCTAGTAACGAGGTCATCAATAAGAATACGTTGGTTAAAGAGTAAGAATATCCATAAGATCGCAGACCGTCGTCATCGAAAAAAAATAAGAAAAAAATAAAGGGTTTTTTATTAAGCCGAGTTTCAGATCTCTTCATCTTCTTCGAGGTCTTCCTCTTCATCCTCTACATATTCTGTAGATTCTGCTTCGGGATCTTCCTCTTCTTCCTCTACATATTCTGTAGATTCTGCTTCGGGATCTTCCTCTTCAAAGTCGTCCTCAAGATCGTCTTCTTCAAGGTCGTCTTCAAAGTCGTCCTCTAGATCGTCTTCTTCGGCTTCGCCCCAGATCTCCGTGCTACCGCTCAGGTCCTGTTCACAGTTAGCGCAGAATTCCGCACCGGGCTCATTTTTGGTGCCGCAGTTAGGACATCTGATCTCGTCGGGCTCTTCTTCATCCTCTTCATCGAGATCTTCTTCTTCGGGCTCTTCCATCTCGACCTCTTCGAATAGGAAGCCGCAATTCCAGCATTCTGTGGCAGTTACCGAATTCACTTCGCCGCATTCTGGACACTCGATCTCAGCGATCTCTTCTTCGGGAAGTTCTTCGAATCCATTGTCATCGTAGTCCGTCTTCGGTTCCTCTGAGAAGTAATCTGTTTCGCTGAGCATCACTTCGTCGGGGATACCCCGCGAATCGTGGTGAGCTTTTACTTCACGGAGGTATAAGAATATCAATACGATACCGATTATTGTAGTGATGGAACCGGTACCACCGGTCATCTGATCATAAGGTCCATAAACATTTGGAGCATAATTCTCCAATCCCAAAGGATTCCATTGGATCTGATTGTGGAACCATGAAAGGAATGCAACGATTGTACCACTGAAAAGTATGACGATACCCAGATACAGCTTCATCTTGCTTGCACTCGTCTCTTCCCAATATCCTTCCCAATCATCGACCTCTTCATCTTCTAAGAATTCTTCCTCTTCCTCGTCCTCTTCCCACAGCTCTTCTTCATCCTCTTCGAACCTTTGGCCGCATTCCGTGCACTCGGTTGCATCGATCGGGACGACTGCCCCGCAAGTAGGACATTCAGCCTCCTCATATTCGTCTATAAACTCTTCTGTGGCCATGATATCAACTCTTTCTTAAACAATCAACGGGTATTTAATATTTCTTATGCAAATGCTCATCGCAGTATCTTTTGTGAAGCTCTTTTAACTTTTTCTACCATATCTTCCGGACAAGACACCATAAAACCCCAATAAGGTGCTGTTCTCCGCTGTAGTGCGAATGCCAGGGGACTGAACTTAGTTAGATCGTACAGCCTTCCGTCATCCTGTACTTTTACGCCGGTATTGTTGAGACGCGGCTCGGAGAGTTTTAGCTCTCGGTGAGGTATATCTACCAATACGCTGTTCTCGGAGATGTGACCTTGGAATGCGATCTTTTTTTCCAATTTTCTTATGCCGTCTGGTGTTCCCAGGGATTCGATATCTACCTTCAGAGAATCTAATTCGTTAAGCTCGAGAGAGAAGCATCTTTTGTACAAACGGCGATATTTCAATAGCTCGACCATCTCGGCAGGGAATCCGCCCTGTTGTCTCATATAGGAAAGCAGCTCGCAATCTGTCATTAGATATACTTCTTCGAGGCCCTCTTTTCCGAGTGTATCGACGGCTTTAGCCAGCATCAATTCGGCGATACGAGCGGTCTTGTGTAGGTACACGGAAGAATACATCAATCCCCTTGCCACCAGCATCCCTTCGACGGCGGGTATCCCGCCTTTTGACACCACCAGGTCTCCGTTATGGATCTCCATGGTCTGCAGCAGCCGCTCTATATCTATGACTCCGTGGAGTGCCCCTGTGTAATGAGAATCTCTGAGAAGATAATCCAGCTGGTCCGCATCAAGGGGGCCGTGTATCATCTGGTATAGATACTTCTCGTCTCCGAAATATTTTTGATTTTCGTGAACGCTGAAGTCAGAAATCTTTTTTGTATCGTCTTTACCCTTTACAAGGTCCGCTACTCTTTCCGGTGAAATATCGTATTTTTCTAGTATATCGGATATCAGAGGTGTATCTCTAGCCTCTATGCTTCTTTTACCGATTATGAATTCTTTGGTGATATCCATATGGTCCATACCTGTCTGATTTTCCAGTATGCTCTCCAGTGTATGACTGAAAGGAGGATGGCCTAGGTCGTGCAACAGTGCAGCCGCCATGACAAGATCCCTTTCTTCATCTTTGAGATTTAAGCCGATGGACATCTTGTTCGCGACGCCGTAGGTACCGATGGAATGTTCCAGCCGTGTGTGGTTAGCTCCGGGAAAAACGAGTTTGGTAAGGCCGAGTTGGATTACGTTGTGAAGTCGCTGTAATTCCGGGCACTCTAAAAGCTCAAGGAAGGGACCTTGGAATTTGACGCTTCCGTGTATGCTATCTTGGATGGTTTTGTACGTCATGTTACATCATAGATTGTTCACCACATATAAGTATCAATCGGGAAAATTCAATATACCTTGGAATTATGGTATGAACGTGTTCAAGCAAGCCGACGAACTCTTAAGGAGTAGATCTAAACTCTTCGTAGAAAGGGAGGTCCATGTTGTTTCATTTAGGTGGCTGGATTTTTCCCCGCTAGTTCAAGTTTACGATAAAAAGGGACTATCTGAATTCGATCTCGGCATGCTAGATATCAATGTATCCAAGGAGAAAACGTGCGTCGGAAGTTTCGAAGAAGGATATATCCCGTGTTCGGAGGGAACGACGGTGTCTACCTTTAATCAGTGTCGAAAATGCGCAAGTTCTTGGATACCAAAATTGGAGTGTATATTCGAACCATCTGGCTGCGAAAACTGTTCGTCGGATTTCTGCGAAAAAGAGCATAGTGTTTACTTGGCATTTCACGGTAGATATCCTAAGGTCGGCATGACACGTAAAGAGCGTTTGAAACAGCGTTTGATAGAACAGGGGGCGGACGTTTATGCGATTTTAGCCACCGTAGATCATCGTTTGAAGGCCCGGGAAGAAGAAAAGGCTCTCAGCAGTATGTTGGGCATCTCACAGCGGGTGGGTAGTAAGAAAAAACTAGCCCAGATGGCAAGAAAGCTGGACAGGACCGGTGTGTCGACCACTTACAAGGGAGTAAAAAACAGGGTCCCCGTGGGTGAATTGCGGTACTTGAAGGGTTATCCGATAACAGAGCCGCTGAGGAACGTACCACGGCTCAGGCCGACGGCAGGCATACACAGAGGTAAGATGGTGGGTATCAAGGGAAGATTTTTGATATACGAGAGCAGCGGGCTGCAGGCGCTAGACCTATCTGATCTGCCGGGAAGGAAGATGAGGATAAGGAGTTAGCTTTGTAAGATACCTCTGCCTGCTAGAAGTCCGGTGGCCGCTGCATTCACGATATCGTGTGAAAGCCCTGCACCGTCTCCCGCTGCGTAGAGACCGTCAACTGTTGTTTGGAGATGATCATCGACCTTTAACCGCTTGGCATAGAATTTGATCTCAGGAGCATACAGTAGAGTACTGGAGTTTACACCGGGGATTATTTCGTCTAACATCTCAAGGCCTTCGATTATATTGATCATGGTTCGCTGGGGAAGTGCCATGGATATGTCACCGGGGGTACAATCGTTTAGAGTCGGTGAGATGGGCGAACGGGCTATCCGACTTTCGGTTGATCTTCGGCCTGCGATAAGGTCGTCCAGACGCTGCAGTATGGGTTTTCCGCCTCCGATGGTGGTTGCTAGTTGAGCTATGGCGCGCCCGTATCTAGTCGTATCTTCGATGGGCTCTGTCAGATGGGTTTTTACCAGGAAAGCAAAATTGGTGTTGTCTGTTTGTATGTCCTTTCGAGAATGGCCGTTGACACCTATGAAGCTACCGTAGGATTCCTTTACCACGAAGCCTTGATGGTTGGTACAGAATGTTCTTACGAAATCGTCGTATCTTTTCGGATACAGGTGGAATTTGGGGTCACGGTTCACCTTGATGATGGGGTCCATTATTATACTCGGTACTTCAACACGAACACCGATGTCGATGGGTGCAAAAGTAGCGGTGATGGGGTGCTGGGATGTAAGAGTTGATACCCAATCGATACCTATACGACCCGGGGCGATCAATGTCTTTTTGGACTTGATGGTTTTTCCTGCAGTCGTTTTCACCCCTTTACAGCTATTATCTCGGATGACTAGGTCCGCCACTTCGGTCTCGACTAGGAACTCTATTCCCTTTTCTACCAGTTCTCTTTTCATGGATGTTATCACAGCAGGTGCCTTGTCGGAACCGATGTGAGATTGTTCTATCGGGTAGAATCTGCTTCCGATGGAGGCGGCTTTGCGTTTGAGGTCTTCTTCCTTTTCAGTGTTTCTGTGTGCCGGGGAAGGCATGCCGTGATCTGCCAAAATAGTTGATACCCTATCGACCAGTTCCCACGCATCTTTGTCGTTACGTGTATGATCCCTTAGATTTCCGCCTATATCCGGTCTCAAGTTCACAGTACCGTCTGAATAGGTACCTGCACCACCGATCCCGCTCATTATATCGTCTTCTGTTCTTTGATCGACGTCCTTGCCCTTCTCGACCACCAGTACCTTTAGTCCTTTACCCGCCAGTTCGTGGCTTGCAAAGAGTCCCGCAGGACCGGCGCCGACTATCACCACATCGTATTCCATTTTGATCTCCGTGGAAGATATTGTAGTGGGATGTAATTAACTTTTAGTAGGATTTATATAGCTATATTCACTATCTGCGTCCATGGACGGAATCAGAGTAGGCGGCCAGCAGCTCTACACCGAGGACAACGTACAAAATGTCCAGGGTAACCTTCATTCGATATTCGCATCCGAAGGACTGGACATAGATGAATACGGTGCAGGTATCATATCTGCGAATTCACTGTTCAACTCCATCGAAGCAAAGGTGTACCAGTACCAGAAGGGAACACGCATCGAGATAGACCACGGCATATCGACCATCGGATTGATATTGGGATTGATACTTCTTTTCACCGTTATCGGTGTTGTGATCTTCATACTATGGTACATAAAATACGATAAATTGAAGAGTGAATTGAAGAGAGCGTTTCCGGCGTTCTTACCACCTCCGGCACAGCAGAATATGGGGACTCCGCCACCGCCGCCACCAGAATAAATGTCTATTTGTCCTTTGACATGAACAGGGCATCTTCGCCGTCGTCGTAATATCTGATGATCTTTTTACGTGGCTTGAATCCCA
>CAYVTG010000061.1:0-12104 GCA_964454575.1 uncultured Thermoplasmata archaeon
AGTAATCACACCAGAGCGTACATCAACCATCTATGCCGGGCGGAAGAGCTTTCATGGATGCGTATGGCGACTCTACACAACCTACACTTCACACTGAGCATATTCGAAAAAGCGAGAGATGCCATCGCCGACGGTAGTTTTCATGAATATAAGGCAAAATTTCTAAAAAACTACGGTTAAATATTTATCAACCTGTTCATTTCTGTTAACATATGATAGGTAACTGCATTCGGTGTGAGAAGGCCATAAGCGATGTTTACCTTGTATGTACCGAATGTGCAGAAGCTCAATTCGAAAAAAATATATTTTGGATAGCCGCCAGTTCAGTGATAGGCAATCCTGTTATAGACAGGTACAGAGAAGATTCCGAACCCACTCTAACCATAGGAGAGCGTCCCGGAGACGAGCTCGAATATTTACCAGGAAAAAGTATCATAGAGGAGATCGAACAGTTACCGGACGAGCACGACCCGGCCAAGCGAATCTACAAGATGAATCGAACCATGGCCGAGCTAGGCATCCCGGAAGATATAAAGTTTAACGGTTATATATTCTCACCCAAAGATGTAGAGTTATTCTTTGATATATTCTCGTATTTCGAAGGTATGGAGCCCCCCTCGGAAGGATTCCCCGAACTCGAAAGAGCTTATCTGCGACTGGCTAACCTATTCCATTATACTTCTGAATGTGCCGATATCAGCGCCTTCGACCCCGGATTCAGAAAGACGGTAGTCAAAGACTTGCGAGAACAAGCTGAAAAGTATTACAAAGAAGCGGTAGATATCTCAGAAGATCCCGCACCTTCTAGAAATTTAGGTAGATTATATCTGAAAGATGAAAATTACAGCGCGGCTGAAGAAAATTTCAGAAAGGCGATAAGTTTGGATCAAGAGGATATCGATGCCCATATCGGTCTTGCTGAAGTATTTATCGAGACCGGCAAGCACAAAAAGGCCGATGAGATCATCGACAGTCTGATATTGAAGGACAAAAACAATCCTCTTATATGGTATCTAAAAGCTGAGCGAACCCGTATGGAAGGACGGTGGGGAGGTGCGGTACAGCTATTCGAGCAGGCCTACAATAAAGACCGAAATTTCACCGAAGCCCTGGTTATGAAGGGAAGAGTTCTTATCGACGAAGGTATGCTGGAAGAAGCAGATCGATTTTTCGACCAGGTGATAGAAAAAGACGAATTTAACGCTAGTGCATGGTATTGGAAATCCAAAGCACTCTATATGATGGAAAAGTGGGGTGGTGCTTTACAATGCATACATGAAGCCTTATCCATAGATTCTCAGATGGTAGATGGATGGAAATTGAAGGGAGATATATTGTTTGAACGCGAAGTTTACGAAGAAGCACTCGTCGCCTATAACAATGCATTGGAGATAGAACCTGATTCTGAAAGCATAGCTCTTAAAAAAGGCGCCTGCGAGAAAAACCTGGAGTGAACCTATACCGGCCACTGCCATTTTGCTATCTCTATAAACACAAGGCATGCTATACCGAATATTATGATGGCCCTATGATCGAGCTTCGGGCCCTTTGCATCCTCTTCGTCGAAATAGCGGATGAGACCAGCTGCGGACTGAAAACCTCCACCTTTCTGTTTGGCTGACATCACAGTACCATTTACACCTTACGTATTTAAGGATTTTGCCTACCTCAACTCTGTTCCGTCTTCCATGACTATCTTGGCTGTGGAACCGCTCATCTTCACCAGATCCTGAAGGGCGTTTGCGTAATCATCACCTTCGGCTCCCAGTAGTCTAGTTACAAAATCCTTGAGAGACTTTCCCACATCGATCTCTGTTCTATCGTACCTCCATCGGTGTGAATCTCCTCTGTCAAAGGCCTCCAGAAAACCGTAGGTGAGTGCTTTCAGCCTGGTGTTCGATATGTCCAAACCATCGGTATGACTTATCATCTCTTCGACCCCCTGTGTTTTGTATATCATCGCTAGCTCATGGGCGATCTTTGCTTCAGGAGGTAGAGATCTAAAAGATGGAAGGTTCTTCAATTGTTGGTTTCTCTGCTGTATATTATATGCTGTTCTGAGCACATCCCTCGGAGTTATCTTCCTTTCTTCGGAACGTTTGTACAGCTCTTCTAGCTTGTCTTTATCATCAACAAAGATACCTATGATATCCTTTCCTCTTTGGTCCCATACCGCACCCAATAATTCGTTCACGCTATTTTGATCAACGACTATCGGCTTTCCCTCGACGGCCTTTTTTAGAGCTTTCTCTTCCCAATCATAGTGCTCGAATTCCTTTAAAAATGCATCTGCATCTGTGCCGTAACATTTGTTTCCCAAGATATAGGCTGTAGGAGATATCTTTAACTTGTTCCGTGTATTCCGTCTGTAATCTTTCAGTAATTCTACATCAGATATCTCTCCGCTGAGATACTTATCCCTGAGTTCTCCGGTGATCTGTTCTGTTTTCGGAAGCGAGCATTCATCACAATCGGAAGCACAGATGAGTCTGTAACGACCCTTCAACGAAAAAGTTTCGGAATTATCCTTGGAAAGCATGCCTTCGGTAAGATGAACGAAGAGGTTCACATCGTCCCGGGCACATTTCGAGCAAACGGAGAATCGCTTTCCGGCACCGCCCCATTCAAGAGTGATATATGAGTTCGATGAAGAAGGAACGGAATGTCCGCATGTGCTGTTGTTCTCTATAGTTTTTAATCTGTAACGTATGGTGGACAGCCTGTTGGCGATGTACTCTTCCGGCGGCTGGTCCGTTTTACCCGTACAGACTATATGATCCTTCCACGAGTAGAAATAGAAGCCCTTCTTAGCTTCCTCGAAGTAGGCTAATAGTCGGATCACAGGGTCGTTGAAATACTGTACTCCCAAAAGGTATTTTTCACGGGCGTTCCCCTTTTTTGCGTACGATATATCACCTCTTGAGATCTTTGCGCTGGCAAGAAGAGGGGCTTTCTTGTCGATGGTCAGCAGTAGGGTGCCCGCCACGGCTTTAGCCAGTCCAGGTCCCTTTCTGGAAGCCTTCTCAAGATATCTTTTATCCTCCTTTCTTTCAGATATCCTTTTTATGAGCTTTTCAGCCTTACCGAACTTGCAGAACCAACAGTTATCTCTGCACTCCGGGATCACCTTTAATGGGTCTTCTGCCAGCTTCTGTGCGTTCTTGATCAACTTTGACTCCTGAACTTTGCTCGCACGCTTTGGCCCTTTTCTGAACATCCCTGTTATGTTATTTTCTCGGTAAATAAAATTTGTCCCTATCTTTGTAACGAAAATTATATTACATCTTCTGCAATGGTATCTGTCAGATGAACAGTATTTGGACGGAAAAGTACAGGCCACTCAAGCTGGATGAGGTCTATGGGCAGGAACGCATCATAGAACGATTGAAAGCCTATGCCGAACAGGGCAATATCCCTCATCTCTTATTCGCCGGTCCGGCGGGTACGGGTAAGACCACATCCGCACTTGCACTTTCCAAAGAACTTTACGGAGACAATTGGCGGCATAATTTTTTCGAACTGAACGCCAGTGACGAAAGAGGCATAGAAGTGATCAGAAAGAAGATAAAGGAATATGCCAGAACAACCACTCTTAGCGTTCAAGGCTTCAAAGTTATCTTCCTTGACGAAGCTGATTCTTTGACCTCAGAGGCCCAGGCAGCTCTGCGAAGGACGATGGAGAAATATTCAAGTAACTGTCGTTTCATACTTTCGTGTAATTACTCTTCAAAGATAATCGACCCTATACAATCGCGATGCGCCGTGTTCCGATTCAGATACATCTCAAAGGAAGGTGTCATCGATTGGATCAAACACATAGCCGATGAAGAAGATCTGGAAGTTACCGAAGATGCACTCAATCTGCTTGTGCAGATATCCGAGGGTGATCTCAGGAAGGCTACCAACTTACTACAGATATCTGCTTCCACCACCGAGAAGATAGACGAAGAGATAGTCCGGCAGAGTGCTAATATCGCTAAACCCGGAGATATAGAGAAGATGCTGACCACTGCCATGGAGGGCGATTTCATGGAGTCCAGAGGACAGCTGTATGACCTCTTCGTCGATTACGGACTTTCAGGAAACGATATAATCCGCCAGATACACAAGGCGATCTACAACATCCCTATGGACAACGAGCGCAAGATGAAGCTGGTGGACAGGATCGGCGAAGCCGAGTTCAGGATGGTCCAGGGCTCCAACGAAAGGATACAGCTGGAGGCGCTTTTAGCCCACATCAGCAAGGATTTCGCCAAACGCTGAATCTATTCTCCGATCATCTTTACAGTTATTTCTCTGTTCCTTGCAGGTACATCCATATCACAAAGTATTATCTGCTGCCAGGTTCCCAACTGCAGTTCACCGTCGGTGATGGGAACGGTAAGACTGGGCCCCATGAAGGCCGCCCTTGTGTGCGAATGCCCGTTACCGTCGTGCCACTTTTCGTGATGTTTATAGTATATGGCCTTTGGGAATAACCGCTCCAAGGCTGCCGGAAGATCGTGGAGCAACCCCGGTTCGTACTCCACAGTGGTGATGGCACCGGTGGAGCCGGAGACGAAGAAGACGGCGATGCCCTCCGTGATACCGCTATCGATCACTGCTCTGCGCCCCTGTTCCGTGATATCCTTTATGTCCAGTTCTGCGTGCGTCTTTACGGTGAATCTTGCATCTTTCACAGTCATGTTTGCCTATCGTTCGGTACCGATAAACTTCTTTCGGTGAACGTCAGACATATATATGACGCAACGGATTCCGGAAACAAACGCACAGGCACGAAACACACCAAAAGTATTATATACCACTAAAATATAAACTAACTGATTATTCCATAGGAGGAATACATAATGAAAAAAATGAGCGTGAAAAGAAATAGAGCGATTAGTGTACTAGTGTGCGCTATGTTATTCATGTCTGTAGTAGGGCTTCTGATAAGTCCTATGCAGGCGGAAGACATAGCTGATGACCCGAGCGATCGAGATGACTTTGTGCGATTAGTAAGCACAACGAGTGAAACAGGAGCTGCAGGCGACCATATAGACTGTTATGTTGGAGAACTAGAAGTCCGCTTTGGACTCGAAGTTAGATCCCTTTTGTACTTTGATGGAACGGGAAAGAACGTAACCCGAGTTCATGTTGAAGTGGATAGGGACAATACATTAACAGAAATCGTCTGGGAAAACCAACACGAAATGCCTGGTGAACAAGGTGCAGACATGAGTGGATCTGAACCTATTGCTAACCAGACCATAATTTTTGGTGTTGATGACGATGCTTGGTACGATGCAGAACCTTTCTCATTCAACGTAACTGGTGATGCAGAACCCGGCGAGTACAGAATGGACGTCAGGATCAGTTACAGATACGTTGATGAAACTAATACTGGTGTATCTGATTACTTAGATACATACATCGACTTCGAGATAATGCCTAACACAGATGTAGCGGATGTCGAAGCATCCGATGCAGAGAATCTATGGGCAGGCGAGATGTTCCAGGAATTCTTCGTGAACGTTGATAACGACGGCGGCGAACTGTTGGACGACGCGAGCCTAACACTATCTGGTTTACCCACTGGTGTTACACTGCGAGATTCCACCGCAAGGATACCAGCAGGGATAGCTGCCGGTGATAACGAAGACTTCTTCTTCAGAGTCGATGTAGATTTCGATGTTGAACCAGGTATATATCCTATAGATTACACATTCGAAGCTACCCGCGATGAAGTAGACATAACCGAAGAAGGAGAGATAGACCTGGTAGTCGACTTTACACCAAGGATCGAAGCATCCATAGAAGAAACTATATCCATCGAACAGGGAACCATCAAAGAGACTATCGAAGTCACATTTACGAATGTCGGTAACGTACCGTTGAACGAAGTCTACATCGGTATGATAACTGACGAAGATTACTTCCCGATAAATGTGGAACACTATGAATACGGTGACGAAACTTACCCGATGCCGATATACGTTGGTAATCTAGGAGTAGGCGGCAGCACAGCTGACCCCTTGACCTTCGATACCGGATTCCACAGATTTATCCAGGAAGGAACACACATGCTACAGTTCAGATGGGACGGCTGGTACTATGATGATGGATCAACCGGCGAAGCCACCAGATACTATCATGTAGGTGTCGATTGGGAAAACCCCATGGACGGACCAGATAACGGCATACTCTACGAAGTCGTTGTAGACAACCATGAGTACGTTGATGGACCGGGTGGAGACGATGAAATCTTCTCTCCATGGACAGCACCACACATCTTCATGAACGTCACAGACGAGATTATCGACATGGAAGGTTTAATCGATGACCCAGTAGAACTGTTAGACGACATAACATATGTCTATCTCAATGTCACACTACAGAACTTCGAATTAGTGCCTTTCCGAGACTTGGAAGTTGTACTGAACGTAGGCGAAGGAACACCGTTCTTGAACCCACAGGACCGTACATTGGATACAGTTGCAATGGACAAAGGCGATTCAGAAGATAACATTGATGCATACGATCCTGGTACCGGTGACCCTGGTGAAGCAGACATAGTCTTCAAGGTAAGCGTAAACACGGAATACATCACAGACGTACTCAGCGGACACAACCATGCATACCTTGGTACAATGGTGATCACCAGTATGATCAACGAGAATACACTGGAAGAAGTAACCGACCAGACAATAGGATTGGGCGGTGAACTCACAGGACTTGGACCTCGTGTGGTCGTCGAAGGAGAGTTCAGCGATAACAAAGTAAAGGCAGGCGAAGTATACGACCTGAACTACACCATCGCTAACCGCGGAGACGACACAGCTAGAGATACCTGGGTAATGATGCAGCCCGAAATGTATAACAACGAAGATTGGGCGATACACAGGGGATTCATCAGCGCTATAGCTTCTGATTCTATCGAGATGGAGGCCGGTGATGAAACCGAAGCCATTAGAATGAACAAGAGCACCGAGTACTCCGAAGTAACTCTCGAGACCCTGGACATCGACAGTGCCAAGGAGATAGTCGAACTCCACATGTACGTCGAGGGCGCATTGTCTTCACCACAGCCATACGTATGGAGACTATACATAGGCGAACTCGCACCCGGTGACGAAGTCACAGTGACCTTCGAGATGGTATCTGACAGAGACATGCAGATCGGCAAGCCTTACAGAGAAACCATCTTCATAAGAGGTATAGACTCCAACAACGAAGACTGGGATGAGGAATATACTTTGACCATCAGGACCAGATCAAATGGTGAATCCTACGAACCGGAAGCCGGAATGTTAGGCACCGGAGCCGACAGTGCAACTTTGATGATGCTGTTACTGGTCATAATACTGGTGATAGTAGTCGCCATCTTCGTGATGTCCCGTAAGGGAAGCGGTAAGCACAAGGCAGAGAAAGTGCCTGAAGCGACCGAACCGGAATACGAACCGGACACCTACGAGGAAGAGCCCTTCGAAGAATCTTTCGAGGAAGAAGATGAGTGGGCAGTAGAAGAACCGGAAGAACCACCTGCCCCTTCTGAGTTCGAAGAGGAAGTTGTCGAGGAACCCGAAGAGGAAGAAGAGGTCTGGTAAATACCTCTCTCCAAAACCCTTTCTTTTTTTAATTTTTTTATTGTTCAAAATTACAAAATAATTAGAATTTTCAATTCTGATATTTTTTTAATTTTTTTATCGTTTAGCTCTTTAACGGCAATTTTTATAAACAACCATCCTTCACGCTAGCCGATGCTCGATTATCTAACGTCTAAGATGGTTTGGATCGTCGCCGCCGTAGTACTCACGGCATCCGTAGTCAGCGTGTTCAACTGGCAGAGGAGAGCGGCTGAAGAATTGGTCCTCGATGAAAGAGCCGAAAGCATCGCAGAGTTGGTGAACAGTTTGTGTTCGACGGAAGGCAGTATAAAGGTCTCCGCCTCTCTAAATGAAAGCGAAGAAGCAATATTTTCGTACGAGTCCACAGTGAATGGTGAGCCGTACGAGTTAAATTTTAGTCTGAATGGACTGATGCTCACTCAGGAAGAAAAAGTGGTCAGAAAGAATTTCGTCTCAGGAGTATATCTATCGGATCCGTATTTTATCGATGACAAAGCGATTCTGGATTCCATCGGACACCAGCGAAACCACCTTTCGATAGACGGTAAATTTTTCATCGAGTCGAAGGAATTTTCCGGTGCATATCATGTGTTTATCTATCCTGAAACACCCGATGATATCAGAGAATATACATCTCAAATAGGTACTACCATATCTGAAAATATAACTTGGGAAATAGACCGTTCTCTTAATACGAGCGCTTTGAACTCGACCACAAACTTGACACTGGACCGCGACAGCGTATTTCTAAACGATATGTTTTACTTCAGCGGAGAGTACTTGCTGCCGTACCCCATAAAACCTGTTTATCTATATGAACCCGGTAACTTTTCTTACACCCGCCAAGAACTCAACGAAGGTGATGACATACTCTACGTACAGGCGGGTTCCACAATCGTGCTCGAGAGGAGGTTCATCTCCATAGAAAACCAATACGCCGTAGGCTATTTTTTGTACAGCGTCACCATTCAGTAAGCTGGCCGTCCACCAGTTTCATGTCAGGTACCTCCATCCCGAACCCGATCTTCCAACGTCCGATATCCATACCGAGAAGCTCAGCCAATGCAGGTAGATTCACGTCGAAGAGGACATTCACACCCGCCTGACCTACGGATATGCCTAGTTCGGTGCCCTGTATTATCTCTTCCGGGAACGCTCCGTCCGGGCACACCACTCTCCTGCTGCTTATGCTTTCTACTATCAGATCCCTGACCGTTTCTCCCACCCAGCGGAAGAAAGACTGTACAGCATCCGCTCCTGTGATACCGAAAGTAAGAGCCACTTCTACACCGCTGATAACTACATTGAAAAAGAGCACGAGCTCACGGATGAAATTATAGATCACCGATAACAGCTCTTCGACGAACCTCTGCAGTAGACTTTTGATGAACTGAACGATGTAATCGATACTGAACGATACTGTGCTCATGGTGTCCGCAGTGTCCCTGAAGGCGGTTCCGATCATACCGGACAGCAGTGATAACCCACCTTCTTCCATATCGCTTACCACCATCTTGGCACCCAGGTCTATACCGGTTACAACGATGGGCCCTATGGGGATGGTGACGGTGTTTATCGGTACTAGGGATGATAAAGCCAGCTCCAGCTCTTCCTTAGGTTCTTTTTCCCGAGGTATGGTCAGATCAAGCAGCGCACCGCTGCCCTTGGTACCGCTGCGTCCTTGGGCCTGGAACCATGCGGGATATACGCTTTCCGTCGTCCCCGAGGGATCCGCCAGGGGGTCGGACTGCCAGTTCATATCCAGGCTGCCGACGGCCAGACTTCCAAACAACACGATATTATCTTTCATAACGTTAACATTCAGTCTATATGAATTGCCAGATAGTGAGCCGCCGAGAGATACATTGATGATCCTTTGCACGTTGCCGTCGTACATGGGCAGTCCCGCGGCAACGCCGTCCGGTAAAATATTCACTCTGATATCCATACCGAACAGGGAGAACTCTTTGTCCATCTCTTTGAGGTCCTTTTCGTCAAAGCGTTCTATAAAGCTGGAAACTCGGGGTGCTATCAATTCCTGCACCGCCTTCTGTATCATGTTACCGATGAACTCGATCATCTCGGCGGCGTAGTCCTTTATCGTATCCACGATATTTTTGATAGAATCTATCAACTTCCGTATCCCGTCTATCATGTACGAGAATGCGTCAACTATATGGGACCAAACGTTCTCCAGAAAGTTCTTGACATCGGAAAAGAAATCGTTCGTTATGCTGTAATCCACACCGGCAAGTCCCCAGCCGGAGAAGACGGTCACCCGTATGTCGAACTCGAGGGACAAGTTGCTACTTATCCGTAGTTCTCTGTGTTCTTCTCCGGACAGTACCGTATGGCTCTCGCTGCTGACATTCAACTCAAGTTCAGTGTGCGGTATGGATATGTCCCAAGAAGTTTCATGGGGTGTCGATGACAGCGATAATATATCCGTGTAGTGTACCCCTTTCGGTGTGGAGATGATATCTTCTGCATCCAAAGATATGTATCCCGGTCGGTATCTCAAAGTCAGTTCCATATCCTTATAGCCGTCGCCGTGACCTCCTCCGTACTCGAAGGGTTCCGAATATGCCAGGGGCAGTCGAACTTCAAGATTGCTCAACTGTCCACCGAGTATCATATTGGAAGTGGTATGTTTGATCATATCCTCCGCAAGATCGAACATGGAGTTATCCACTAGACCTCCCCCGACTATAGACCAAAACATCCGTTCAAGCAGATTGCCTTGCATGTGGTTACCGCTCATACTGGTCATGAAGTCGATCTCTACGCTCTCCTGGATTGCGTTGCCACTACTGTCTGCAGCGTTCTCCAGTACGAACGTATACCACATTCCACTCGAAAAATCGTCATGGTTAAGGTTCAATCTTGTACGGTCGTCGTTCCATTCTTGATACCAGTATCCCGGGTCCGGCTCCACGGAGAACTCTAATGAATCCGGATCCATACTCTTGCTGAACACTATAACTACGGGCGCCTGTGTAAGGTAACGGGTCTGCCCGTCTTCGGGAGATATGGCCAGTACGGTGGGTGGAGTTATGTCTTCCGTACGAAAATGAAAGAGATCCGGATACTCGTCGGTGACCATCAGTTCGTTTCCATATTCATCCCACAACGCTAAATGTACCGAGTAAAGAGTGTCCTCCAGAAACCCGTCATGACTTACGGAAAGAGAGGTATTGTCGCTGCTCCAACTGTACACCGTGCCCGTCAATGCAGGAAAAACTGTAAGATTTAAGCTGGATACGTTCATGCTTCGGCTGAATTCGAAGAGGATATCCGTTTCCACGGAGATATTTACCGATTCATCGGCTGGGCTGGCGTACAACAGCACCGGCATTTCACGATGCTCGGTTATGAAAGATATAGAGAATGAAGTATCCCCGGTGCCGTCTGTAGTGACTACGGAACCGTCGTATCTTGCGTTCAAGCACGATAGGTCGAAATCGAGCTCTACGGATGTACCCGGTGGGAATCCGTCGTGGTCGAGTACCATCCTGGAGTCATCGTTTTCGAAACGGTACTGCCAACCATAATCTCCCGACACGAAGTCATCGATATCCGTGACCAGTTCGACGGGTTCGTCGAAGCTCAGCACAACAGAACGCTGAAGCTCAACTTCACTTTCCCCTGAAGGATAATACCCTACTAGCTCGGCGTATTCACGGGTTAGCCAATCGTGGTTCACACCATGCTCCATTGAAGATACCGTACCGTTATCCACATCGATAACATTATCCACACTGAATTCGTAAGAGGTGTATCTACTGTAATAGCCCACCGGTGTAAAGAGCGCGGTGGTGTTGTTGCCGGACCATGTAACCGTGTACTCGATATACGGTGACACCGAATATTCAAGGGACGCCGGCTCAACTTCTTCGGAGAACGTCACCGTAATTGCCTGGTCGGTGTTCCATCCACTGCCTCCCGCCGGCTGTATATCCACCACCCTGGGTCTGTTATCCACCAGTATTCCCATGGATGTACTGTCCGTTCCCCCCATATCATCGGTCACCGTCAGTGTAACGGTGTATTCCCCCGGTACGGAGTAAGCATGCACCGGTGCTCTCTCGTTGGAATTGTGCCCGTCTCCGAAATCCCAGTTATATGAGGTTATATGTCCGTCGATATCGTAGCTGGATTCGTTAAAATCGATACTTTCGTTCTGAGAGGTCAGCGTAGTGATATCGTCGTTTATAACGGCTACCGGAGGCTTGTTGACAAAGAGATCACCGAAGTCTTCATGGATGAACCCGTCTTCATCGGTCACCCTCAGAGTTATCGTATGCTCTCCGGTAGAAAGGAACAGCGCCGACATGTTGAAGTCCGGTTGATGCGAGAGATGCCCGTCCCGATCAGACAGCCATTCAAGATGAGATATATTGCCGCTGACGTTCGCTCTGAAACGTACCGTATGCTGGCCTCGAGTTGCAGGATTCGGTGCGATATCGTGGATCACTGCGGAGGACGACATAATGTAAC
>CAYVTG010000062.1:0-11962 GCA_964454575.1 uncultured Thermoplasmata archaeon
GCGCCAAGGTAGAAGAGGGTTTCACCGATGTAAAGCAGGAATTGGGCGGTAAACTGGATAATATCTCTGAAAAGTTGGACCGCTCTATAACGCAAACAGATGATTTTCACAATGAAACGGTGGAAAAGTTCGATTATCTTGATGTGAAGTACGGCGAGTTCAGCAACACTTTAGATAAACTCTTGAACAAATTTGATGTGCTGGAAGGTGACATCAGAGAGATAAAAGATGCATTTGTCAAGCTGGTTGACCATTATACCTCGTAAATCCAAATCCCAGAATACCGCATAAATGAGTCATACCTCACAACAGCGGATATTCCCGCAAAAATGTAAGATCATCGGTATAGCAGTCCCGGATATCGTCTATACCAAGCCGCAGCATCACCAATCTTTCTAGTCCCAAGCCCCATGCCAGCACCGGACATTCGATACCGTGCGGCCGGGTGACCTCTTCACGGAAGATACCGGCGCCGCCCATCTCCAGGAAATCGCCCTTGTACTTGGCGTAGACTTCAAGGCTTGGCTCGGTGAACGGGAAATAAGATGGCCGGACCTTGACGTCGTCGAATCCCATCTTTCTGTAGAATTCCTTCATCAACCCTATTAGCATGTTGAGGTTGGCGTTCTCCTCCATGACCACACCTTCGATCTGTATGAACTGTGATAAGTGAGTGGCATCACTCTTCTCCGAGCGGAAATTCCAGTCGAGTGCGAATGCCTTCGCCGGCGGCTCCGGATTCTCCGCAAGATGCCGCAGGGTCGCAACGGTCGTATGGGTTCTGAGAACCGCTCGCTGTGCCTCTTCCTTGCTCCAGTTATAGCCCCATCCGGTAGAACGTGTGTCACCACCATCTTCGTGCATGCCCCTGACTCTCCCTACCACTTCTTCGTCGATGTCCACAGTCGCCGGTCTCTCCAGATAAAAAGTATCCTGCAGGTCCCTGGCCGGATGGTCCTGTGGAGAGAACAAAGCATCGAAGTTCCAGAAAGCACTCTGGATAAAGTCGTAGTTTATCTCGGTGAATCCCATATCCAGGAATACACGCCGAACAACTTCCATCTCACGCTTCATAGGATGGCGTTTACCGCCGTACTCCGTCGGTGCGAATGCCTGGATATCGTATGGTCGTATCTCGGCTTCCCTCCAAGCGCCGGTGCGTATTATATCCGGAGTCAACTGAGATATCTGCGGTTTGAGCACTATACCTTTGTCCAATATTTTTTTACCTTTATCAGTTAGATTCACCGTACGCGATACCCTCTGTTCTTCCTTCAGCAATTCCTTTCTCGACTTGAGTTTCTTAACGCTGTATTCGTCCAGTTCGTCGAGTGGTAATTCTCCTTCCTTACCGAGTATCCGTATGATCTCTTCGTCCTTTCCCTTCTCTCTGAGTGCCTTTTTACCCTTGGAGGTCATCTCCAGCAGCGTTTCGCCGCCTTCCCTTACTGTATCGACCCATTTTTTCTTCCTCATCCACCCAACGGCTATACCGATCTTTTTATCTCCCAGTCCACTACCTTCGCTTAACTCTGCGATACTGCACTTACCACCGGCTTTTTTGAGATACTTCAAAGCCGTTCTTTCGGGAAGGTCCTTATCGGCGATACTCTTTTTCGCCAACGAATAGTAGTAGGCTACCTTTTCGTCTACCTCTACCAGGTCTTTTGAATTGAGCCACGAAACGGCGTTCATCACCTGCGATCCCTGCTCGAACTCACCGGTATCTGCGAGTTCCGAAGGCGAAGCTGAACCTCCGTGCTCTTCGAGTGCCAGCAGCGTCTTCTTCTCCAGGTGACTGAGTTCATCTGACATTACAGGCAAGCATGATACGAAACAATATAAATCTTTCACAGCATCTTGTCGTAAATCATTTTATATAACCTTCTACGATAAGGTTAAACATGAAGCGTATACACTCTAAAGATGTAGTTCGATTGGAAGACGGTGAGCAGTGCATGCTGGCGGGTTGGGTACAGGAAGTACGCAATCTCGGCGGTATCGCATTCTTGAAGGTCCGCGACCGTACCGGCGTTTTCCAGGTAGTCGTTGTGAAGAAGGAGGTCGGTGAAGATTTTGACCATATAGTCAACGTACCTCGGGAGAGCGTTGTCGTCGTCGAGGGCAAGAAGCAGGCCACGGACCAGACGGATTTCGGTTACGAGATACTGCCGACGTCCATACGGGTGGAGAGCGAAGCCGGTAAGCCGTTACCACTGGGAGTGGTGGATAAGGTAGACGCCGAGATGGGCACCAGGTTCGATAACCGTTTTCTCGATCTTAGGAAGGAAGAAAAGCGAGTCATATTCGAGCTTCGAGCTTTACTGTTAGACGGTCTTAGAGATTTTTTTGTCAAAGAGGATTTCATCGAGATCAACACGCCAAAGATAGGTGCTGCCGGTGCCGAAGGTGGCGCCACCCTGTTCAAGGTGGATTACTACGGCAAAGACGCATATCTGGCACAGAGTCCGCAGCTGTACAAACAGATACTCATGGCCGCCGGCTTCGAGCGAGTATACGAGATAGCGGCAGCCTACAGAGCGGAAGACTTCGATACCATACGGCACACGTCGGAGTTCATCTCGCTGGATTTTGAGATGTCGTTTATCGAAAGTTCCGACGATGTGATGGACATGACCAGTTACATGGTGGAACACGCACTGAGCCATGTGGTGGAGCACGGCTCGGAGATGCTGGACAAACTCGGAGTCGAGATCAATATACCGACGCACCCCATCAGAAAAGTACCCCATTACGAGTGCATCGAGATACTGGAAGACCTGGGCAAAAAATGGGAGGACGACGAGCGGGACGTTGATACGGAAGGAGAGAAGATGCTGGGCGACTACATGCTGGAGAACTACGATACGGAGTTCTACTTCATCACCGAGTTCCCATCCGAACTAAAAAAGAACACGTTCTACGCCATGCGTAAGGACTACGACCCGTCGCTGACCACTTACTTCGACCTTGAATACAAGGGACAGGAACTGGTCTCCGGCGGTATGCGGGAGCACCGCTATGACATACTCACGGCACAGATGAAAGAGCTCGGCCTGAACCCGGATGATTTCCAGTCTTACCTAAAAGCATTCAAGTACGGCATGCCACCCCACGGTGGTATCGGCCTAGGCTTGGACAGATTCGTACAGCAGATGTTATCTCTGGACAATATAAGAGAAGGCATACTGTTCCCCCGGGACACCAGCAGGCTGGAGCCTTGAGCGCACAACATCTTTGAAAACGGCCGGCGCGGTATCGAGGATCACCAACAGATAGTTATACAATTTGATTCTTTTACCGGTATAAATCAGACATACACGAAGGTGATTGGGAAATGATACAGATCATATGCGATGAAGACGGGAATCCGCAGAAACCAGGCGATCCCTTGCAATACGAGATGAATCTTACTAATCTAAGATTGAAAATTTTCTCAAGAACCATGCCATACCTATCAATATGAACGCGGTTAATAAACCAAGTATGAGGATAACAAAAAACCCGCCTTCGGGGACAAATGCAAACCAGATCGAGATGATTATCATCCCGCACGAGGAATAGATTAAACCATCCTTTCTCGTTTTAATGCTGTAAATCAGTATAAAAAACGCTAATATCATAACATAAAACGCTCCAATACTAAATGTGTTATCAGCATTTTGGTTATATAAAATCGTCGGATAAAACCAGATATAGATGCTTCCAAGTACATAACCCGAAGAGATAAGAGAATGAAATGTCTTTATTTTCTCATCATAAAATCGCTCCCATTTTTTCAATAAATTCTTTGCCCATAACACATTTATTACAATAGAAGATATAAGAAACGAAAATCCAATTATACCCAACCATCTATAACCCGTTTCGAATGAAACTCCCCATGTCATTAATCTGATGTATAGAATGGTTGATCCGATTATCAATGACAGGAGTGCGCCTTGAGAGCTCAAACGAGAATTTTCAGACACAAAATATGACAACGAAACAATCGGAACGGCTACGAGAAGAAAACCAAGGGCCACAGGTTTAGCGTCGTAAATAAACCAGTAGCCGTATGTAAGTACGATCAGATTCGATGTTCCTGCTAATAACCCGTGATAAAAATCAGTTAAATCTTTCTTTTTTACGTAAAATCCGCTTGCTGTAACCATAATAGTAATCAGACACAAAGTCGCGAGTCGCTCTTCATAGTCTATCTCATCAAAAAAGATTAGTAATGTAGTTATTACCGCTATTATCAAGATGATGATCCCAGTATAAATTAAAACGGACTGTATTCTCCCCTCCCCCTCTTTTTCCTCTTCCCGTGTGAACCGTTTTAAGATTTCTGTGTACTGTTCTTCTGTAATAACCCCATCGGAAAGTACTCCATCCAGGACATCTTTTGTGCCTTTTTCAGCGATACCTAACACCCCTATCATTATGGACCTTTAAACTAAATTTTCGAAATACGTAAAAACTTGATGCGATAAATATATTGTGTTCTCTCTTTAACGTTTATATTCTTTTAATCATTATCCTCTGGATATATGGTATTACTACAATGTGATGATCAATCCCGGGGTGGTGATGGAGTATCGGGATCTTCCCTCCGAATTTTCTCCTGAATTCAATGCGCCGAAATGAATCCAAAATAAAAGTTCGGTTTTTAATGGTATCGTAAGGGTGGTTCATCACAGTCCGCTTGAGTACTTTCACGCACCCCCGCCGTATATGTTTATATAATGTCTTGCTGTTATTGGAGCGATGGTCACCGGGATGTACGAGCGCGAGCTGAGGGGAGTTCTCTCAGCAGACGAAGAGATGCTGGCTAGCCTTACCAAGACCTGTACGGAGGATGAGAAGTCGGATTACTATTCTATCAAGGATATCCCGTTCATGGTTGTTCGGGCAGGCGGAAGTCTTGGAATAGATCTGCTGGCCATACGCGGCGAATTATCATTTCCCATAGAGGTTAAGTCGTCGAAAAAGCCGGTGGTCTATTTCAGCGACGAGGAAAGACTAACCGAGCAGGCAGAAGAGATGATCAGGATGTGCATTGCAAGCAGTGTTCTACCGCTGTACGCATTCCGTCTGAAGGGCGAGCGGGGAGACAAGTGGAGGATATTCACCCTGGAGATAGACGGACTGAAGAAAAAGCAGAAGCTGCTCAAAGGCAGATTACCTCAAATACAAACAACCATGCACGGTAACTACAAGATGGACTGGCGAGAGGGCATGCCGCTCCACAGCTTCATCGCATACCTGCGACATCTGATTATCTAACGTATCAGATACTGCAGATCTCCACGGACGATTATATCGCCTCTTTTTCCCTCTATAGCTTTCTCGGCATCTTCAAACTCGATGATCACCTTCGAGCAGTTCGGGCACTTCCAACCCCATACATCCATATTTGATATCTTCAAGGAAGCCTTCCTCATCTCCGAACCGCATCGGGGGCACTTCATAGAATTTTTCATACTTTACCATACATCCTCCACACTTTTTAAACTTCCGATTGTTTTATTTACCGTAACACAGATATGGCGCATATCATGGAAATAATACCGTCTCTATCGTTCAAACAAGGATTGCCCGTAGTAGTCGAAAACGGCATGTACGGTTCTCTTTTGGAGTCCACCGGTTTCAACACCATAAACGAGATGTTGGAGCCGCTGGGAGATCATGAGAAACTCTATCTTTTCGATATCGACGGTATAGAATCCAACAAGATACAATCCGAAGTGATACGAAGGTTGGGCGCCAGGAAAGAGCTGTGGGCCGATATCGGTTCCAGAGACCTCGACACCATAATCGACGCATACGTTATCGGCGCCGACAGAGTGGTAGTATCCACCAAAAGGATGCCTTCATTCCAGCTACTAAAGGATGCAGTGGATATGAGCGACCGTATCGTATTCACCATAGATCATAAGAACGGGATCATCTCGCCGGATAAGAGCATACGCTCCATGAAGGTATATGATGTGATCGAAGAAGCAGTGGATATCGGTATCGATACCGTTGTGTTACTGGATCATTCAAAAGAGCATTTTGATCTGGACATTATATCATCACCGGAAGGAGACCACAGCTTATTCATCGGCGGTCGAGGTCTCAACGAAGTGAACGAATTCCCGGATATAGTTAAAGGCTTGATACTCAGCTACCAGGAGGTGTTGGAACGCCGGAAGCCGGATTGAAGGAGTTACTCGCCTTCGTGTTCCAGAGGAAGGGCTCTTCCAGCATGCCGGTGGATGACTTCATATACGGCCCGGCAGCCGACCTGGGTTGGTTCACGTCCAAAGAGATGAGAAAGGTACTCGATATCGCGAAAAAAGCTGGATTCATCATAATGGAGAACGATACAGTCAAAACCAACTTCGATCCCAGTTCGGTGGATATACCACTGGGTTTTCGGCCGTCCAAAGATATACTGGAAGAAGACGTTAAACGCCCGATATTCCAACGTATACTAGACGAGATGATGGCCGCCGCCAAGAATATGTCCAAATCAGACATAATCTCGAAGGTGAACGAAAAACAGGAAAAGATGAACATAGAGATCGAGGTAGCCCTTCTCCTGGTTGCACGGGAGCTTAAGATGGAGCTTCCCAACGAAAAGGAGTACATCCGGGAGTTGGAAGAAACCATACTTCAGGGTGACTGACATCCGCCGACCACAATATTATAATATCAGCGTTTTGTTAAGTTAGTTGAAGTGATTTAAGATGAAAGGTATCGAATCCCTTGTTGAGACGGCCATGAAGTTCAAAGAAAAGGGTCTGAAAGAAAAAGAGATAGCTACGGAGCTGAGTTTATCTGTTGATACAGTTAATTGGCTTTTGACCAGGAACGTTAACGACGAAAAGCCACCTACCGATGTGCAGATAGGTTGGAGGTCCATCGGGGTCTTCGGCGGTAGGATCGGCCTACTAGCAACTATGATGTCGGATATAATCCTTGAAGAGATGGAGAAGATAGACGATGATTTCGACACAGTCGTAGGTATCGCCATAAATGGTATACCACTGGCGACGCTTATATCTGAAGCTCTCGGGAAGGAACTTTGTATATATCGTCCAAGGGAACACGAACGCCGTTCCGGCGGAGGTGCCTTCAGTTCCAATTACGCAGGCGTTGACGGAAAACGCGTTGTGATCGTAGATGATGTTATCAGCACGGGAGAGACCATGCAGGGGACCATACGCGATCTTGAAGAAGAGGGCGCAGAACCGGTTCTGTGTGTGGTAACGGTGAACAAAGACAGTAAGGATGAAGTCGTGGGCGTACCTCTGCGCGGACTCATCAGAGCAAGAGTGATCGGGTAATCGGGATCTTTATGCACTGGGCAGACGTCGAAGCGGATAATCTAAGAGATTCATCTCTGATAGCTACCGGCATCACACCGTCCGGACCGATACACCTGGGCAGCTTGAGAGAGATACTGACCGGGGACGCCATCAGCAGAGCTAAAAGTGACTCAAAATTGGTTTACATCGCCGATTCGATAGATCCTCTGCGAAAGGTATACCCATTTTTAACGGATGATTATGAACAGTACGTGGGCAAACCACTCAGCGAGATACCTTGTCCGTGCGGTGAACACGATAGTTATGCAGACCATTTTCTCGCACCGTTCCTTGAATCCATCGAACGTCTAGGAGTGAAGTGCGACGTACTATACACCCATGAGATGTACGCTAAGGGCGAGTACGAGGAAGCCGTAAGGAAGCTGATCATAAACAGAGAACAGGTTAAGGAGATACTCACCACGGTAACAGGAAGAACCCTGGAAGATGATTGGTATCCCTACAATCCCATATGCGGCGAATGCGGAAAGATGCACACCAAAGTTACCGGCTTTTCGGACCCATACGTAGGATACCGATGCAGATGCGGTTACGAGGGAAAGGCGGACATCCGAAAGGCCGACGGAAAACTCCCTTGGCGCTGTGATTGGCCTGCTAGATGGTGGATACTGGGTGTAAACTGCGAGCCACTGGGGAAGGACCACGCGGCATCCGGCGGTTCGTGGGACACCGGCAAACGGATAGTGAAAGAGATATTCGATAGAGAAGCACCGCAACCGTTGGTGTACGAATGGATACAACTGAAGGGAAAAGGCGCTATGTCATCCTCTACTGGTGTAGCAATCAAAGCAGAGGATATATTGGACGCCGTTGGACCGGAACCGGTAAGATTTTTACTCTTCAAGTATAAACTGCAGACACATATCGATTTCGACCCTGGACTAGGCATACTTGAACTCATGGACGAATATGATGCCTGGGAAGCAGGCTACTTCACGGACACCATCGATGAGGATGCACGCAGAGTGTACGAACTTGCACAGGTGGATAAAATACCGTCGAAACAACCGTACAGGGTGCCCTACAGGCATCTGGTCAATCTGGTTCAGATATATACAGACACGGAACATATCTGGCATCTAGTTTCCGGAAATGATCGTACGGAGCACGACAAAAGATCCTTCGAAACGAGAGTGGAGCAGGTTTCATATTGGCTGAAAAAATTTGCCCCGGATATGGTGAAATTTTCTATCCTTGAATCATCCCCCGATGTAGATCTATCGGAAGACGAAACGGAATTCTTAAAAAACTATCTCGACAGGCTCACTCTCAAGGAAACATGGACTCCCGAATGGCTGCATCAGACCGTACACGAAGCAGCGGAAGAGACTGATATACCAAAGGGCAAAGCCTTCAGGTCATTCTACAAAATATTCATAGGCAAGTCCAGGGGCCCAAAGCTCGGTAGATTCCTGGCACAGCTTGACAGAAAATTTGTTATCGATAGATTGAAAGAAGCGATCTCCAAATGATCACACAAGTCACTTTCTTTTAACACGAGACCTTGGAGGTTTAACTCGGTATACGTTCAATCCTATCCAGATGACGAGAAGTACGATTATAAGGATAGCGAAGGGAAGAAAGTCCATAAGATCTACGGTGGTTCCTATCTCTAGGTTCAATCTTTTTTCCTCTCCAGGCTCCAAAGTTACAGTTGTATAATGCCGTCCCGATGCGTCCGTATATATAGGGAGTGTCGTACCCGACTGTCGGGCCCTCATCAATTCCAGCCCCTCGGGTATCAATATGGTTATATCCATAGGCATAAAAGAGGCGCCGGTCAACGGTATCGCTACTTTTTCAGAGAAGGTAAATTCTCTCGGAATAAAAGCTGCAACATCTTCACTCTGCCGCAAGTTCTTTCTAACACTGGCGTTGTAGTAAAGCATCACGGGCAGATCGCTTTCCAGGCGATCAAAGTTAAGCTTTGCTATCTCACCGGTGACCACTTCGTCTCCCCATGTGTTGACCTGATCGTTCAATAATCTTTCTACAGAGAGTATGAATTCATCGATCGTGTTCTCCAAACCATTTGCATAAAGGATCCTAAACAATTGAGCATCGATATATTCTATGGATATCTGTTCCGGCAAACTCTGTGAGACCATTTCAGGTACAGCTACGGAGTATATGGATGCAGAGAAATTAACATTCATCTCCAAGAACTCACCGGTTTCTCCCCTCTCGATATTATAGAGGTCTATAAGTAGGGAAACATCCAGGTCTGTTTCATCGATATTGACGGGTGAGGGATGGTAAATCTCCATGGAGATATCGTCAGGTGTTTCTGTACCATCGAGATTATCTATCTCCCAGTCCAGCGAATCGGTCCCATCTCCGAAGATCATATCTCCGTAAAGAGTGAACTGGTAGGTAGCATGATGACCGGGTTCGCATCTCAGTGTTAGATCTTGACTAAAATGACCGCCTTTATCGAGGATACCGGTAAACAGTGCGTCGATGTCTGCGTGACCCGGCAGGCCGAAAAACTCCGGCTCAAATTCTATCTTTGCATGGATATGGTAAACGATAGGTTCTTCCTCGGGTAATTCACCGTAAAGAGTGTTGTGATCCAGAGATATGGAACGGGTAACGTTCGCACCGGTCGTTTCCAGTATACCAAAACCGTCTTGGATGAACCGGTCCAGATATGCATCAATTTCGTTTTCCAAGGCCGTTTCCACCATCTCACCGTTTTCGTCTGAAACGGATGCGTATCCCCTTATCTCCCAGGCTTCAAGATAAACATCTTCGATGGTGAATGCGAAGATATCGAAGCTAACGTTAACGTGAACTACAGAAGGCGATGAAAAGGAGATGTGATATGTTTCATGTATCATCTCCGTGTGTTCTCCTCCGGTTTGAGCTGATACATTCGGCACTGCCGCAGAGATGATCAAGATCACGAACAGCGGTATCAGAGTTTTATAGTAAATATCCTTTTTCTTCTTCTTACGCTTTATCTTTTTCAACGGCCGATCTTTCTTTACCAGCTTCTTTTTCTTGGCGACCGGTTTCTTCGGTTTTAACTGGGTCTTCTTCACCTTGGCGATGGCCTTGATGGTATTAGTGATCAATTCAGGATTGGTCACACCGTAAAGGATGCAGTACGCCTTGGATTTTTTTGCCCCCTCTTTCAGCCTAAACTTGATGACCACGTTTCCATAGCCAAAGGCGAAAGCGAGAAAACCCTGAACGATCTCCACGCTCTTCATCTCCGCAAGCGGATAATAGGATGATTTTTCCAGCTTAGTCGTATCCAGCTTGATCACCCTGTCATTGGTCACCAAAAATCTCATCCCCGCATCTTTGTAGAGCAGCCCGGCTACAGCCAGGCCGTATATCACCAAAGAAGCGGAGAACAGCTGGGAAACTATGAGCAAAAGCATGTCCCAATCGAGTATATCGAATGAGGGTACTAGAAATGCGACAGATAGTAAAACAAAAGTTATCCCGGAAGCCTTTAGCGGTGAGCTTTCAAAACGCAGTATATCCCCGAGTCGTATCAATATACCGCCTAGGAGCAGCAATATGGCAAAGAACATGAGTGTAGGTAATGAGAATGGGAAGTCAAGAAATCGTTCCCAAAATTCTCTGGGATACGATTGTGTTATGTACAATCGAAGTGAGATCATCAACGATATCGAAAACGTTATCACAAGCAGGGATATCCATGAATGTTCCAGGAGTTCACGCCACCCGTGAGGTCCGAATATATGTTTACTGAACAGATGTATAAGCACACAGACGGCTACGAGCGGTCCGAAGGCCGGTACCATGGTAGACAATGACCCCACCAATACGTGCTGTGAGAATACGGAGTACGATAACAATCCCACGGATACAGACAGTGCGGATGCGATGGCGATCTTTACGTAAAAGGCAGGATGCGATGTTGTGTCGGCCATTATGGTCTCCCAGGGCTTGAAATTGATCTTCAATTCCAGCTTTCGGCCTACGTCTTTTGTTCCCTTGGAAATATTATCTATGGCCTTTTTCTGTTCTACAAAGATCTTGTTTACCGTTGCCCCGATGATAACAAAGGGAAGGGTATATACTCCGATCATTATCACGTAAGTCAGTAGATCCGGAGTGTCCAGCACGCCGAATATAGTAAGAAGATTGATTATGGTGATGCTGGCTGCGACTACAACTATTATGGATACTAGTATCCTTGTGGTTACGGGGATGTCTTTTTTTGCCAATTATCTCTACTCCTTACTTCATGAAGTGAGTCGGATTATAGCCTCCGCGGGTTCGCCGTTCACCTCTTCAAGGGCAGCTTTTGCCTCTTCCTCGGAAACTCCGGCACTGGAAGCTACAAGTTTGATATCACTCTCCGGTATGATCACTTTTCCCTCTCCGGCTTCCTCTCTGGGAGTCCCCACTATCTGATAGGTCTTCTGGCCCTTCACGGTGATACATACGACTTCTGCATCGTCGAATACGAGTGTTTTTTCAGGTGTCTCTATGGTGACTCTTTTGGCATCGATGTCTTCTGACTTCATGCCCATCTGTTTCATCATTCGTTTCATCTGTCTGGGATTTCCCAGTCCGCCCGGCATCATCTTGATTTCACCAAATACCTATACGGAAAACTTGTT
>CAYVTG010000063.1:0-11862 GCA_964454575.1 uncultured Thermoplasmata archaeon
GTCGTTACTTTCACAATACATATGATGTACACACTCGACACTAAGATTCCATCTTACAAGATGGCCTTTCCCACATATTCTTCTTTTCAGGACCTTTAAACAATATATAAACGATATATATAGAGCATCCGATCCCAAAAAGCAAACTAAAAATGCCCAGAAAGCAGAAGAATGAAGGTAAATATAAGAAGGTGGGCACAATAAACAACGTGAGGATACACATACTGAGAAGAAATGCACCTAATATCCACCCTGCATACCTAACAGTCCGGCTGCTGGATTTCTCTGTAATATCCGGGCCTTCTGTCTTTACCAGACCGGAATGCATAGCTAATTCTTCAGCTATCCCTGAGAACTCGTCAAGAATCCATTCTGGAAGGGAAATATCTCGTCCGTCTTCGAGGGAGATATAAAGTCTCTCTGGTTCTAGATTAGTACCTTGATATATCTTGACTATTGAATCTAGTTTTATTACATTCAACTCGCTACCTTCTTTGAACTCGATGCGATCGGATGTGATGCCAAACAAAAATTCAGTTCTCGTTTTGGTCACACCCTCATCGGCGGTCACCGTATTTATTTCCTTTTTCAATAGATATTCATCAGTATTATCTTTCATCTTTTAGTTCACTTTTTTAGCGGTTTTATATATCATATATACTAAAGCTAAATAAAATTTACTGCGGCTAAACATTGATCCATCAAAACCACAGCTAAACAATTTATATTGGTATCCTATTGAACTTGTATGCACAGAGTCTCCCCGGGATCAGTACTGCAGTTCAGATGCCGTAGAAGCCATATCTCTGAACACACCACAGATATTATCAAAACAGCTCGCGATGTATGCGGCGTACAGTCACAGGTACTGAAAGCGGCTATGATGTCCGTACTGGTGCGTACCGATGGTGTGGATATACAGGATGTGGAAAAGGCGCTGTGGAAGGACCGAGATCTGGTAAAAACGTGGTGTATGCGTGGAACCCTGCACCTGCTGCCTTCCGAAGATCTGCCTGTTTATACCAAGGCCTTCGGAGATCGTCTCTCGGAAAGCACCCGTAGATATCTGATCAAAGAAGGGCTCTCCAAGGGTAAGATAGACAAGATGCTGGATGTGCTCACGGCTTCAGTGGGAAGCGAGCCTTTGACTAAGAAGGAGATCGCCGATGAAATATCCACCCGATGCGGTTCGGAAGCCGGAGGATGGATAAAACACTCGTGGGGTGTTTTTCTCAGACTGGGATGCTACGATGGTTCAATTTGTTTCGGTCCTCCCAGAGGTGCGAACGTAACCTTTGTCAGCACCGACGAGTGGCTCGGTAAGAACACTGATATCGACGAAAAAGAAGCATGTAAAAGAGTATTGACGGATTACATGAGAGCATACGGACCGGCAACACCTCAGGACCTTTCGTACTGGTCAGGTTTGAAGGTATCGGATGCAAAGAAGATGATAGCTGAGCACAGAGACCTACTCACAGCTGTCCGGGTAGGAGAAGATAAGATGTGGATGCTCGATGAGGATATAGATCTCATGGAGAACACAGACAGCGACTTCCTTGCTCTCCTACCATACTTCGATAGTTACCTGCTAACGCACAAGGATAAGAGTATGATCGTTGATGATGAACACTACAAAAAGATATACAGGCAGGCTGGCTGGATCTACCCCACGATCATACACAACGGGCGTGTCGTGGGGATATGGTCATACAAGGAAAAGGGAGACACACTTGAGATAGCTGTAGAACCTTTTGAAGATGGTGACTGGAGAGATCGTTTAGAAGATGCAGCGATGAGTATAGCACGTTCCCTAGGTAAAGACAGTTGCAACATCAGTAACATTTATTAATACCATGCCTTCTGATTGACGAAACTTCCCCATGTAGTGTGATAAACATTACCACTAAGTCGGAGGAGTCAGATATGGCAATAGAAAATAAAACGAACCCTAACCTTGTGCGTCTGATAAACGACCTCAAGGAGAAGGCGAGAGAAGAAGAAGCCCCCATCTGGCGAGACGTGGCGGAAAGGTTGGAGAAGTCCTCTAAGAATTGGGCTGAGGTCAATCTTTCTACCATCCAGAGATACACCAGCGATGGTGATCTTGTTTTAATCCCGGGCAAAGTACTTGCATCCGGATATCTCACCAGGAAATTAACTATAGGGGCATTTAGAGCTAGCGAACGAGCTAAACAGATGATCGAAGATTCCGGAGGCAAATTTATCACCATCCAGGAGATGGCGGATAAGAATCCGAAGGGCAGCGGTATAAGGATAATGGGGTGAGATCATGAAGGTTTATGATGCAGAAGAAAAGATCCTAGGAAGACTAGCAACCGTGATCGCTAAGGACCTTCTAGCCGGCGAAGAAGTTAACGTGATAAATTCTGAAAAGGCATTCATCACCGGTAGAAAGGAAGAGATACTTGCAGATTACCGGGCACGAAGAGATAGAGGGAAACAAAGAAAGGGACCCTTTTATCCCAGCAGACCGGAGAGACTGCTAAAGCGCACCGTTAGGGGTATGCTTCCTTATCAGCAGCCCAGAGGACGAGTGGCATTCAAAAATCTCAGAGTACATATCGGCGTGCCAAAGGGATTTGATAAGATCAAGGTAGTCCAAGAAGATATAAAAACAGCACAAGGGCAGGCAGGGATCACTCTAGCAGAGATCTCAAGACACCTAGGAGCTAAATTTTAGAGGTTTAGAAAATGGCAGAAAAAAAGGTATTGACCCGAACAGGCAAGCGTAAGACAGCCATAGCAAAGGCCACGATGAAGTCAGGCAAGGGCAGGGTCCGGATCAACAGCGTCCCGCTGGATATACACCAGCCCGAGATGGCAAGATTGAAGATAATGGAACCGATACAGCTTGTGGGTTCACGTGCTGATAAAGTGGATGTAGATATCAACATCTCTGGCGGTGGAGTCACCGGACAGGCAGGAGCCGCAAGAACAGCAGTAGCTCTTTGTTTCGTTGATTATTTTGAGGATTCAGAACTGGAAGATCTGTTCAAAGAATACGACAGAAGTCTTCTTGTATCCGACCCACGAAGAAAACTACCCAAACAGCCCCTTGGACGTGGTGCAAGGAAGAAACGGCAGAAATCTTACAGGTGATCTAAGATATGATAATCCCTGTAAGATGTTTCAGCTGTGGAAAAGTGGTAGGCAACGTATACGAGATATACCGGAACCGCGTTGATAAGGGCGACGATCCCAAAGAAGTGATGGACGAGTTAGGAGTAGACCGATACTGCTGTCGGAGGATGCTCTTGGCCCATACGGACCTTATCGACGAAGTAAAAAAATATTAAGTGAGAACACTCTCACTCTGGGGCCGTAGGGTAGCTTGGTCCATCCTTCTAGCATGGGGAGCTAGGAACCCGAATTCAAATTTCGGCGGCCCCACCATTTTTCCCTTTATCCCCTTCTTTCACTGCGTGAAAGCAAAGGCTCTTTTTCGCTGATCACCTTCTCTTTCCATCTACCCATGGAAAGTACTACCAATGCAACGGCGGCCGAGATCACGTTGCTCAGACCCATGCCTATCCAAACACCGGTTGACTGCATTCCTAGGTATAAGGCTAATATAAAGCATAATGGAACACGGAGCCCCCATAGTCTTAGGATATCTAGACCCATCATGTACTTCGTATGTCCTGAGCCTTCGAACACCGCATTCACCGCACGGAACATCCCGAAGAAGGGCATGCTGAGAGAGAATATAAGCAGGAATTCGGTCCCTATGCGGACCACCTCTGGGTCCTGGTTGAATATGCTTATGAACTCACGGCGTAATAGGAACAGTGCTATAGTACAAACAGCCATGAGGCCGGCAAGAGTGATCATACCCTTCTTGACCACCTCTTCAGCACGTTCCTTCTGATCTGCACCTAGATTCTGACCGACCATGGTGCTCATAGCAACTGCAAGTCCGCCCATGAGTATGAACATGACCCCGAGAACACGATCGCCGGCGTTGTAGGCTGCCAAAGCTGCCTCGCTGTTGTGCACCCGAGCGATGATAAATGTAAGGACGACGAATCCGAATGCGGTTCCACTGTTGCCTATGCTGGCCGGGGCGCCGATCTTGAAGAATTTTTTAAGTCTCTTTAGGTCAGGCCGCATGTTCTTCAATTTAAGAACTATACCAACCTTTCCTCCGAACAGTAGGTAAAGAGCGATGGTAGCAGCCACGAGTCTGGTGAGGAAGGTTGCGAACGCCGCACCGAATATACCCCATTCCGGGAATGGTCCTATCCCGTAAATGAAGATAGGATCGAGCACTATATTGGCACCCACGGAAACCGCTGTTATCAACATGGGCGTTAGAGTATCGCCCCACGCCCTGAGTATGAAGGCAAAGGCCATGAAAGTGAACATGAAGGGCTGACCGAGAAATATCGTTCGCATGAATACAGTACCTTTGGCGGCAACTTCCGGACTATCATGTAGTATAAAATCCAATAAGTATGGAGATAAGAAAAAACCGAGTACCGCCACGAAGGACGAGAACACCAGGAAGAAGAAAAAAAGCTGTCCCGCATCCAATTCCGCCTCCTTTAATTCTCCTGCACCCGTATGCTGTGAGATGAGTGCGATGGATGCGATACCGAATCCGGTCCCTATGGATGCCATCAACCAAACTAAGGGCCATGAAACCTGGGTAGCCGCTAATGCTTCTTTACCGGCCTCGGGGCCCATGTTTCCCAGCCAGTAGGTATCTGCAAGATTGTATCCGATCTGCAGCACGGACTCTATCATTATGGGCCAACCCATTATCAGCATGGTGGGAACGATCTTCCCGTTCAATAGGTCCGGTTTCTTTCTATCTTTGAACACGATATAACTTTATTTAGAAGTGATATAAATACTATTGCACCTCCATACAAGTATCTGCTATCTTCACCAAAATATAGATGTATGAGCCCGTTGTTTGTCCTCTCCGATGAGAGTATTACATGTCTGTTCGCCGGATGCAGTTCCAATGCAGAACATATTTGCCACCTACAACAAACATTTTGATAAACACGGGATAACAGCGGAGTTGACATTCGATGCCGAAAACATAAAGAATTTTGACATCGTCCACGGTCATTACGCGCTTACTAAACCGGTGATACACGCATACCGGCAGGCAAAGAAATATCGTAAACCCTTTGTTCTACACTGCCATGGGAGCGATGTACGTCAGATAACACTTCACGGAGCTAAAAAATTACCATTTAAACATTCTCTGGTCAGTAGAAGACTGCGAAAAAAGGCGGATAAAGTTATACTCAGCACTCCGGATCTTTTGGAATGGTCCACCGGTCTATACATTGCAAATCCGGTGGATCTAGAGATGTTCAAGCCGATGAATGTAAAAAAATCGGATAAGATATTACTGCTCGGAAGATTCACAGCCGGGGGCGGCGTACTGTGTCTTATAGACCGAAAAAAGAGATACGATTGTTTGAACTGGGGGGATGATATACCCTTCCCACAGAATGTGAACATCTTACCATTCGTACCCCATGACAAGCTGCCCGAACTTTTCAACCGGTATGATAAGATGATAGGAGCTTTAGTCGATCCGGTATCTCTGGCACGTCTTGAGGCCATGGCCTGTGGATTGAAAACATACACGGGTTTCCCAAAAGAATATACATCCTATTACGGCTTCGAGAATCCGGACAATGTGGAGGATCCCCGAGAATTTGTTAAGAGATATCACGACCCGAAACGGATCGTAAAAGTTCTAGCCGAGATATACAGAAGTTTGTTGTAACTGATTTCAGGGCATGTATAGATAAACCAGATATACCACGTAGGCTGAAACCATCATTATGCCCTGTAATCTTGAAATTTTACCACCTATAAAGACGATGAATGCCAGTATCAGTCCTACACCCATCATCATCAACATACCGAAGTACATATGCGACGATATCTCCAAAGGCAATATAAGCGCACACACGCCGATAACCAGCAATATATTCAGTATATTCGCCCCGATCACATTACCCACGGATATATCAAACTCTTTTTTGTGGGCTGCGACGGAAGATGTGGCTAGTTCAGGGAATGATGTTGCGAGCGCTATTATCGACAGACCGATAACGCCTTCCGAAAGCCCGAAATGACCCATGTAGAATACTGCACTTGAGATCATCAATTCAGCACCGATGATTATAGATGCTATCCCTAATAGCACCTTCAACAGATCGATCTTCGTGCTGCCCACTCCTCGACCTCCGGATTTACGTACCGTGTCTCGTTCATCCGAATTCCTAGCCTCCCGTATCATGTATATCATGTAAATAACCATGATGACGATCAGTAAAGCACCCTGCCATCGCCGGATGATACCTTGAAGAGATAAGATCAACATCAAAATCATAGAACCCAACATGAAAGGTATCTCCTTTCGTATGATACCCTTTTTTACCTTTATCGGACGTATGATAGCGCTAACCCCTAAGGCAAGCAGTGTATTTGCGATCACCGAACCGACCACATTTCCAACTGCCATCTCCGTGTGCCCCTTAAGTGTAGCGTTTATACTGGATGCCATCTCGGGAAGCGTGGTGCCGAATGAGATCAGTGTCATACCTATTATCAATGTGGGAACTCCGAATCTTAGTGCCAGTGAAGCTCCTCCCGAAACCAGTAGGTCCGCCCCTTTGACCAGTACGAAAACACCGGCGGCGAACAGCAAGGTCCATAGTAACACTGTCAACATGGTCACCCCTAATCAAAGGTGGATATATAATTATTCACCGTCGAACCGCTGTCTCGTTCATACGTGCATCGAAGAGTTGCTCGCGGTAAGAACTTACTTTCTATCAACCGAGCAAACCTATCAAAACGCCTGCGGCAGTGGCCGAGCCTATAACACCGGCTACGTTTGGTCCCATGGCATGCATCAGAAGATGGCTGCGTGGGTTCTCCTTTAGTCCCATCTTTTGAACTACTCTTGCGGCCATGGGTACTGCGGATACTCCGGCGGCGCCTATCATAGGATTGATGCTGCCGCCTGATAATTTATAGAATACCTGGCCGAGTAACATCCCTCCCGCGGTTGCCGTTGAGAAGGCGAAGATACCCAAGAGTAATATCTTGATGGTCTGAAGATTTAGAAATATATCTCCGACCATTAAGAAGCCGATACCCAGACCGAGCAGGATAGTGGAGATATTGATCAATTCGTTGCCTCCACTCTTGGACAGCCTATCCATTACGCCTGATACCTGGAATAGGTTACCCAGCATAAGCATCCCTACTAGAGGTAGGGCGAAGGGAACTATTATTCCGACTATGATCGTGACCACTATGGGAAACAGTATCTTCTCGATGGGTTTCACCTTCCTGAGCTTGCCCATGGTTATCCCTCTCTGTTCCTTTGTCGATAACGCTTTGATGATCGGCGGCTGGATTATGGGCACCAAGGCCATGTATGAATAAGCGGAAACCGTAACAGCGGCTATTATACCCGGCTGGTCACTTACCAGTCTGGTCGCAGTGTAGATCGCCGTAGGGCCGTCCGCCCCTCCGATGATACCTATCGATGCCGCCTCGCTAAGACCGAACCCCATCATCACTGCTAGTCCGAGTGCGCAGAATATGCCGATCTGGGCAGCGGCTCCCAGCAAAAAAGTCTTGGGATTGGCCAGGAGTGGAGAAAAATCCGTCATGGTTCCGATGCCCAGGAATATGATGAGAGGGATAATACCTGTGGCTATCAATTGGCTGTATATCACTTCCATAAGCCCCCCTGTATCGGTGAGTCCCATTTCGGTACGTGCCACGTTGGCTAAAAGGGCGGCAAATCCGATAGGCCCTAACAACAGCGGTTCCATCTTCCGGAATATCGCAAGGTATATCAGTACTATGCCAACGGCAACCATCACCCAATTCTGCCACACTAGTGAGGAGATACCAGTGCTGAAGAGATCTAACATCTACGTGTTCCCCCCTGCTCTGATAGCGGCCACTATAGCAGCTACCTTTTCCTTTTCATCATCGTCTCTATCACCATAAAATTTCTCCACCAACCACCCCGTTATGTAAGTACTCAAAGTCAGGATCCCCAGTGTGATAAAGACCACTAATATACCGACGAAGATAAGTTCCTGGGTGGTCACTCCGCTCATGTACTCACTCCAATAGGGCTATAACATCGCCCTCTTCAACATCCTGTCCCTCTTTTACATTTATCGATGATACAACACCGTCTACTGGAGATGTGATATCATTCTCCATCTTCATAGCTTCCAGGACTGCGATGGTGTCCCCTTCGGCCACACGTTCACCCTGGGAAACGACTATCTTAAGAATAGTGCCCAACATAGGCGAGGGCACCTTAACATTCTTTTTTGAAGGATTTTTTCTTTTTGTGGTTGAAGGCTGTGTACCGCTCGGGTACAGAACGGATACATTGTAGGTCTTGCCGTTCACTTCTATCGTATCCTGGTTTTTCATACGTATTTTATGACCTACTCCGTCCACATCTACTTTGAGTTTGACTGGATACTCGACGGCTTTTGTGACGGTCTTGGGAGTTTCACTCTTAGGTTTAAGAGGAAGTTGATCCGATGTAAATTCAGCCTTAGCCTCTCCTTTGAGGAATTTAAGGCCTACCTGGGGATATATCGCATATGTGAGAGCATCCTCCGGTTTCCTCAGCAGCCCCATATCGTCCAGTTCATCTTTGTATTTTTTATATGCTGGTTCAAGCACGTCAGACGGCCGTACATCGATAACTTCATCGCGCCAATTGGGGCCGAGTATCTTCTCGTAGAATTTTTCGGATATCTCTCCGGGTGGTTTGCCGTACATACCCCGTAGATAGTTCTTGGTATCTTCGGTCACCCTCTTGTATCTCCCGAATAGAACGTTCATGACCGCCTGGACACCTACCAACTGTGAGGAAGGTGTTACCAGAGGCGGATAGCCGAAATCCTTTCTGACCCGGGGGGTTTCTTTCAGTACCTCTTCGTACTTGTCACCGGCACCCTGCTGCTCCAACTGGAAAACAAGGTTAGACAGCATCCCGCCGGGTATCTGGTGAACAGTCACCGACGGATCGATGCGGAGTGCGGCATCTCTGTGAAGATGTGAATATTTATTCCATATATTGTTAAAGTATTCCCTAGCCTCCATCAGAAGGTCCATATCATAGCCGGTGTCGAACTCGGTACCTTCCAGAGCGGCGACTATCGATTCCGTCGGGGGCTGACCTGTACTTCCGGTTAAAGATGATATCGAAGAATCCAGTACATCAACACCGGCCTCGCAGGCGCGCATGTAAGACAGACCGCTCATGCCGGAGGTGTTGTGACTGTGAAGATCTATAGGTATCTTGATGCCGGCATCCTTGCAGCCTTTGATTATATCGTATGCCCTTGAGGGCGAGATCATGCCGGCCATATCCTTTATGCAAAGGGAATCGCAGCCCATCTTTTCCAGTTTCTTGAAGTCTTCCACATACCGTTCCACAGTGTGTATGGGAGATATGGTATAGCAAAGTGAACCCTGGGCGTGTCCTCCTTCTTTTTTCACCGCCTTTATGGGTACTTCCAGGTTACGCAGATCGTTTAGAGCGTCGAATATTCTAAAGTAATCGCACCCGTCCTTCTTTGCATAGTGTATGAATGATCTCACGATATCGTCGGGAAAGTTTCTGTAAGCCACTATATTCATAGCCCGTTCCAGCATCTGCAGCGGTGTGTTGGGCATGTGTTTTTTCAGTGCTTTCAATCTCTCCCAGGGATCTTCATTGAGATAACGGATAGCTACGTCAAAAGTGGCTCCACCCCATACTTCTAGAGAGAAAAAGCCTATCTTGTCCATTGTCGGGCATATCGGGAGCATATCCTCGGTTCTTAGCCTGGTAGCGAGCACCGATTGATGCGCATCCCTGAATGTTTGGTCGTGGAGTTTTACCATTTTGGAAGCCTCCTCGATGTCCATTGCGGGCAAACGAGTAATCAGCCTGAGGAATGTAGGATGTGTATAAAATCTTTGGTCTATCTGATCAATCTAAGATAATGTCCACTATACGCTCCGCCGCCTTGCCGTCTCCGTAAGGACATGAGCCGGGTTTCCACTTTTCCTGCTCGAACCGATCTATGGCTTGTAGCACGGTATCGGCATCCGTTCCCACTATTTCGGCATGCCCGGATTCTACGGCCTCCGGTCTTTCTGTTGAATCTCTCAGGACGAACACTTTAAGGTTGATGTTCGGTGCAGTTGCCTCTTCCTGGATACCTCCGGAATCCGTCAGTATGTACTTTGCTCGTTTCATCAATATGAGGAACTCGAAGTAGCCCTGCGGTTTCACAAGGTACATGCCTTTTATACTCTTGAGACGGTCGTATAGCCCCGCCTTTTTGAACATCTTTTCAGCACGAGGATGTATGGGATATACCTTGTTCCGAGGTATACTCTCGAATATCTCTACCAGCTGCTTGAGAACCTTTCTATCGTCTACGTTTTCGGCACGATGAGCGGTGATCAATACAAAATCTCCCGGTGTATTGAAATCGAAATCGGCTTTATCTTCGGCAAGTTCCATGTTCTGCATACATGCATCTATGACTGTGTTACCGGTAACATGGATATCGCCCATCACCTTTTCTTCTCTTAGTATCTCCGCCGATTTTTCCGTAGGTGCAAAGAGCAGATGCGACATATGGTCGGTCAACCGTCTGTTGTATTCTTCCGGCATACGCAGATCATAGCTGCGAAGCCCGGCTTCCACATGTCCAACTTTTATGCCCAATTTAACCGCAGCTAACGCTCCTGCAAGGACGGTGTTCGTGTCGCCCTGTACCAGTACGAGTTCTGTACCCGATTTTTTGAAAGTATCTTCCAATCTCATCAGAGCTTTACCGGTCTGTTCTCCCTGACTGCCGGAACCCACTGCAAGGTGTACGTTCGGACGCTGGAGTTCGAGCTCTTTGAAAAATATGTCTGAGATGTAATCATCGTAGTGCTGGCCGGTGTGTATAAGCTGGTGATCTGCATCTCTAGCCGCCAGTGCTCTGACCACTGGTGACATCTTGATTATTTCAGGTCTGGTACCTACTACTACTGCTATCTTCATGCAGCATCCCATCGGCTCATGGATAAATAATTTATCGCTCTTCGATAAACGAACTAGAGCTTGCCCCACCTCTTAGGATAACTTTTTGTCTGACGTAAACTCACTAATTGTCCGACAATCGAAGATAATATAGATATATGTTGATATCATTCTGACACTCTGAACAGGCATCCAGAAGATTTAATTTCCATCAGACGTTGAATGACAATCCTTATATACCACTTTACCTTCATTTATGGTAAATATGGATGGGATATCTCATGGAAAAATTAGTAAGTGAAGCTCTTAACAGGCATGAAAGAGAAAAGGAACTTGGTATCAAGAAACCACGTATAGACGACGGAGTGGCCCCGGAAGACGAAGAACTAAGAAAGCTTTTGGAGACCTTAGAGGTCAAGATAAAGATCTTCGGCTGCGGAGGCGGTGGGAGTAATACTGTAGATCGTCTGACACAAGAAGGAATAACTGGAGCCGAATTGATCGCTTGCAATACAGACGCTAAGCATCTGCTCCATACTCACGCACAAAAAAAGGTCCTTTTAGGTAAAAATAAGACGAGAGGACTGGGTGCCGGAGCAAGACCTGAGGTAGGTGAAGAATCAGCTCTTGAAGCCAAGGCAGAATTGAATGAGATAATCGAAGGTTCGGACATCGTGTTCATCACCGCCGGCATGGGCGGAGGAACCGGAACAGGAACCGCCCCGGTTATCGCAAGCATGGCAAAAGACGAAGGCGCTCTGACCATGGGTATAGTGACTTTCCCCTTC
>CAYVTG010000064.1:0-11444 GCA_964454575.1 uncultured Thermoplasmata archaeon
GAAGGAGGACCGGATAAGCCTAAAGGGTGAAACCAAGCAGGAGACCAAAGAAGAAGGTGAAGGTTACCTGAGGCAGGAAAGAAGCTTCAAATCTTTCTACAGAGAGATCCCGATACCGGAGAACGTTAAAGCCGATGATGCCGAAGCGACCTTCAAGAACGGTGTGCTCGAAGTGATCCTTCCCAAAGTAGAACAGAAGAAATTGGAAGGGAAAAAGATAAACATCAAATGACCAACCCCATTCCCCCTTAATTTATCATGAACAAAGAAGAATTCGACAAGATCATGCGTCTTCTCCAGAATCCCACCAGGAGAAAGATCCTAGCGGTGTTATCTCAGGAGGAGCACTATCCATTGAAGCTGTCCAGAGCGATAGATACCAGTCAGCAGGCAGTATCGAAGCATCTTGAGACCATGGAACGCCATGGGATGGTCATATCAAGAACATCGAAAAGCGAACGGGGAGGTCCTCCTACAAAGACCTACTCATTGAACAGAGAGGTTTCCATCCGTATCGATATCGGTCCGTGTCTCTTCCAAACAGATGTGGAAGAGTTCGATGCAAAAAGAGTGGACGGATACGAAGATGTGGAAGAGGATATAGAAAGGGCAGACAGTCTGGAGGATTACAGAAAACTCATACTCGAGATAAACAAAAAAATACAGAGGCTGGAAGAGAAGCGTATATACTTGCTTAAGCTCAAGGAAAGGGCATTGGTCAAGGCCTCGGAACGAGTGATGAACAAATTTGATGATTATCGAGAGAGGAACCTATTGTATCACGTACTCAACGCAGGTGATACGGACTATAGGTCGATAGCCAAGAAGCTCGGTTACAGAGAAGACGAGGTTTTACGATTGATAAATAACATGAAAGAGAAAACGAACATATGGTGATATGATGAAAAAAGATGAAGAAGATGATGAAGAAGATCATAGACGATGGTGGAAGAACAAGCGTATAGGATTTCCAGGATTTAGCATGGAATTCGATAAGATCGAAGAGATGATGGAAGAATTGATGAAAAATAATCTCAAAGGGCTGGAAGATCAGCCGTTAGTATTCGGTATCTCGCTGAAAAGCGGACCAGATGGTGTTCCAAAGGTATCTGAATTCGGTAACGCTAAGGATTATTTCGTACACCGGGACGACGAAAGGGAATGGACCCCTTTGACCGATGTACAGGAAACGGAAGACGGAGTACAGGTCACAGTTGATATGCCGGGTGTGGAAAAGAAGGACATCGATCTTACAGTGGTAAACAGAGAACTGGTTATCGACGTAGATAGCGTTCGGAGATACCACACGCGGATAACGCTTCCCGTAGATGTAGAGACAGACGAAGCCGATGCGGCCTACGTCAACGGTGTACTCGAAGTAAAGCTGAAGAAAAAGAAGGGCACCGAAGAGGCGTCCCGAATAGATGTAAAGTGAGGTATGGTAGATGGTAGAAGAAAATTGCTGCGAAGAGATCGACGAGGAAGAAACTCCCTCGGAAACAGAAGTTATCCCGGAGGACAAGCTGCTCGAGAGTAGAGTCGAAGAGTTGGAATCATCTTTGAAACGAACGATGGCGGACTTCGATAACTATCGTAAACGTATAGTCAAAGAGCGTCAGCGATTACTGGCCCTTGCCGGTGAAAATATAATACGTGACCTTCTACCGGTTTTGGACGATCTCGAGAGAGTGTTGGACGACGAATCTATAGATAACGAAGGGCTGAGTCTGATACACCGAAAATTCAAAAATACATTGGGCGACCACGGTCTTGAGACCATAGAGGCCCAGGGCAGTGAATTCAACCCATACGATCACGAATGTATAATTTCCGAAGAAGTGGAAGACGAAGAAAAACACGATATAGTCCTTGAAGAGTTACAAAAGGGATACAGATTGAATTCGAATGTGATAAGACCGGCAAAAGTGAAAGTAGGAAAATATGTAAAAGAAGAAGAGGTGGAATAAAATGAGCGAAAAAATAATAGGAATAGATCTAGGAACTACAAATTCGGCCATGGCGATCATGGAAGGTGGCGAGCCCACTATAATACCCAATGCAGAGGGTGGTAGGACCACGCCTTCTATAGTCGCCATCAAGGAAGACGGAGAGCGATTGGTGGGAGAACTGGCTAAACGGCAGGCGGTTAAGAATCCCGACAGAACGATTTCCTCGATAAAGAGGAAGATGGGATCCGACCATAAAGTAACCATAGATGGTAAGGAATTCACACCGGAAGAGATATCCGGTATGATCCTCAAGAAGTTAAAACAAGATGCAGAGTCGTATCTTGGAACGAAATTGACCAGGGCGGTAGTGACCGTTCCGGCTTACTTCAACGAGCGTCAAAGAGAGGCTACCAAAGCAGCCGGAGAGATAGCCGGCTTCAAGGTCGAGCGAGTGTTCAACGAACCGACGGCTTCGGCCATGGCATATCGGATGGACGAAGAAAAGGGTGAGACCGTTCTGGTGTACGATCTTGGAGGCGGAACCTTCGACGTATCCATACTTGAGATAGGAGACGGAGTTTACGAAGTTCTTGCCACTTCGGGTAATACCCAGCTAGGTGGAGACGATTGGACTGAAAGGATAGTGGACTGGTGCCTGGAGGAATTCAAGAAACAAGAGGGGCTCGATCTAAAAAAGAACCGTGAAGCACTGCAGAGAGTTTACGAGGCATCGGAAAGGGCGAAGAAGGAATTATCGTCCCGGGGGACCACCGAGATAAATCTGCCCTATATAACGGCAGACGAGAGCGGTCCCAAACATCTTGATCTCGAATTGAGTAGAGGTAAGTTCCAGAATATGACCAACGACCTTGTGGAGAAGACAAGAGGTCCTCTGGAGACAGCAATGAAAGATGCTTCACTATCTCCAAAAGATATAGATGAAGTCATACTGGTAGGCGGCTCTACAAGACTACCGGCAGTACGCGACCTGGTGAAAGAATTCTTTGGTAAGGAACCGCACATGAAGATCAACCCCGACGAGTGTGTAGCAGTAGGTGCAGCTATACAGGCCGGCGTGATATCCGGTGATGTTAAGGAAGATATCGTGCTGCTGGACGTTACCCCGTTGACATTGGGTGTCGAAACATTGGGTGGTATCACAACTCCCCTGATCGAGAAGAACACCACTATTCCCACTGAGGCTAGTAAGATATTCACCACTGCAGCCGACAGCCAGACCAGCGTAGATATTCACGTTGTACAGGGAGAAAGAACCATGGCCAAGGATAATTTCAGTCTTGGTAGATTCCAGCTGACCGGTATACCTCCTTCACCCAAAGGGATTCCACAGATCGAAGTCACCTTCGAGATGGACGAGAACGGTATACTCAACGTTGAAGCGGAAGACAAAGGTACAGGTAAGAAAAACCGGATAACCGTGGTCTCAACAGGACAGATATCAGATGCGGATATCGAACGCATGAAGAAGGAAGCGGAAGAACATGCCGAAGAGGATAAGCAAAAGCGGGAAGAGATCGAAACCAGGAACGAAGCTGAAGTACTCGTCGGTTCTGCAGAAAAGACACTTGAGGAATTCGGTGATAAGGTAGATTCCGCACTGAAAGAAGAGATAGAACAGAAGATCAAAGAGCTTCAGGACGCTATCGAGAAGGACGACATATCCAGTATAAAAACCAAAAAGGAAGAGCTCACCAAGATGCTGACGAAGATAGGCGAACAGATGTATCAGGAACAACAGCAGCAGCAAGCCGCTCAACAGGCGGCTCAGCAGCAGGCTGATCAAGGTGAAGAAGACTCTGATTCCGGATATGTAGATGCGGACTATGAGGTGGTTGACGAAGAAGAGTAACCCCTCTTCTTTTTATATCTCCTCTTAACTGCGGCATAAGATAAGATCATGGCCGAAGATTATTACCAACGTCTAGGTATTGACAGGGACGCCAGTAAAAGCGAGATAAAGAGTGCATACCGTAAAAAAGCGAAAAAATATCATCCGGACAAGAATCCCGATGATCCGGAAACGGCACGGACGAAATTCAAAGAGATCTCCGAAGCCTACGAAGTACTGATGGATGACAACAAAAAGCGTCAGTATGATATGTACGGTGAGGAAGGCGTCAAGGACCAATATTTTGGCGGCGGTGGCTTCACATGGAATGATTTCACACATCGTGATGATGTTGAAGACCTGTTCTCCGATTTCTTCGGTGGCGGAACGGGTGGTCTTTTTGGCGATCTTTTCGGTAGACGCAGGGGAACATCCCGACGTCGCGTACGAAAAGGTAACGATCTTAGGATAACTCTGGAAGTGAGTCTTGAAGATATAAAGAAAGGGACAGAAAAGACCGTACGACTACATCATAAGGTGCAGTGTGAGGAATGCGGCGGTAGCGGTAGTAAAGACGGAGAACGTATCACTTGTCCTCAGTGTCAGGGGGCCGGTGAGATAAGAGACGTAACCCGTCAAGGATTTCAGCACCTTATACGTGTGTCAGCGTGTCCGAAATGTGGAGGCACCGGAGAGTTCGTTAAAAATCCGTGCCCAAAGTGCGGCGGCGATGGTCTAAAAGAAAAAACCGAAACACTGACAATCAAGGTACCACCGGGAGCGGATAACGGCACAGTACTCAGAGCACCGGGTAAAGGCGATGCGGCAAGTGGCGGTGGCCGTTCAGGGGATCTTTACATATATATCAGCGTAAAACCACATAAGATATTCTCTCGCAAGGGCAGTCATATATTGCTGGAACAGAAGATATCCATGACACAAGCCGTCCTTGGAGACACCATCAGAATACCTACTTTGGAAGGAAAAGTAGATATGAAGATAAAGCCGGGAACTCAACCGGGACAGGAATACCGTCTAAAAGGTAAAGGTCTTCCCGCCGGCAGAGGCTATAGTGGAGATCAGATAGTTAGGATGGACGTATCGATACTCAAGGAGATGAATTCAAAACAGCGAGAGCTGATGAAAGAATTCGCTGAGATAGAGGAAGAAAAAAAGAAAGGTTGGTACGATAGGATACGTGGTAAGTAGTTACTCCAGCTCCACTTCCTTCAGATCGTATCCCTTCGCGCACTCTAGTTTTTTCCCGATCTTTTCCACATGATACTTACCACCGGTTTCTATACCTGGTGGATTACAGAGTTGGAAGTATCTACATTCTACTTCCCTGCAGTTCTTGTTCTCCAGAGTGATAACAGAGCCTTCGATAAGCCCTCTGCCCTTTACTGCTGTTTTCAGCGGTATCTCTTCAACTTCCACTACTCTTACGTTATCTACGTGGATCTGGCATTCGTGAGACATATCTCGTACTTCTGTTATCCGATACCATTTGTTTTTCTCGAGTCCGCAGCACGAATTCTTTATCTCACAACTCTGACATCCGGGTAAACATCCTCCGAATGCGAATTCAAGTCCTTCCTTAGCTAGTTTTTCTCCTATCAGTGTTACGTGTGGCATGTATATTAACCTCCTAAATTACGCCCGTTTCCTTTGCAGCAGCCTCAGCTGCTTTACGATCCATCCTTCTATTTCCCAAGATGGTATATCTCTCCGGTCTTATCTCCGGTGCCCTCACCAATGCTTCTACTACCTCTTCCTCCGTCAGGTCCAAACCCCTTGCAGTCGTAGGTGCATTGACGTTCTGTAATGCTGTTTTTATCTCCTTCCAATCCCCACCGTGAAGATACATCATTATGATGGTTCCAACTCCACACTGTTCTCCGTGTAGAGCCGGTTTATCTACCAGTCTATCTAAAGCGTGACTGAATTTATGTTCGCTTCCGCTCGCCGGTCTGGACGAACCAGCTATACTCATCGCCACACTGGAACTCACCAGTGCTTTGATGACCAGCCAAGCGCTTTCCTCCAGGCCTGGTTTGATACTGTCAGAATTTTTGATGAGTGAATATGCCGTCATTTCCGAGAGATTTGCGGCATAATGAGAATAAGGCTCGTTACGAAGCTTTTTGGCCAGCAGCCAGTCCTTTACCGCCGTCGCGTTTCCGATGGTGTCCGCACAGCCTGCGGCAAGCAGTCTATAAGGTCCTTGAGATATAACCACGGTATCGGCAACTACGGCCAGCGGAGGGTGTGCTCCGATAGATATCTTGTTTCCGTTCCTGTTGATGGATGCTCTAGCCGATGCGATCCCATCGTGAGATGCCGCTGTAGGTATACTGATGAATGGTATATCGATATTATGAGATGAGCATTTTGCCACATCTATGGGTACTCCTCCACCTACGCCCAGCATGAAATCTATTTCATCCCTTGCATCATCGATCACGGAATCGACTGTATCTTGGCATGCAGTGGATATCTCCGTTATTTCGATATCATAGTCAATATCTTCCAGCGTTTCTTTAACCCTGTCTCCCGCTACTTTTCGTGTGGTGGCGTCACAGATGATCATACCACGACCGGATAATTTCAGAGTTCTGCAAGTTTTACCCACTTCTTCCAAAGCATTACTTCCTACAACTACCAATCGCGGCAGCTCCATGCTCTTGAACTTGTTGAACTCTTTTTCAGGACCGTTTGAAGGATCTTCCATAGCCATTCTACACATCCATTATCATAATTACTTATTAGTCGGATATATTACTTTCCCCTTTTTTACAATTTTTTATCTATGAGTTCTGCAACTTTTTTACCCGAAAGCAGCATACCGCCAAAGATCGGACCCATCCTGTGGGCTCCCATAACTGCATTGGAGCACATACCTGCCACCCAAAGTCCCGGGAATACCTCTCTGGTGTTCTCAACAACCGTTTTCTCTCCCATCTCGGCACACATGGAGAGTTCTCCCAGTACGGTTCCGGTTTCTGTGTCCAGTCTGCCAGCCTTCCTTTCGACTATATGACATACTTCTGCATCGTGTCCTGTGGCGTCTAGGCAGGCCTTCGCTCGTATGGTGATGGGATCTACGTGCAGTCCGGCAACGTTTATCGGTGAAGAGTTGATGACAAATCCGTTGACACGCATGTCTTCCAGTAGAACATCTTCTACAGATATAAGATTGAACAATCTAGCTCCGGCATCTATAGCTCCCGCCATCAATTTAGCTACACACTCGATCGAATCTGCTGTGTGGTAGCCGTCGCCGACTTCCTCTGTTCGTATCCCTACGGCGTGGAGTTCTTCGACGGATTCGTCCTGTACTACTATCACAGGATACCCCATTCCACCGCCCCACATACCGCCACCGGGAGATAACTTTCTCTCGAATATTGTGACCTTGTGTCCTTTTTCCGCTAGATATCTTGCGGCGACGATGCCTGCAGGCCCGGCACCGGCTATGGCCACATCAGAGCGTAATCTATCGGTGAACTCTCTGAAATGCCTCTCGATGATACTCTCAGTTACCCTTAAATCGTCTATCATGTATGCGTGAAAAGTAGTCATGTATAAATAGATTGACGTTGGAAACTAGTTCTACAGGATCATCATTAACTTTTGTTCATTTCCTTTCTAACGTGGTCAGCTAACTTATCCACTCTTTTTTCCAATTCTTTTGGATCATTACGGGGGTCCATCAAGTCTTTCTCCAGTTTCCACGTTTTGAGTTGGAATCTGTGTGCCTCTAACGATCCGTATCTATTTTTTATCGGTCTTAGTGCATCGATCCTTCTCTCGTACCATTCAAGAGCTTCATGCCCCTGCTCAGTGTCCGCTTTTATGGTTTCTATAAGATCGTCCACCAGCCATCCTTCCTGCTTTAATCCCTCGGCCCTGTTCAACAACATTTCGTCTTCCTGTTCATCCAGATCCTCGTTATTACGGCACAACACGTATTCCGTAACGTTGTATCCTCCTTTGAGTATCAAGAATATGACGATCAACATCAATATTCCACTCATGGATATACTGTAAATGAATTCATCACCATGCCAGCCCAAGTCAAGGCTTCCAAAGAGGAATATAAAGTATAATATCGATACTGGGACTCCGGATATGGAGAAGACCAATCGATACAGCTCACCGGGTTCAAAATACGCGCTCATGGCGGCGAGTGCGGCCATGGGGACACCAAATAATGCGGCATAGAAAATGGTGTCATTGAATAAAAACTCCATCTCTGGCTCCATGCTCAGCAGTATATTTACTCCCAACCATACCAGTACGACGAATATGACTACAAAAATTATGCCCACGATAGCAGCTTTAACCGGGTGTCTATCGTTCATATCTCGTCCACCACCTTCTCGTATTCGTAGCCCGAAAAGGCTTCTGAAAACATTATAACTGCGAAGTCGGGCACGTTCAATAATGAGATGGTTATCTCCTCATCGAGTGTCTCTCCCGGCTGTATGATGAATCTTTCATTATACACACCGACCAAACCGGTAGTTTCGTTATCTATCTCTATATCTATGCGTATATCTAGTGTTTTAGGGCTGTCGTTGACAAAGTACAAACCGGTGTAAACATTATTTTCATCCAGAGTAATATCGTCTATCTCAAAATCCCTCAAGGGGGCACCCCATTCGTGTTCGACCGTGTAATCGAATGAAACATCTGAGTCCGGTAGAGATACGGTGGAGACAAAATATACCGTCTCACTATTCGTGATGAAGTGTTCGGTAGTATTATCATCTAACTCGAATTGTATCCAATTATAATCGATAACGCCTAAGTAAACGTCCAAAGATGTTTCTGCATACTTAGTATCCCTATCTTCGTTCCATAAGGCTATGTTCACCTCTGCTACTCCCGATATGACGTCGTTGGTATCTACTTCAAATGGTATCTCAAGGATGTTGGTGCCTCCCTCAGTGCTGACTTGCACTTCATCGTAGAAGAATTCCACATCGTTAACTATGCCCTCCCATTCGACGGTGGATTCGTAGTCGAACTCCAGGTCCATCAATGAGTATGGATAATTTGCGGTGAGGTGCGATGTTACATAGAACGTGGCATTATCGAATATCAGATTTTCGATGGTTATTTCGCCGGGAAGAGAATTAAAATCCATAGTAAAATCGATGGGTACTTCGTGGTCTACACCAGGATCTACTCTTTCGATCCGGATGTTTTCTTCGAGCAATGTGGTATTCAACCCGTACATATTCACGTAGAGGTCGATATCTTCGAGAGCGTAATAACCGGTATTATTTATCCATATCGAGGCCGAGATATTCAGGCTCTCTTCGTCGAAACTCCACGAGATCTGGTCTTCGTCGGGAACATCTATGAATACCGCCTGATTGATTATCGGATCTACGAAAGAAGAGTGTATACCCATAGATGCGATCACGATTATTATCACCGCGAAGATCACCAAAACTATCTTGAATACCATCAGTCGCCTGTCCATATCCGCATAATATATAGCATTATATTTAAAATTTATCGAACGATCAGGTCGGTATGTCTTCTCTATCGAAAAGCATCATCGCCGCTGCGATCGCGATACCGGTAAGCAGGAGTAGAATCGAAAGTTCCCATATATTGAAAATATCGTCGAAAAGCACTGAATTGTAATCCCAGTATCCTAGTATTGTGAAATCATTTATCCAACGATAGCTTTCTGAAAAACCTGCAACTATCCAGAAAGCATACTGGAAGAACGCAAATAAAAGGATCAAACCCACGGCGGTTCTGGACTCTTTGAAGTAAACGGATAATATAAAGGCGACCGCGGACACCACAAGTAATACTGCCCAGGAACCGATAAAGCTTAGGATGGAGGTTACCCATGATAGTTCCGCTCCGTAACCGATAGAGTTCACAGAGGCCTTCATGACCACCGCAGAGAGCAATGTAAGTACCAAAGAGTATATGGCTAAAGAAGTGAATTTCTCAGCCAGATATTGCTTTCGTGATATGGCCGTGGAAAATATCAGATCCAGCCGTCTTTCTTCCATGTCTTTTGTTAAAGTGTTTACCGAGATATATCCTATGTAAAGTCCCACCAATAGGAACCACCAACTAAAAACTTCCAGCGAAAGGAAGCCTTTGATCTCATACATAGCGATATTCCGTCCGCCGGTAAGTCCTTTATAAAAACCACTCTCCACTAATTCTTGGAATGGATGTTCATCTTCATCGGTGGTTGCCATACCTATGAAGATCATATCTTCGTCTTCATTTACTCCCACAACAGCGTAGTAAAGGACCTCATCCGTGTCGTACGTGATCTCGGTGTTGTTTTCTACACCTTGATAAACTGTTTTTGGCATGAACATCGATGTTTTATTATCTTCAAATACGATATAACTCACGGCTTCATCCCGTGGTTCCCACGAGAGTAAAACAAAGCTGTCTTCCTTCTCCAGGGTCACGTTTTCAGCACCTTCTAGTTCAGGGCCGGACATATCCTCAAATGTAGTAAAAAATTGCGGCAAACCACCGGCAACCAATAGTGCTATGAGAAGAAAGAGTGTCAGACCTTTCCAGCTCTTTTTAAATTCCATCATAACCGTACTACCGTACACGCTGATCTCCTCCTTCGGAATAATAGCGCAGAAACAACTGATCTAGACCGAATGTTTCAAGGTTTAGATTAACGACCTCGTGTTCGGAAACCCTTTTGATGACTTCGTCAAGATTTCCCGTAACTATCATCTTGAAACTGTTCCCATCTATCTCGATATTTGTAACGCCCTCCATATCGAATATGTCCGGATCGACTCTTTCTATGAACTCTACATCGAGGACTTTACCCATCTTTTTCTGAAGATTTTTGATGTTTTCAACAACTTGAAGTTCCCCCTGTCTTATTATGGCCACCCTGTCACACACCGTTTCTACCTCGGCTAATATGTGTGACGACATGAAAACAGTCCTTTCTTCTTCTTTGATAAAATCATAGAATTCCTGCTGCATCAGCGGGTCAAGACCGGAAGTGGGTTCATCCAACATCACGAGTTCTTGGTCGGCCATGAAGGCCTGAACGATGCCTGCTTTCTGTCGGTTACCCTTGGACAACTCCTTTACCTTTCTGTCCAGATCCAGTTCGAATCTTTCCGACAGATAAAGCATCATCTCTTGTGATCTTACACCGCTTAGCGACAGTAGATATTCCAGTACATTTTTGACTTTGAGCTCAGGAAAGAGTCCAAAATCACCTGGTAGATATCCCGTACGTCTGCATATCTCGACCCTATCTTCTTCAGGATTGAGTCCGAATATTTTAACATCGCCTCTGGTCTTTTTCAGAAGCCCCAAGCATGTCCTTATGGTAGTGGTTTTACCGGAGCCATTCGGTCCTAGAAAACCCATTATCTCGCCTTTTTTTACCGTCAGGTCTAGATCCTTGATCCCAACCATGTTACCATACATCTTGGTTAAATTATCGACCTCTATAACCGACCCTTCATCCATGATCCAAACGCCCCCTGTCGATATCTCCGATAAACCCCGTAACTCTCATACAGATAGATATGATATATGCTACTTAATCCTTATGCAGCAGAGACTTGTTAATATTTTCGGGATTCCCATTCTATTTGGGAAAAAGGTGATGT
>CAYVTG010000065.1:0-11293 GCA_964454575.1 uncultured Thermoplasmata archaeon
AATATCTAGAAGACATTGTAGTAGATTTCAATAGGGCATAGCCAATATGGTAATTTTGTCCCAAAGCCAGCTCTACCAAAAGGTTTATATTGTTTGCACGTGTGTATGAATATGCAAGTGTATAAGATGTCATTTTGGGGACATATAAATGCTGGATCATGACACCGTTGCCGGGCAGATAAACCCGCACGAAGTATATCCGTGCAAGGATTCCTTCATGGAATGCCTTATCAGGGCAAAGAAAGTTGCTAATGATAGGTCATTGGTGTTATGTATCGAAAGAACCATGGAGCTACTTGACTAAATAATATCGCGATGATCACTCCTTTTTTCTTATCACACTGACGAAAACCTTTTCTCAAAAATAAATGGGTATAAACATGAACATCGAAAAAGGATGCCGCAACGCCGTCGAAACATGTATGGGGATCTCCGAAGACGATAAAGTTCTGATAGTCTGTGATGAAAATAGTCTATCCGTAGGTAAAGCTCTCAGAAACACAGTTAGAGATTTCACACAAAATGTAAGATTTTTCAATCTTGACATATATGGTGAACGACCGCTGAAAGCTTTACCTGATGTAGTATTGGAGACTGCCACTGCATCATCAGCTACATTTTGGACTGCAGGTTCGTATAAAGGAGAGCTTGAAACAGTTAGGATGCCATTCTTTAAAGCAGCTATAACCGGAGGACGGCACGCTCATATGGTGAATATAACCGATGAGATAGTCAAGAGGGCCTTAACTGGAGATTACGCCAAGATCGAAGAATTTACCAAAAGGATCCATTCTCTTGCAGTGTCCGCCGACGAGGTCAGGATAACTTCAGAGAAAGGAACAGACCTGCTGTGCGAGGTGGGTAAATACAAATGGATACCCTCTACGGGTATAATACGTGGTGTAGGCAACTGGCATAATCTTCCGGATGGTGAGATATTCACAGCACCGTATGCTGCTGAAGGCGTAGCAGTTATAGATGGTACGATAGGAGATTATTTCGATAAAGTATATTCTCTAGCCGAGATAGACGAGGATCCGGTCACACTGAAGATAAGCGGTACCGACCCGGCTAGATTAGTCAACGTCGAATGCGATAATAAAAAGTTGAAAGAGGAATTCGTAGAGTATGTTGATCAGAATCCCTGCTCTAGGAACTTCGGAGAACTTGGTATCGGTACCAATCTATTCATCGACGGACTCATCGGCAATATGCTCATGGACGAAAAATACCCCAGTGCACACATCGCCTTTGGCGACCCGAACGCGGGCATGACCCTCGCCGGATGGAGCTGCCCCGAACACGTTGACATGATCATCCGAAACTGCGATATCTGGTTCGATGACACCATGATAATGGAGAAGGGTAAGTACCTCGTAGATGAGATATGAAGAGAATTATTTAACTCTACAAAAAGAATAAATACTACTTCATCGCTAGTTTTTTTGACGAACATGAAGATATTTGCCATATTTGTAGCAGTGATGATACTGTTCTCAGTCGGACTTATCATCCAGCCTGTGGAGGGGAAGGAAGCGTTCGCTCAAGACGTTGGTGGATTCATCTACAATAGCTATGACGGGAATGCTAGACTTTTCACCAAACAAGACGAACCTTGGAACGGTAACATATCAGTCATAGAGATGAACGATATCGAAACTGAAGACAAGATGGCAGATGATGCCTGGAATGACGGAACATTGGGCGCTGAGTCGTGGGATGAGGAAGTAAGAACCGGTTACACATGGAAGGCATACAATGATGGATCAGGTAACGAGAAAGAAGCCCCTCAAATGTGGTATAGCAATCCTGAAGAAGAGGGCGAAAATGTGATATTCCTGGCCGAATACCAGCACTTCGACGAGAAATATGGACTGATCAATTACACGGCGATATCAAACCTACCTGCGACAGTTAATACTCCAGAGTATCCAGAAGAGCATAATATCAAGTACGAACCCATTCCAAAACCAGAGGTCAATGAAATGACAGACAAACCTGTCGGACCTACATGGATTAACATATCAATACCGTACTTTAAATATACCGATTTTAACGAAAAGTTAGGGGAGCCTGCAGGTAGAGGTTCCTTCGAGAGTTTCCAGAGTTATGCAGTTTTCATAAGAGACTCAAAAGGCGAACAATTTAAGGAATGGACATATATAGGTAATTCAAAACCAGATCCCAGATGGAATGAAAAAGCAGAACCACCTCTTTGGGCAAATGATTTGGAAACAGACCCAAGTAAGATCAACACGGGAAGGGATTACTTCCTGGCTGATGGTTTAAAAGAGGGTCTGGAATACCAATTCATGGTCAGAGTCAACTTCCAATCCACCGCGGGAGACGATATGGGTGGCGTATGGGGATACGGAGGAGGACTCGGAGAAGCTAACATCAATGAAAAAACCACCGCTGCCGGAGATACAGGCGGTAGCGGTACGACGTTCAGTAGCAGTGGAGGTGGGGGTTATACTCCCACCAGTTCGCCGCCCAGCGAACCTAGGAATCTCACTGCCACCGGACACGACGGATACGTAGCCCTTAGCTGGGATCCGCCCACCAGTGACGGCGGAACACCCGTGGAAAACTACAAAATATACAGAGACGGAAGCCATATAGGGTCCGTCAGCGCACCAACGACCACCTACGACGATACCGCTGTGACGAATGGCAACACCTACGAGTATTATATTACTGCGGTCAACGCCGCGGGAGAGGGACCGGCGAGTGATACGGATACCGCCACTCCGAAAGGCCCACCTACAGCACCCACAACCCCCGATGCCACCGAAGGAAACGAATATGTTCTCGTATCTTGGAGTCCTCCGTCGAACGACGGCGGCGAGCCGATAACTGATTACAAAATATACCGGGGGACCACGTCGGGTGGAGAAACGTATCACGCAACCGTTTCTTCATCATCCACAGAATACAACGATACGACAGTGGAGGTAAAAGGCGATACCTACTATTACTACATAACAGCGGTAAACAGCCTGGGCGAAGGAAGTGCCAGCAGCGAGGTGTCCGCGACACCGTACACCACATCTAGTATATCACTTAACGATAATACTCAATCAGATGGCTGGAATTTCATATCTCTCATGGTCATTCCGGAAAACACTGACCTTGAAGCCATACTAGAAGATTCTACATACGGCATTACAGGCAGCTATGAAAAGGTGATGTACTACGATGCATCCGCCGGGCAATGGAAGAGCTACGTGCCCGGTAGAGCTTCTCACTTCAATAATCTAGATACCTGGAATCACAAGATGGGGATATGGATACAATTATCTGCAGATGCCACGCTTACAATAATGGGTACGGAACCTGTCAGCACGGACATCACGTTGTATCCCGGCTGGAACATGGTCGGTTATCCCAGCACGATAACAGGCAACAATGGCTTACCTACGGAAGTAACCAAGATAGGATATTTCAATGCTAGTGCGAATTATAATGTTTTATACAATTACACCCCAGGGACATTTAACTTCGAACCGGGAAAAGCATACTGGATATATATTGACAACAGTTCTCCGGTTATCTGGACAGTGGATTACAAAAGCTGATTCGCCTATAAACCGTCTATAAGACCCTCAGTGACTCTTACATCCTTATCTAATCCTAGTTCTACTTGTATATTGAGGGCTCTGTTATAATATTCTAGAGCTCTCTCCTTCTCTCCTTTTGTCCTATACATGTTACCATAATCCCTAAACAGAGTAGCTAATTCTCTCTTCTCACCACTATCTTCAAAGATGTGTTTTGCCTTTTCAAATTCCTCCTTCGCTTTCCCCCAATCTTTCTTAGCTACGAAAATTTTACCAGTAATGTTCCTGCTGCAACCTTCTAAGGAACTGCTCCCCAATTCGTTAGATAATTTCAAAGCTTTACCTGCATTCTCAGCAGCTGATTTTGTATTGTCCATAACTAGATTTAGATCGGACATATCACATAGTATCTCTCCTAATAGGTGTTTGTTACCGATCTCTTTACAAATATCAACGGCATCTACAAATGTCTTAGAAGCTAATTCGTACATCGATTTTTCCATATATACCTTCCCCAGATTATAAAGAGACATGGCTATCCCTTGTTTATCACCTATCAATCGTCTGATATCCAAACTGCGTTCGTGATATTCCATTGATTGTTGCAATTTCCCCATCTCCTGAATAACCAAACCTAAATTGTTCAATGCCGTAGCAGTACTTCCCTTATCTCCTACTCTTTGAAATAGTTCCAGACTATCTTCAAAATATTTCAAAGCTTCGTCAAGTTTTCCCAGCTTGAAATATGCCATCCCCATGTTGTTATATACCAGAGCAAGATTCAGCTTGTCCCCTATTTTTTCAAATGAAGTAAGTGCCTGTTCCAAATAAGTCAATGCATCCTTAGGGTCACCCCTTGAACTATAAACTATCCCTATATTGGTCGCCGTTCTAGCCACACCTCTGTTGTCATCAAGTTTCTTTCGTATCTCAAGAGCATCTTCCAGATACTCCAATGCCTTACCATAATTCCCCCTGTACCACTCCACCGTCCCGAGATTATGCCCCACTTCAGCGATCTCATCTTTGTCGCCGATGCTCTTTGCCAGTTCAAGGGCATCGCTCAGCAGCTCCATAGCCTTATCATAATCGCCCGTTCGCATGTATGTTCGTCCTTTTACGCGGTTGAGCTTAACAGCCTCTGGTTCATCCGTTTCCATAAGCCCAAGACCGAGATCGCATTCTTCCAGACTCTTTTCGTAATCACCTGTGGTCATGAATACGTGACCCAGCTTGCGGTGTAATCCTGCTCGAATTTCGTCTGTGCTTGCTATCTCCAATCCTTCGTTGTAATACTCCAGAGCGTCGTCGAAGTCACCGAGGAGTCCTCTCATATCACCGATCCTTTCAAAGAGTTCGCACCGACCTTCGGTCTTACCTTCCTTCGATCGTATATTGTTGAGTGCGTATAGAGCACTTTCATAGAAATCGATAGCTTGTTCCGGTGCCAGAGACACCTCAGCCTTCTCTCCCGCTTTGTATGAATAATCGTGAGCTTTATCGTAATCGTTGGTGTTGGAAAAATGCCTTGCTAGGTCGTAATATACTTCAGAAAGTTGATCCTGATAGTTGTTTTCGTAAAACTCCCCCAAGCGATGATGATATGAGTTCTTCCACCATCTGGAAAGGCTGTTGTATATAACATCCCTGAATATCGCGTGTGTGAATGTGTAGTTTTCATCTGATGATATCAATATACCGGAATCCGTAAGTGCTCTCATGGAAGTTCCGTGATCTATCTCTCTATCGAACCATGCTGGTATCTTATCGTTTATCTCGCTGCCTTCGCAGGACGCATACTCTATCATAGTCAGTGCATCCGGATCAAGTAGTTCCAGACGTCGATAAACAACTTCTTCGACGCTGGTAGGTATGCTGTAAGTGTCGGTCATCAGTCGGTACACACCGTCCTTCTCACCTATATTCCCCTCCTGTTCCATCTGTTTTAACATCTCGATAACGAAGAATGGGTTGCCTTCGCATTCTTTGAATAGTCGAGTACCGAGCTCTTCGGGGAATTCGTTAGGTTCGAACAGTTCGTCCATCAATTCATCCACATCTTCAGACGATAATCGGCTCAGGACCATCTCTTCGAGGTTACCGTCGTCTTTCAGTTCGTCGATCGTCTTGTCAGCGATGTCGCTTTCATTGGGACGCCGTGTACCCAGGGTAAAAATGTTCTTGCTTGCGATGTTCCTGGATATATAATCATATACGAACAGAGATGATTCGTCAGCCCACTGAAGGTCTTCCAGCAGCAATAATATCGGTTGTTCTTCAACCAACTCGTAAAGTAATTCAAGTATTCTGTCGGCTATCCGCCTGCGTTCGTTTTCGAGATCCAATTCCTCTATATCCTTTCGAACGGTGTATTTGATATCCGAAAGAGCAGTTATCTTATCCTGGACACCCTCCATCTCGTCCATATCTCCGGACCAGCTTTCCAGTACTTCCGTATCTTCACTTTCGATGTTGTGCACAGTTTTTGCAAGGGTCCGTTTCATCTCAGGATGCTCCTTTCCCTTGATCACCGCGGCAACATAGATGTGAGGCCCGTGTTCAATCAATATCTTCATGTTACCGTATTCCAACCGGCCAAGGCCACCACCGGAATTCCCCGAATGGTCGAATGAATCTTTAACGAAGTTCTGTACCGCCGAGAGCATACCCGCAAAGATGTCTCCGTCCATATCTTCGTCTTCATCGGAAACTGTGGTCGCAAGAAGGATACCTGAATTATCCACGGCAAATATCTCCGAGAACGAGGTGAATTTTTCCTCTTTGAAAAGAGGTTCATCGGTCACATCAGCTAAGGCGTTAGTGAACAGATGAAAAGGATGAAGAGAGTTGATATCGGCGGCCCCGGTAAGAACATTGAATCCTTGTTCGGCGGATATCTCTAAAAATTCGGAAACCAGCCGAGTTTTACCTATACCGGGTTCTCCGGATATCAGTAGTGTCCGGCCATTTCCACCTTTGACTCTATCTATCAACCCGGAAAACTTCTTGATCTCGGCCTTTCGGCCTATCAATGGCAGTACGTTGGTGGTCTTAGGCCCCATGATACCGATGTATTATGGTTACATGACTTATAAACTATACTGTTACCCCTATATGCGGTAGTTTTGTATGATAAATATCATAGTATTATCTATTCATTCGTTCCCATATCGGTATTTCAAATTTTATAAAAATACCGCATTTTTTAAAGGAAAAGGGAAAAGCTTAAATACACTTGCACGTATATACAAGTGTGCAAAGGCTTAGGCACAACATATGACGATAATCACCCTCCCTCCCTTTTTGTTACAAAGGGACTCACCATCACGATAATCACCCTCCCTCCCTTTTTGTTACTTTTCTATTCTTTGAAAGCTAACTCTAAATGAAAACACGTTCTTTTTAAAAAATTAAGAAAGGGGGTTTAGGCGAGTTCTTCGAGTTTTTCCTTGACCGCCTGAAGTTCTTCTTCTAGCTCGCTCATGTAAGCTTCCAATTTCTCACGTTTTTCACGCTTAGAGGTATATCTTCTCCAGCTTCCACCGTGATGACCGCAGCTACACTGAGATCCGCAGGAACAGCCAGATGTACATCCGCAGTCGCACCCACATGAACAAACTCCGTGATGATGTCCTCCACCGTGTCCGCATTCGCCTTTACCTTTTTCGTGTCCACAACTCTTTCCTCTCATAGTATATCACTTATAGTTAGTTACAATAAGAAACTATATAAACGATGTAGTTTAATCTTTTATAGTTAAGTTACAAGTATAAATTAGTTGAAACATCATGACACACCAAGAACACGAATGTTGCGACGCGGAAGGTATCTGTCTGTGCACCACCGAGGGAATACTCAATGTAGTTTCTAAGAAATGGACCATCTGTATAGTGAGTCTATTAGGTGCGAGACCGGATGGATACAGATTCAACGAATTGAAAAGGAGATTGGAAGGCATAAGTCCGAAATCTCTTTCCGACAGGTTAAAAGAATTGGAAAGTGAAGGATTGGTAAACCGTAACGTAGAACCTACACAACCGCCGGAGGTCACCTATACTCTGACCGAAGACGGTCATTCGTTGAAAGCTTCATTGAAACCTCTTGAGAGATGGGTCAGCGAGAGATGATGATTCTAGTTTTTGTTTAACTTATTCCTTAAATTCTTGATCATCTCTTTCGTCATCGTTGGAAGATCGTACTTGTGCTTCCAACCCCAGTCTTTTCTTGCGGCGGAATCGTCAACTGTATCAGGCCAGGAATCTGCTGTTTTCTGGCGCTTATCCGGTTTGTAATCGACCTTCAGATCCGGAATATGTTTTCGTATCTCATCTTCCAGCTCTTTTGCTGTAAAGCTGAGTGCACCGTGATTGTAGCTCATACGTATCTTGATATCTCCAGGATCTGCATCCATTATCATCAATGTACCGCGAACAGCATCGTCCATGTACATCATGGGCAGCTTTGTTTCCTCGTTGACAAAGCATGTATATTCTCCATTCTTGAGTGCTTCGTAGAATATCTCAACTGCATAATCGGTCGTACCTCCACCTGGTTCCTGTTTCCAACTTATCAATCCGGGATACCGCAGTCCTCTAACGTCCAAACCGTAGCGTTCGTGATAGTACTGACATAGTAACTCACCGGCTACCTTGGTGATGCCGTAAATGGTTGTAGGCTCCAAAACCGTGTGCTGTGGAGTGTTCTCAAGCGGCGAGGTGGGGCCAAAAACAGCTATGGAACTGGCCCAGAATAGTTTTACCTCCCTGTCCTTACAGATGTCTAAAAACGTTCTCAGACCGTTTATGTTAACGTCCCAAGCGAGCTCTGGCTTGTCTTCGCCGATCGCCGATAGTAGTGATGCAAGATGGTAAACCTGTGTAAAATCGTATTTTTCGAACAACTTTGACATCTCTTCCGGATCTCTTACATCACCAGTTTCTAGAACTCCGTCGTAATCCTTAGGTATGTGCCTGTGACCCAATGCTACAACGTTTTCCTTTCCGTATCTATTCTGCAGTTCCGGTACAAGCTCCGACCCTATCTGACCGAAGGGTCCTGTTACGAGTATTTTTTCAGACATGATATGAACACCTTTTTGCGATTTTACGGCACATAAATAAGTAGATAATAAGTTCTTCGGAGTATTAATCAAGATGAGACGTATCTGCTTCCAATATTATCGTGATATCATCCCCCATATCCAGAACGCTTACGGAGCAGTTAGCGTGATATCCCTTGTGTATCTCAGATAATGGAACACCCTTTAGAGTTCCCAGTATCAATTTGTTTGTCCCGCCGTGGGCTACCAGCAGTACGGTACCCTCTTCCTCCGAGATCACCCGGTAAACGAAGTTCATCACTCTATCTCTATGTTCCACTACACTCTCTCCCCCAGCAGGATGCTTCGTTAGATGCGAATCTGAGGCATCGATGAATTCTCTAAACTTTTGGTTTGCATCCTTATAATCCAGGCCTCCGTAGTCCCCTTCATCCGCTTCCCGCAGAGCTTTATCGTAGTTGATACCGGAGACAGGGCACTCTTCAGCGATTATCTGGGCGGTTTCAGCAGCACGTGGCAGGTCACTGGAGTATATCTTGTCTATTTTGTACTTCTTCAGACATTTAGCTGTTAGCTTTGCTTCCTCTCTGCCTATCTCCGACAGCGGTGTGTCGTTTGTAGAAACAACACCGGTGGCGTTGCATTCGGACTCTCCGTGTCGTACCACTATCAATCTCATGTTTTTCAACTCTTATCTCAGTTTTTAAAGCTTCTGAATACTACCGCGCCTATTATGGCAACGGCGGCTAAAGACAGCAATCCCATGTTGTAGGACGCTGTGACGGCGACGATAAAGCCTACCAGCAGCGGCCCGGTAACGCCCAGACCGTTACAGACACCGTTCATAACCCCAGTGGCTGCACCGAGGGTCTCTCTGGGTGCCATATCCTGTATCAGCGTGAAAAAGATCGGAGGCGCCATCTGGCCGAAGAAAAAGGCCAAGAACAGTAGAGCGATGGCGGTTGTGATGTTGGGTATGGGTACAACGGTGAGTACGATCAAAAAGAAGGCGGACATACACAGAGCGACCAAGACGATCTCGCGTCTTTTGCCGGTGATATCCGAGATAAACGAACCAGTGTACATCCCGATTATCGCCCCTAGGTAGGGCAAACTCGCTCCTAACGTTATGCTGTCCAGCGGTATGCCTAGGCCCTCCACCAGGTATGTAGGGACCCACATGCTCATCCCCCACCACACCGATGTCATTGCCGTAGAGGCGACCAAAATCAACTGAAATTGTCGGTCTTTCATCATCTCCTTCATATCTACGATTATACCACTCTTAGTGTTGCTGTTCGTGTTACCTGCCTTTGGTATGAACATCAATATGGGTATAGCCAGTAGCACACCCAGGATACCCACCATGTAGAGTGAACTCTTCCATCCCGAATTCAATATAACTGGCATCATCAGTAGTGGTGCCGCTAGAACACCGATGGGACCTCCGCTTACGAAGAGTGAATTGGCACGTCCCCTTTCCCCGGGAGAAAACCATTCCGCAGTAAGTTTGGTGGCCGAAGGGAACAGTGCACCCTGGCCGATGCCTAGGATCACGCGGCTGAGCAGGAACATACTGTATATATGTCCCCAGTAACCGGCCATGAATATAGCTCCGGACCATACAAGTATGGACGACACCAACATCTTTTTGGGGCCGTATATGTCGATAAGCGGACTGAAGAATATGTTCGAAAAGCCGTAACTCACCAAAAATATACCAAGCAGTATCCCGCCGAAGCTCCCCTGTTCTCTTATCGCCCACCCCATATCCACAGATAAGAAGGGCAGTACCACGGAGACGCTCATCCGTGCTAGATATCCGACGAATATACTGAGTACCAGAAGCGAGAGCAGCAGCCAGCGCTTATCGTACGATGTATCCGATGCCATGTCAGGCAGTGCGAAAACAAGGTCGTAGATTAATCTTTAGGTGATTCACCGATGTCCACCAGTTCGTACTTCCTCTCTGCCTTGTCCACTCGGATTCCCAAACATATTAATACAATATAGAACAATGTTTTACCGTAAAAAGACCAAGAGATGATGATAGTGACCGACATAACTGTAAAAGTACCAAAAGGTATTACCGATATCTTCAAAGATGATAAAGATATACAAAAAGAAGGTATGATCCTGATAGCCATAGAACTTTACAGGGAGGGTCGTATATCCGCCGGCAAAGCCGCTGAGATGGCTGGACTTTCTTTCGATGAATTTATTGAAGAGCTGAAAAGAAGAAAAATGAAGTTGTATACCCTTTTAAAGACGAATGAGATCGAAGAAGAAGTGAAAAGAGCGGAAACGTACTTAAAATGATAATCCTAAACAACCACTGTTTTGTCATCCTTTTAAGTTACTCAGCACCAGGAAAGATAATCCGATACCGGAGTTCGTTAACGTGATATCTTCTTCGGTGCTGGTGAGGGGGAAGGCGGATTGAAGTATCACATTCGTAAATTATTAATATCAGTAACCCAATGACTTACATTAGGATACAAATGTCTTTGGAACAAGTAAGTATAAGGGTGGACTCAAGGCTTCTTGAGGAGATAGATCGTCTGGCCCATGAAAAATTTAAGCGTCGGTCAGATATTATCCGAGACGCACTTACAGAATACGTTGAAGAGGAATTAGAAGAAGAAAAGATAAAGGAATTGATCACCCAGAAATT
>CAYVTG010000066.1:0-11180 GCA_964454575.1 uncultured Thermoplasmata archaeon
TTATCCATTCACGACTTAAAGAACAGGAAAAACAGGAAACGATGGAAAAGTTCGATTATCTGGATGTAAAGTACGGCGAGTTCAGTAACACTTTGGATAAACTATTGAACAAGTTTGACGTTCTAGAAAAGGATATAAGGGAAATGAAAGACGCTTTCATAAAATTAGTTGATCATTTTACCTCGTGATCACAAACAGTCACTTCCGAAACAGTTTTATCTCCGTGCATATATACTTCCATTGTGTAAACCACGAACGTATGTCACCCCTTTATTGATCGTGTGGGCAAAGCTGCTGGGCAAATCGATGTTACAAAATTGCAATGATGACTAACAAGCTAAACAAAAACACTCATACGATCTGTAAAAATAGCCACGCAGGTACGTATATAACTTGGATCCCGTCGATCTTGTCTATTTTAAAGGTATCTCTGCAGTATGCAGATGATTTGTTGGCGATTATAACCGCCAAGGATCCGCTTTTTTGTCGGTCGTAACCGTCAGTTAGCCCCTGGAATATATCCTGGAGCCGCCGGAATCGAAGACCCTGTTTGAGATCGTTCCGAATTGTTCTTCGTAGATGTGTATCTCTTCAACCGCCGTTTCGTTATCGTATCTTATGAGTATGTAATTGTTGAAATAATCGGTGAACAACAGCCTTTCAGCCCGGAAATTGGTCGTAGACGGTAGATGATATCCAAAGGTCATACCTAGATCGAAATCGTCTCGGATACCGGAGCGGCCGGAACGGAATGATACCGTCGAGTTGTGCGTTGACTCCAGATACCTGAAAAGGCCTTCATGGGTATCCATTATGTTTACCCTGCCTTCCATGTTGTTTTGTGCAAAACGTCCGGCGGAGTATGCTTCTTTGGAGGGAGTCTCCATGGCATCCACGGAGTTCTTGGTGATGGGTATGGATATCAAGAAGAATACCAGCAGCGATATCGATGCTATTTGTAGATATCTCTTCCAGCGGAATTTACCTGTGAGTGCGGGTTTTAGGGTCATGGCTATCAGTATCGACGCCGGCACCAGTGCGGTCAAAAATGCCCTTTCTATCAGATATCCGTTGTGCGTTAGTGAGTAACCCAACCAGAAGTAACAGCCCAGGAACCATGCACACAGCAGCATCGCTCTGCCCTTTCTGAGTCGTGCATAAAGTACTATCACCGCGAGTCCGATAACACTCTGGGCAACCCCCATGGTCATACGGATCCTGTTCACCATAGTGTATTCCGGACTGGCACTTGCCGGGCCTCCCATGGAGAATCCCTGGAATCCCCCTGCGGTGGTGCCTTCGTAAATGGATGTGAGATACAGCTTGATCTCCGGTAAGGCGTAGTAGGCTGCGGCTAGCCCCACCAAGAATATCACAGGGAATACGATGGTATATCGTATGTAAAACCAGCTGCGTTTGCGTACAAATGCATACGATACCAGGGCTGCCAGTACCATGAGATTGAAGGCGACGATTATGATCATCCCCGGATGAGCTGGGATTATGCTGAATAGAACTATACCTGCGAGTACGCCGAACTTCCAGCTTCTCGTTTCCAGGAAGAAGAATACCAGCAGCCAGAAGACGGCCCATATCAATACACCGAAGGCCTGTCTTGCCATGTGATATTCCATGTACCAGTTCAAAGATAGGAATGCAAGCGGTGCTATAACGGCGCCCTTCTCCCAGATGCGCTTTGCCGCCGTGTATACTATCAGTACTATGCCCGAAGCTAATATGGTGGGATACAGACGTACGTAATCCAGAGGTGCCATGTCCGTTATCAGCATACTGGATGCGTAGTATATATGGGACAGTGGGAATATGGTCCGAGACAGATCCATGGCCCCGGTTCTCATTATAGATAGGACCCCGGGTATCACGTGATATATATCGAAGACCGTGGGCATGTCATGGACTATCGAAGGTAAAGAGTAGAGATAGAGGATCGGTAGGAAGATACAGATGAATTTTTCAGCCTTACCGTGCTGCATCGATAATAATAGGGCGGACAGCGAACATAATATACCGGGCCAGAATGCCAAGTGAAGCTCCCGGACGTACCAGTAGGGAGACGGTTCCGGATGTCCGGGTTGTGTGAAGATAACCGTAAGCAGCCATAGAAAAAGAGCGCTGGCTATCAAAAGACGGATGAACCATCTTCTAAGTATCAGTTTCATCTTCATCCGCCTCCTCACGGTTTCCGCGCTTTTTTACTGAATAGTAGGTCAAAGGGTGCTCCATCCAATCCCGGCTGCAGAGAGAATCCGGCTCGTAACAGATACCGTTGGTCTTCATCCAGTCACAACCCGGCGGCGTGTATTCGGTCCCGGATATCTCGCCGATTATATGCTCTATCTGGTAGGTTGCAAGATCCGCTCTGAAATCCGGCGACTCGCTGAACAATTGCAGTATCCCCTCTTCATCGAGCCCGACTTTATGGAGGAACGCTGTGAGCGCAAACCTGGCATCGTGAGCAACGTTGACGCCTTCCTTCTGCTGTGTCAGGATGTACTTCATGCAGGGAGGGAACAATTCTGTTTCCACACGCCCCAAGTCGAGACGCTGAATTTGAAATCGGGAACTTTCCAGACGTTTTTGTATATTATCTATATAATCGCTGAATACATCCAGTATCTCGTCGTTCACCGGTACCGGTAGTTCATGGATGGTGGTCAACATCACCTTCTCCTTGATTATCCGTATATATCTCGGAATTTGTACGAGCACACGCCCTTGGCGGATGTCCTGATTTACTAATTTCCAAGTAGGGCCTTTGAGGTTTGCAGTATTCTCCAGGTAGTCTATGAACGATAAAAAGATGGTATCATCTTTCAATACACCCGGGATGCCGAGTTCATCTCCCACTTCCAGTAATACATCGGTGTCTTCCGAAGCCAGACGCTCGGAGATCCTTTCTGCCTCCCCAAGGGCGTATCTCCGTATCAAAAAATTGTCTGCGATGCACGACACCAGCATGCGTGCTACGGGATAAGAAAATAATTCATCTTCACGCTGTATATCATCGTCGAGACTGCGGCTTGCGACCCTACCGTCTTCTATGGCTTCCAGCACCCTTCCTTCCGCACGGATCACGACTTCGTCCAACTCGTCCAGCAGCTCGTCGATGCCGGGGCCCCTCTCCACGATATATCTCTTCGCAGCATCCAGGAAGGGATAATTTGCCATATCCGTAAGGGTCCATGAGTAGGACATATACCATTCAACCGTTGAAACATACTTAATCTTTACCTTACTTCAAGAACTGCTTAAGTCCGAATGCTATCCGGGACATCTCGGCTCTGTCGAGCTGTGGAAATACAGGGGCCCAGATAACCTCTCGACAGGCTCTTTCCGTTTCCGGGAGGTCAATTTCCAGGTCGATGGCCGGCTGCCGGTAGATCGGCAGTGTATAACCGTGTCGTACCCCTACTCCGGCCTTCTGCATACCGGTAACCACCCTGTCCCTTATCTCGGCGGGCACCCTCAGGGCATACTGATGGTAAACGTGTTTTCTTCCCTCTAACTCCACCGGCCGTGTCACGTATCCTTCCAGTTTGGCCAGCTCGGAATCGATTATGTGCGCATTCTCACGGCGGCTGTCGTTCATCCCATCAAGTTTATCCAGTTGGACCAAACCGATAGCTGCGGCGATATCTGTCATCAAAAAGTTGTAGCCTATCGATCTATGGAGGCCTTTTTCGTCCTTGCCGTGGGCTCTTATCGATCTGGCACGCTCCGCCAGCTCGATGTCGTCGGTGGTCAGCATCCCGCCTTCGCCTGTGACCATGTTCTTGGTTGCGTAGAAAGAAAAGCAGCCTACATCTCCGAGAGAGCCTGCCTTCTTACCGTGATACTCGGCACCGTGGGCCTGACATGAATCTTCGATGACGACGGCATCGTTCTCTGCTGCCAGTGAATTGATCTTGTCCATATCGGCGGGCTGCCCGTATATATGTACGGGAAGTACTGCATCCACATCTTCCACGGTATCAGGATCGATACAGAAAGATACCGGATCTATATCCGCATAGACTGGTTCTGCACCTACGGTGAGTACAGCGGATGCCGTGGCAAAGAATGAATATGCCGGTATAAGCACCTTATCTCCCTTGCCTATCCCGGCGGCGAGTAACGCCACCTGTAGTGAGGCAGTGCCTGAGCTTACGGCAACAGCTTCTTTTACACCTATATAATCTGCAAACTTCTCTTCGAACTCCTTCACCCGTGGACCTGCGGCTATCTGTCCGGATGAGAGCACTTCGAGCACTGCCTGCTTTTCCTCTTCACCTATATACGGAAGTGCAGGTGGTATTCTCCCGTTCATAAAGAGGTATAGACCCGTATACTATTATCCTTTCGGCCTTTCTATTCCAAGAACATCTTCAACGCGTGAGAGTTTATCTTGCAGCGTCTCCAGTTTATCCCGACCGGCTTCTTTCTCGACTCTATGAAAGTCGACCTTCATCTGTTTTTTGATCTCCGGGTCGATATAACGTCGCGACATGGGGAACAAAAAGCGCTCTTCCCTGCGTAGATGTTTTCTCATTAAAACCGCATAATCGTCTATGGCTTTTTTTAGAGATCCCTCGTTTGACGCTCCTTCCATGTTGGCTGTTATCTCACTTTGAAGTTTTTTGAATATATCTTCTATCTTTTTGTGTTCTTCTTCTACACTCTTCAAGGCGGCTCTGGAAAATAATTTGTCTTCCGGATCCTCGCCGTGTTCGCAGATGGCCTTCTCCAGGAATGCTACAAGGTAGTGCATCTCCTTTTTGTGATGAACATGTCTTTCCATGGTAAGTGACGTGTCGTTTATCCATTCCAGTATGTTCTTCTGCACCTTACCGTGCATCTTTGAAGCGATTATCTGGAAGGTGTTCATCACACGCTCTATAAAACGATGCTCTTTTTCTAGGTCGGATATAGGATCGAATCCATCATCGGATATCCCGTTTTCCATCTCTTCTATCGCCCGTTCTACCCTTGATTCAACGACCTCGACAACGAATGGTTTGAACACTATGTCGTTGGCACCCGCCCGTAATGCATCCATCAATGTTCTGTCAGTACCACGCGGGGTGGTGAATAAGATGTAGGGATACTTTTCGGGATATTTTTCTTTCAGGGCCTTTGCCAGCTCGCCCCCGCTTATCTTTGGTAAGTTCCAGCTGGCGAAGATCATATCCGTATCTGGATTCTCTTCCAATAATTTTATGGTTTCGTCACCATCCTCGGCATGCAGCACTTTGTGATCTTTCAAATGCAAAATATTGTCAAGGAGCATGCGCGGTGGTCTTTTTTCATCTGCGACTATTATCTTCATGTATCTCACTGTATGATACTTACTTTTACTATGGTAAAAAGTTTGTGTACATTATCCCTGAACATCGCCATCTTGATTCCTTTAAATCTAAATACTCCTTGGTACATATAGACCACACCATGGGCGTACGGATCAAGATAGCATGTAAGGAAGACCTGGACGAGATAACTACTCTTTGGTACGAGCTAGCGGTGATGCACGAGGAGATGATGGAAGGTTACGACCTTAACGATGATCCGTGTGAAGAGTGGAGAAACCTCATGGAGAAAAGCCTCAAGCGTGATGATATGACCACATTTGCAGCATGGGAACAGGGGCAGATACTCGGTTTTGCGAGTGTGATGTTAAGAAACCGTGCACCCTTCTTCAAAGAAAAGGAGATGGGCGTGATAATGGACGTCTTCATCAGGGATGATAGGAGAGGAGAGGGGATCGGAAGCAAACTGGTCACGATGGCTGAGAGGTGGATAAAGAACAAAGGGATCGATCTGGCCATAGTAACTGTGGCTCCGGAGAATCAAGGAGCGGTAAGATTCTGGAGTAAGCACGGATACGACACATATCTTTTAAGACAGAGAAAAGAACTCTAGCGCTTGAAATGATCGTAGCCGCCTTTTAACGGTAACCTGTTTTCACCGTCTATAAGGTACGCACCTTCTTTGGTTATCTTTCCGATGACTATCGGTTCGGTTTCCTTGATATCGTCGAATCGTTCTTCTGAAACGGTGTACAACAACTCGAAATCCTCACCGCCGGAAAGCGCCCAGCTCATCGGATCTTTTCCGAGTATCTCACCGGTTTTTTTTGTTCGTTGGGAGATCGGTATATCATCCATAAATACCTCTGCACCGACTGCGCTTTCGCGGCATATGTGATTCACCTCGGAAGCCAGGCCGTCACTAACATCGATCATGGCGTTCACATGTGGGGCCAGTTTCCTGGCGATCTCAAGCCTACAATCCGGTTGAAGATAGAAATCTGTATAGCCCTCTTTACCGGCTCTCAGCAGCTCCAGACCGGCCCAGCTTTTACCGAGATCCCCGGTTAGACAGATGATATCTCCCACCTTGGCATCGCTCCTCAAGGACAGTAGATCCCGCTCCACATGCCCTATCATCACCACGTTGATAACCAGTTGGTCACCGTGGGTTGTATCGCCACCTATGATAGTAAATCCATACCTGTCGCAGGCATGGAGCATACCTTGAAAAACACCTTCCAAAAACTCTACCTGAGTATCGTCGGGTAAGGCCATGGATATAAGGGCATGATCCGGTAGACCGCCCATAGAGGCGATATCCGAAACGTTCACGATCATAGACTTCCAGCCGATCTGCCATGGACTGTGCCAGTCTGTACGGAAGTGATCTCCGGATACGAGCATGTCGGTAGTCACTAGTTTGTGATAATCATCCGCAGTATCGAGCACGGCGCAGTCGTCGCCTATCCCCTTGAAAACTCCCTCGACCGCCTTTATATCTCCGGTCAAACGGTCCAGTAGGCCGAACTCTCCCAGTTCGCCTATGTCCGTCATCTTTGCCTCCTCCTCTTTTCTTCACAAAGAGTGTTCTCGAAGTGCAGTATGTTTTCGTTGAAATCTCCCGCTCCGCAAACGCTGGAAATGGCACACAGCATATCTACCTCCTGTGCCAGTGGTACGATATCCTCTTCCCTGATCCCGCCTATAGCCGCCGTAGGCACATCGACCTCTCCTGCGATATCTAAAACACCCTGAACACCAAGGGCTTTGTCGGCGCTCTCTTTTGTATCCGTTCTGTGAACGGGCCCGATACCGATGTAATCTGCAATTTTGGAAGCTTCTCGTGCCTGTTGGATATCGTGTGTGGATATGCCGAGTATCAGATCGCCTATCAGCCGGCGTGCCGGTTCTCCTGGTAGGTCATCCTGCCCGAGATGCACTCCGTCCGCACCTACCGCCATGGCGATATCCACTCGGTCGTTGACGATGAACAGTGCACGACCAGAACATAAATTCTTCAGCTGTACGGCTTCCTGATACATCTTCCCGGCAGTGTCATTCTTGTTTCTATACTGTATCATCCTCACACCGCATCCGATAGCCGCCGATACCTGTTCGTACACGGGCAGCTCCATGTTCTCGGATGTGATATAGTAGAAATTTACATGGTTCAATGATGGAACTTTTTCCATGAGATGTATATCCATCTTTGATTGTTTAAGTGTTGTGTTGCGGAAAAGCAATAGCTTTATTATGGACCATTTCTATCTGCTTTTGATGATACAGCAGCCCTTACCGGACAGGGGGTTTGATCTTTGATGTGGGAGATAGCTTGCTGTACGTTCATATTCATGATGATCTTGTTAGTAGTCACATATCTTGTTTTCAGAGTAAAGGAAGGGCCTAAATCGAGTAAAAAGTGTCCCGAATGCGGCGGGCCGATGTCTTACTGGTCCGGCGAATGCCAGTGGTGTGGAAGAAATCTGGAGACTGAAAGTTCAGGCCGATACGATACTAGTTACGGTAAAAAGAAGACTGATCTGTTTAAGAAGGACTGGATGTTCGGTCTTTTTAGAAAAAAGAACGTTTGCCCGGATTGTGGACGGGAACTGATATATCGTAAGGAATACCAAAGCTGGTATTGTACTGAATGCCACAGCTACCAGTGAATTACATAGATATGGGTATGTTCTTCATGACCCGTTCCACATGCTGGGCCGCTTCGTCTGCGCCGCTGGACGTGAGCGAGAGGACGGACTTTCGATAGTTATCCGCAACACCCTGTTTGTTACCACTTTTTTCCTGCAATTTTGCCATGGAGAAATATGTTAGACCCAATGGATAAGAAAGACCTAGTTTGTGATAGATGGTTATCGCATGGTTGAAGTGGTCCTCTGCCTCTTCGATGTCGTCCTTCATCCCGTATGCTTGACCGAGTAGTGCATGTGCGTAAGCCATCTCTTCGTCCCGGTCTAGATATTTGACTATTTCCATTGCCTCTGAACCTATCCGTATAGCCTTTTCTATATCGCTGCGTTCGAGACTGCACTCGGTAAGGGTTATCAACGCTAAAGCTTTAAGATATGTATAACCAAATCGGTCACAGGTTTCCACCGCCTCTTCAAGGAATTCTTCTGCATCGGCAAGGTCTCTTACCCCTTTATAGAATGTACCGATATCGTACAATCCGTCGGCTCGAAGGTAAGTTTCATCTATTTTTTTCCAAGTATCTATACCCTTTTCGAACAGTTTTATCGCGGCCTGGGTGTTGCCTCTTTCTTTCTCCAATCTGGCCAACTGGAAGTAAGAATTTGTGAGCAGGTGATAATCTTTTTCAGAAGTTAGTTTGGTGATGGCCTTGTCCATATGGTCCTTTGCAGATTTGTAGTCACCTGTTTGAGCTATGGCCTCGCCCAATTGGAGATATATTGCACCCAGGAGAGATTCGCCCCTTTTACCAAGCTCATTTGCCATCTTTGCAGCCTGCTTATATTGTTCTATCGCATCCGTGTACTGCTGTTTAGATTTAAAGACCGATGCGATGCCCAAATGGGCTCTTGTCAGTATCTCGGTGTCCATGTTTTTATTTATAATATCATCGTATGCATCTAATGCATCATCGAGATGATCGCTTTTACGATACGCCTCGGCTTTCCATAAATATACATAACCACCGCTTCCTGATATGTCTATATTGAGATAAAGGGAATCCAATTCACGTATCAGTTGTTCGTTGAATCCGGCGGATATGATATTTTCGGCATGATCCTTTAGTATCACGATAAAATCTTCGGGATCTCCGGCTTTTCCTGAATGATACAGATGTTCTATCTGCTCTTCTGCGGTCTTAGCAGGTATCACGTCAAAATATTCTGCTGCCAAGGAATGTAATATCTCCTGTTCTTCGTGTATCAACCTTCCCAATATACGTTCTCGTACTATATCATGAGGTGTTATATGGTCTTCGAAAGTGGTGGATATAAGAGGGGTTTCTAGTAACGTATCGAAGAGATTTCTGTTGACTTCGGCGACCATCATGACTTCTCCCTTTTCCGCAGGGGTACGGAAGATCGAACTATAAGCTAAAGCGATGAACTCTTCGGGGGTGAACTTACTCTCTAAGATCACGTCGAGAACTACGTCGCAGCCCTCATCAAGACCGAATGCTTTTCCCATCTCGACGAACATAGGGACCTCACATTCTCCGTATTCCATAGATAGATTCTCCATGCGCATCTTTCCCCTATATCCCGGTGGACATGAATCCGGTTTACCCGAGACGACAAGACGAACCAAAGGTACATCTATGATCTCACCGCAAAGACTGCATAATAGATCCATCAGGGTCTCTTGTGCGTCGATATCTTCGACTATAAATACGGCATCATCGATGAATTCAAGGTCCATCCTTAGAGCACTCATGGCCTCTTTGAAGTATATCCTGTCCGTGGATTCCAGATATGCCATCAATTTATGTTCGCCCACAGACGATAAAAATCTAGCTAGGCTCATCCAAAGGTATCTCGGAGTGTGCCATCGGTTGATCTTGAAATAAAATATATTGGTCTGCCCTTTGATCCTATCTATGAACTTTGTGATAAGAGAAGTTTTACCGCTGCCGCCTTCTCCTTCAATGATAAATATCTTACTGTCCCCTTCCCACCACTTAATTATTTCATCCATGCAATGGGGTTCGAATGTGGGCGGATCCGGCATATGATGTAGATATGCGGAATTGGATCTCTTCTGCTTAGAACCCTGTGTTTTAAAAAATCCATCTTTGATATCACAGTATATCTCTAGAAGCGAAAGGTTAGTGTGAAAATAATTGTTGATATCCTTCAACAGAACACTTTTTGTTTCTCCGTTGAGTGTGATCTTAACCGGGATACGAGCCAACCTCTCCCTGATTCGCTTAGCGGTTTCCGTACCTTTCTCGGTAAGATAATACCCCTTTCTACGCTGCCTTCTTCCCTTTACCCGGGTGGTTTCCTCGTAGATCGATCCCTCGTCGACTAATTCCCTCACCGCATAGGATATGGTATTCTGTCTCGAACCGGTCACCTCAGCCAGTCCCTCTTGCGTTATCTCAAGTGGTTTTGGGCTCATATCTTGCACGGGGTAGAACTCCAGAAGATTTACCAGTACCATATCTTTGGTTGTAAATTTTTTCGACATCTCAATGAGTTACATAAAAGAAGGGGTATAAGAATATATTGATATATCAACACATTGTTTAATTATGAGTACATATGACAACCTTTATGTCCGACCTCTCATTAGGCGCATACGATACTTTGAAAGAACGAATCGACGAGATAGTCAGGAAGTTGAATGCTTCCGAAAAAGTCCATATCGTGTCACATATAGATGCAGACGGTATAACATCGGCCGGTATCGCGTATAAGGCATTACAGAGAGCCGGTAAAAAAGTCAGTGTAGAGTTCATCAAACAATTGGAACGAGACAAGATATTTTCTCTCCGAAAGGCGGGTCACGAGTTGATCTGGTTCACCGACTTTGGAAGTGGTCAGCTCGATGCTCTTAAAGGGATGGATTGCGTTATAACAGACCATCACGAACCGCAGGGTTCTGCCGGTGAACCCATCGGGGCGGACAGAGCTAATATCCTAAATTATGGTAATACTTCTGTGTCTGAACTGAATCCTCATAGATATGGTATCGACGGTGCCACCGAACTTTCCGGCGCAGGAACTACATATCTGGTGGCCAGGGATATGGGAGAAAACAAAGATCTTTCCAAACTAGCTGTGGTGGGTGCAGTGGGGGATCTACAAACAGTCAGAGAGGGTAGATTGATAGGTAAGAACCGTGAGATACTCGAAGACGGTGTAGACGGAGGATACATAGAAT
>CAYVTG010000067.1:0-6145 GCA_964454575.1 uncultured Thermoplasmata archaeon
ACAACATAGACTACTACAAAAAGAAAGGGCAGACACCTTCGACACCGGCCATCTCACTGATGCTCGCTTACAGAGCACAGATGAAGCGTATGCTCAAAGAAGGACATAAAGCACGCTCACAACGTCATCTGGATATGGCGGAATACACCAGGGCGTGGGCAAAGAAACATTTCGAGATGTTCCCGGAAAAAGGCTACTTGTCTCAGACCGTCAGCACCATAGCAAATACCCAAGGGTTGAACGTCGAAGAGCTGCGCCAGAGTATAAATGAAAAGTACGGATTACTGTTCTCCAACGGCTACGGTAAGCAGCTCAAGGAGAAGACCTTCAGGATAGGTCACATGGGTGAGCATACTTTGGAGACGGTCAATGAATTGACGGACGTCATCGAAAAAGAAGCGGGGCTGTGATATACATGAAAAAGGTATTGGTATGCAATCCCATAGCAGAAGAAGGGATAAAGATGATGGAGGACGCCGGACTTCAAGTAGACCAGAAGTTCGATATGAGCAAGGAAGAATTGACCGCCACAATACCCCCTTACCAAGGTCTCATAGTCAGGGGTTCCACAAAAGTACGAGAACCGACTATCGATGCCGCGGAGAACTTGGAGGCCATAGGTCGGCCGGGTATCGGGATGGATAATATCGATGTTGCATATGCAAGGGACAAGGGTATAGCCGTCTATAACACACCGACAGCAACCACAATATCCGTTGCTGAGCTTGTACTATCCCACATGTTCGCCGCCTTCAGAAACGTGGTGGCAGGAACCATCAGTTTGCGCGAAGGGAAGTGGATAAAAAAAGAGCTCAAAAGCAACGAAGTCTACGGTAAGACCATGGGTATAATAGGCTACGGTAATATCGGCCGAGAAGTGGCGAAAAGAGTAGATGCTCTTGGGGTGAAAGTACTCGCATATGATGTCATCGACGTAGATGATCCCAAGCCTGCAAGGATGGTTGACTTGGATACATTGCTGGCAGAGAGCGATGTGATAACACTCCATGTACCGCATATCGATGCCACTCATCACATGCTCAGCAAGCCTCAGTTCGCTAAGATGAAGGAAAACGCCGTAATCATAGATTGTGCACGAGGTGGAGTGGTTGACGAAGACGCACTTTACAACGCTCTCTCCGAAGGCGAGATACGGTTCGGCTGCAAGGATGTTTTCGAACAGGAGCCGCCGGGAGATAACAAACTGCTGACTTTAGATAACTTCCACGCAACACCGCACATAGGCGGTCAAACCTGGGAAGGACAGAAACGTGCGGGAACTCAAGCCGCCGAACAGGTCATCGAAGAGCTAAAGAAAAGGGGTTGAATCAGATGGTAGAGATCAAGCCCTTTCCGGCTATCCGGTACGACGAGAAGAAAGTCCAGGGTATAGACAATGTGATAACTCAGCCCTACGATAAGATCCCATCTGACTTACAGAGAGACTACTACTTAAAAAGTGAGTTCAACTTCTGCCGCTTGATACTGCCCAAAGAAGAGAATAGGTACGAGATGGCAGCAAAAAGAGTGGAAGCATGGCTCAAGGCTGGCGCACTCTTCAAAGACAAAGAAAACTCATACTATGTTTACTATCAAAACTTCGAAGTACTCGGTAAAAAATACACCCGTAAAGGCTTCATCTCAGCAGTAGAACTACATCCCTTCAAAGAAAAGATAGTTCTACCCCACGAGAAAACCCACGAAGGGCCGAAGATAGACAGACTCAACATGCTGCGGGCAACACAGAAGAACCTGGAGCCCGGCTTCATGCTGTACAGCGACCCGCAGGGTGCGAGTATAGACATATTCGATGCAATCAGCAAGGAGGAGCCACTATACGACGTAGTCGATGAGTACGATGTGCACAATCGAGTTTGGAAGTTAGACAACAAAGACGATATCGCCATTGTGCAGGAATTGTTGAAGGACCAGCAGATAGTGATAGCCGATGGTCATCACAGGTACGAAACCGCAGTCAGTTACAGGGATGAGATGAGAGAAAAGCATAAGGATTGGACAGATGAAGATGCATTCAACTGGCGTATGACATTCATGGTACCCGTTGAAGATACAGGATTGGTGGTATTACCCGGACATCGATTACTGCTGAAACACGGTGTTACCGACGAGCACATGGATAAGATCAAAGAGTATTTCAGTGTTGAAAAAATAAACATCTCAGAGGCTGATGGATATCTTGAAAAGAACAAGGGAAAGATATCCTTCGTCATTTACGACGGGGACGAGGCCCACGGTATACTTCTTGAGAGATCCGAACTGTTGGATGAGTTACTACCTGAAGAGTACTCGAAAGATTACAAAGGATTGGATGTGGTCGTTCTTCGTGACATCATCTTCGAGCAGATCATGGGTGCCGAGGACCTTGCCATCGACGAGACCATCGCATACGAGCGCTGGGCAAACGACGCGATCAAGCGTGTTAAAGAAGGTAGAGCAACTGTGGCCTTCCTTGTTAACGCCACAAGGCCTGAGCAGGTTTTACGGGTAGCTAAAAACGGCGAGCGCATGCCAGAAAAGTCAACCGACTTCTACCCCAAGGCTAACTCAGGATTCACCGTCATGGATATCGAGGCCGGCGAGAAGCTGTAGCTAACCTAATTCTTCCTTCAAGTCGTGCATACGTCGTGCACTTTCAGTGAAGCCTGCCTTCTCAGTTCTCTTGATAATATCCAGGAAACGCTCTTGTCCACCTGCGGTGTTGTCTGCATGGCAGACCAGTTTTTCTTCAAGTGTTACCGGCAGGTAGTTTCTTGCGGGTAAATCTTGTGCCACCGCCTCTTCTTTAGTGATGCCTCCGCCTATGTGTCGTTCGACGATATGTGCTAGTTCTTTGTCCCAGCCCTGTTCACGTATGATCTTACCACCCTCCACGCCGTGCTCCACTCCGTGGGTAACCGTACGACCGATATCGTGCAAGAGCGCACCGGCGATCAACAAACTCAGGTTTCCTCCGTGTACATCGTGCAGTTCCAAAGTACGCTGAAGGACGGCCATTGTGTGCTTGAACAGCTCTTGGTCCATCCCTTTTTCAGATAATAATTCATAGCACTGCTGTGCGGAAGGTATGTCTTCGTAATTGATCACTCGCTTCCCACTTTTAGAGGGGAGAACCGCAAGTTTTCCAGAGCCAAGATCAGGCAATCTACTACGATTATGCCTATCTAAGAATATTGCAAGTGCAGCCACCTCGGAATGAGGTTGGTTGCCCACTGAAACGTTGTGGTCAGCCAGATCGTAAACTTCTCTGGGAACCTTTTGGGAGCCGACTATTATGAGCGGGTCTTTAAGGCTGTGAGTTTCAAAGAACGTATCGACATCCTCGCCGTACATGGTAAGGTGTACCACATCGCCGTTCCATCCCCTGACCAGATCTCTCCAGTCCTTTACTTCACGCATATCAAAATCACCCCCAAATCTATCGGCGACGCCTTCAACACTAGCTTGCACCCTAGTATCCATCTCGGGAAAGAAAACGGACTCTGCTCCCAGTGCACGAGATGTCAAACATACATGAGTAGACATCCTTTTGTCCCTCTCCAGGCGATGTCCCAATCTCAAGACCGAAGTCAATGCTGTTCACCAGCTTGTATCTCTTTCTTCCGGAAACAGTTCTTCGTCTTTTTCGCGACGCTGTTCCGGACTCTCAGGCTCTAGTTCGAGGTCATCGTCCTCAACATCGTAGTCGTAATCTTCTTCTTCTTCGTAATCTTCTTCTACGCCTTCCCAGCCGCCGCCACCGAAACCGCCTTCCTCCAGTAGTGGGATAACCACACCTTTGACCAGGGTTAGGGAAGTCCAAAATGTAAAGACGGCAGGAAGAACGATATACAGACCCAATTCCAATCCGTCTAACCCTTCGGTATTGTAGTTATGATATGAGATCCAAATTATAGCTGCTACCACTGTGCCTGCGAGGAATTTACCGAGTATGTCCGAACTGCCTCCGAGGTCCTCCATGAAGAAGAACATCGGTATGAATATACCGAAAACGAAGGCGAGTACTGAGAAGAAGAACACCATCTGCCTGCCGTCCAAAAGTGGTAGTATGACGTACAAGAAGTAAGTGACGATCCCGATGATAGCCATACCTGAGATCAGAGCGAACGTACCGGTGGAATACCGGTCAAATATATCCAAATCATCTAGGTCCATTTACAGCACCTTTTTCCTCATTCAGGCATCTCCAGTATCTTGTTACCTCTGAAATATAATTTTGTAGATCGTTTCACCAGGCTTTTGAGTGTTATGGGTGTGACTTCCAGCATATTTTCTATATCCCGTGCGTAATCGGTGCCCTCTCCCATAGCCTCCAAGATGCTTCCCTCTATCTCCGCGAACTCTTCGTCTTCTATCATAGCTGCATACAATACATCGCTTATCTCGTTGATCGGTACCGATGCATCGATATGTACTGCGGAATAATATGTGTGATATGCCTTCTTCGTTTCACTGTCTGTGTGCTGCCATCTTGTTTCGACAAGTTTCATCTTTTCGAACAACTTCAGGGCGGATTTACCTTCATCACCGTAATTTTCTTCGATATCGTCTTCGGTGATCCAATCCTGAGCCAATGTAGTGAACACGTCTCGTTTGGTTCTGGTGCTCACTGCGCGAAGCACGGGAACGAAGTCTGTCACATCCTTGATTACCTTTATTCGGGTCATTTGTTATCTACCCCTTAATGTAATTATACAATATAATATTTTTCTACGATTTAGAGTTTCCCCCGACGGGGCTCATCCTTCACTATTTTTGCCCTTTCGATGAAGGCCGGGATACTCTCTACGTCTTTGATCTCTTTTTTTAGGTGTTTGATCAGTTCCAGCCTGTATTCCTCGTTGCATGTTATGTCATTTGCCATACACGCTTTCTTGATGCGGTGTGCCAAACGGCCCCCGGTTCTATCCCAGTCGGTGAGTACTATAACTTCCTGATATTTCCCTCTCAGAGCCTCGATGATGTGAAAGATAGTGTCCCCTTTTTTTATCTTTATGATGGGCTCTGGGATACCCAGTATTCTGAGTGCTTTTTTGTCTTTGCCTCCTTCAACTATGATCGGTATGTTCTTATCTCTCTCTTTAAGGCGTTTCAAGATATCCAATACTCCTTCTAGCTCTTCTTCGATCCTCATGATTCCAAGCACCTCGATATGATACCTATCGCTCTTTTCACATCCATATCTACAACGAATATCTTTTTTCGTCTTGCCCTCTGTCCTGAAGCGATACTCACAGAACTGGAGGGAACATGTAGTATATCTGAGATGAGTCCGATGACTGCGTTGTTCGCCTTACCTCCTTCCGCCCTCTCTTTGACGGATATCTCCAAAAGTTTGCGCCACTGGTCTATCCCTTTGATACTATCCTCTGAAGCACCGGGGGTGACGATGACATCGATGTAAGTGCCCCCCTTTCCTGCTGACAACCAGGGCACATCATCACTTTTCATGATACAGGTATAGACTGACGGGGTATAATCTTTGCTGAATATGTTGGAATGGGTTTGGGTGAATTTGTAAACAGAACGATATTGTTTATAGCATGAAAATGCCATATACAAAGTAGTAAAATATATTTAGACGGGAAGCCTATGTATAAATTGGTGTAATAAAATGCCAATAGTAGATGTAAGAATTCCTAACGATCTTAAAGAAAAAATGGACAGACACGATGATATCAACTGGAATGAGCTGATACAGCGTTTTATCAGCAGTCATCTGTCCCAAATCGAATTAGCTGACTCCATAGCATCAAAAAGCAAACTTACCGAGGAGGATGCAGCTGAGATAGCTAAGAAGATCAAAGAAGGTATGGCAAAAAAACACGGATTGGTCAAATGAGTTTTGTGTTGGATACAAATATAATAATATCATCTTTGATATCTAACAGTATGAGCAGAAGATTAGTATTTGAGGTGGAGGAAAAATTTTACTCACCTGATTTTTTGGAGATAGAGATAGAGAAACATAAAAAAATGCCGCACAATCAAAGATTCTGCTTATTTTTTCATCTCTTATTTTCATCTCTTATTTTCATCTCTTACTTCGTCGATATACAGGAAGAATGGACAGGCATCTTGAGGCACACCTGCCGAGAGATAAAGGGAATTCATTCTCCTGGCATCT
>CAYVTG010000067.1:6245-11165 GCA_964454575.1 uncultured Thermoplasmata archaeon
GCATCTTGAGGCACACCTGCCGAGAGATAAAGGGAATTCATTCTCCTGGCATCTTCAAAATTCCTAAGAGATAAAAAAACTATCATGGATAAGTCTGGATTAAGTTCGATAGAATTGGATAGTTTGCTAACATTATTGATGGAAAATATAGTCGTCGTTCCGAAGGAAGTATATGAAAATAAGATGCACCAAGCTAACGAAGCGTTGGGAGAAGTAGATAGGAAAGATGTCCCTTTTTTGGCGGTTGGTTTGGAAAAGGATGCTATTATATGGTCAGATGACAAACATTTCGATGAACAGGATCTAGTTGAAGTTTGGAAAACCGGTATGATGATTGACAAATTTTTATGAAACAATTTTTTTATATTATTTAGGTTGACAACCTATTTTTGATAGGATAAGTATCAATAGCTCTCCATCTTTCAGTTCGTCCTAGTTTATAGTTTCGACATCTTGTCGACTATATCGAAGGAGTCCCCCCTAGTCCTGCAGATACATACCCAGAGCCATATCTATTATCGAGATGGCGTACTGGTCGTCTTTCTTTTTGTAGATCTTCAACAGTTTATCGGTAAATTTCACCACATCGAACTCTTTGATCTCATGGCTTCTAACAAGGTCGAACTTATCGATATCGCTTTCTGCTAGTATCTCTTCCATGCGTTCGTATGGGATATCGCCCAGAAAAGAGCACAAAGCCAGCATGACGTCCAAAAGGTCTCCCGGTGTCTCTACGGTCCTTCTTCTTATCACTTCTTTCATATCCTTTACCGAGAATCGGATATCATTCTGAGTCCTGGCGGCGAGGCTGCTGAAGATGTAATCTACATTTTTTCCGGTTTTAGCAGATGAAAAAACCATGTCGTCGAAGAGTTCATAGGATTTCCCTTTCCATTCTTTTATCATATCTTCATCGGCTAGATCATACTTGTTGACCACCAAGATCAACGGTAATGAGCTTTTCTCTATGGACTCGTCCTCTTCGGTGAATTTTTTGTATCTGGGCAGCCAGTCTTCTAGTAAACAGTCGTAGCTTTCGGGTCTTGTTATATCTGCGATGGCTATCGCTCCGGAGGATGCTCTGAAGGCACCTTCCTGTACAGATCGGAAGGTTTTTTCCCCCATGATGTCGTTTATCATCAAGATTACTTTGCCATCCTCAAATATGATCTCCTTTTTGTAAACGTTTGTACCTATGGTCTTCAGGTACTCATCGCCAAAAACATTCTTTACGTATCGTAAAACAAGGGAAGTTTTACCTACGCTGGTATCCCCCAGAAGATTGATTTTCCTTTTAAAGGCCCATTCGTCCATGATATTACCGAAGATGGAATACTCTTTCGCGGTTTAATAATTTTCTATATATTTCAATTGTTGTGTTATTCTACCGGGAATTTGATCCCTAAACTTTCTGGAAGATCTTCGTTTAGTGATCTAGCGAACAATCCAAAATAATATATTCTCCCTTTACCTTACACCTTTGATAGACATGAAAGGAGTATTTGATAAGGATCATGTGGTTTCCATAAGGGACTTCACGGTGGATGAAATAGATACAGTTCTTGATTATGCAGAGGAGATGGTGCCCATCGCTAAGGGTGGAAAGAAAAGCAAAGAGATGGAAGGAAAGATACTAGCCACACTCTTTTTCGAGCCCAGCACCCGTACGATGCTTTCATTCCAAGCCGCCATGCAGCGTTTGGGAGGGAACACCATCGGATTTTCTAATCCAAAAGAATCATCGGTAAAGAAAGGAGAAACCCTAGCCGACACTATACTTGTAACTTCAAGTTACGCAGATATCGTGGTACTCAGACATCCCCAGGAAGGAGCAGCGCGCTTGGCCTCTAAATTCTCCGGCAAACCGGTGATCAACGCCGGGGACGGAGCCGGGCAGCACCCCACCCAGACTTTGCTGGATCTTTTCACTATACGAGACGAGATGGGCAGCATAGAGGACAATCACATCGGGATAGCCGGGGACTTGAAATACGGGCGTACGGTCCACTCACTCACCAACGCACTGGCCATGTACGATGCAGAGCTAACCTTCATCGCACCCCCGGGTCTTCAGATGCCCGACGAGATAATCAAAGCACTGAAGAAAGATGGGATAGAGTACCATCAAGTTAACGATATGGGATCGGTTATAGACGACCTTGATGTTCTGTACCTGACTCGTATCCAGAGGGAGCGTTTTCCCACTGAGGAGGAATACGAAAAGGTGGCCAGCAGCTACAACGTCAACCAGAGTATGCTGGGCGATGTAAGGGAAGATATGATAATCATGCATCCGTTACCAAGAGTAGATGAGATATCGCCGGATGTGGACACAACCAAGCATGCCCGATATTTTGAGCAGGCGGCCAACGGAGTACCCACCAGGATGGCTTTGATGAGTTTACTGCTGGAAACCCACAAAGAGGTGATAGAATGAACCAGGAAGATAAGAAGATAAAGATATCGCCCATCAAGAACGGAACAGTGATAGATCATATACGCAAAGGTCAGTCACTTAAGGTGGTGAAGATACTCGGTATCATGGAGCAAGATGTGGACAGCGTAGTCTCCATCGCTATGAACGTGGAGAGCAGCAGCGGTAAAAAGGACATAGTCAAGGTAGAGGGGCGTGAATTGAAACAGGAAGAACTCGATAAGATTTCACTGATATCTCCCGAGGTTACGGTAAATATCATAGAGGGTTATAAAGTAAAAGATAAACGACGTGTAAAACCACCGAAGATGGTGAAGGGTATAGTCAAATGCAGGAACGCCAACTGTATCACCAATCAAAAGAAACCAGTAGAACCTGTGGAGCCGGAGTTCAAGGTCGTCAGCGGTAAGCCTGTATCCATCAAATGCCTTTACTGTGAGCGAGAGATGGAAGGCGAAGAGATATCTGACAATCTTTTTTGATCACAAAAAGCTTCCCAGCAGCAGCGGGAGGAACACGGTAGCGTCTCCTTCCACCGTTACATGGTCGGCGTTTTCCCTTACCTTACCCCATGAAACAGCCTCTCTTATACGTGCGCCTGAAAGTGAGCCGTCGTACTCAACTGCGGTGGTTATGTAAACTGCATGCTCAAGGCCATCTCTAAACTGATTCCACCAGATGGTGTGATGTTTCGAGATGCCGCCGCCGATCATGAGTGCACCTGTTTCTTGAGCAGGGAAAACGATATCGGCCAGTTCCTGCTGATCCTTCATCATATCTAGTTTGAATTTTCTATTGTTTTGCCAGTACATCCATAACTGCGAACCGAAGGCGCCGTCGGTTATGCCAGGTACGTATACCGGTATATCATTCTTAGCCGCCCAGTGAAGTATGGACTCTTTGTTATCTACCCGCAGTCCCACTTCGTGGATCAGCTCTCTGGGACCCAAAACATCTCCCTTCTCCTCCACTATCTCTGTAAGCAAGGGCTGCAGATGCTTTTCCAGCACCTCTCCGTAGGATGAATTTGGTATGAATATATTACCGAGACGGTTTACACCCTGTCGGTGCAGCTCGGAGTCGTCGGCTTCGAATTCTCCATGGTAGTAATCTTCCCAAACACGGGCCAGGTCGTGGTCCAGGGTACCGCATGTGGTGATCAAGACTTGAAAAAGGCCCTTTCTAACTGCGTCTTTGATAACGCCCCTGGTCCCTGTAGAAACGATACATGCGGGAAAAGAAAAGAAGTTTGTTCCGCCGGAGTCGAACATCCCTTTCAATACATCTCTTGCTACCCCTATCTTTTTTGATACGAATCCACCGGAAGATTCGTACTGATCCATCAGTTCTTCCAGGGTCATTTTAGCGCTTAAATCGTAATCATCTACCTTTCTTAGAACCATAGTGCAGGAGATTAAGAGTTCAATATAACTCTTTTTGAGATGTAGTTATACTCGATTTCAAAATTCTACCGAAAGTCCCAAGCTGTTGAGAAAAACACAGGCTTTGCACAATTCTCCCATGGTAGGTTCCCCGCACATCTCGCATTCATCTAGTGAAACGGTGCCGCCGTACTTACCTCTCAGTGGTTCTTTTAACTTATCGTATGAACTCAGTATAGCATACTTGGTTCCGGGTATCGCGTCTTCTAGATCGCCGATCACATCTCTGTAAAGGCCTCTTATGGCCGAAACTGCATAAGGGCATTCCTTGGTATGGATAGGAAAACCTTCGAGGACAGCGTACAGATAAACCTCGTTCTCAGGGATGGTTCGCAGGGGCGCGATGCGTGGTATCAATCCTTCTTTGACTATACGATGTGGTCCGAGTCTTGACATCTTCTCCATATCTCCTCTGCAGAAGTTCATCAGTATGGATTGTGAAGTATCGTCCAGATTCAATCCCGTTGCCAGCATGTCGGCACCGAGCTTTTTAGCGGCAAAGTTCATGGACCATCTTCTCAGTACCCCGCATATGGAACATGCGTTGATATCGCTCTTTTCCAGCATGCATTCAAGGGGCATACCGAAGGCATCTTGGAAAGATATGATCTCGTACTCGATGCCCATCCTTTCGTATTCATTTCGGGCGATGTCCAGACTGCTGGGTCTGTACCCGGATATGCCTTCGTCTATGGTCACACCCACTACGCTGCTGTCCCTCCTATCCTTGAGTAATCTGGAGATCATCCGTAGGGCTACCAGAGAATCCTTACCGCCGGAGACGGCGACTGCTATACGCTTACCGCTGCCCATGTCCACCTGTTTCCTGAACTCTTTGTAAACCCTTTTCTCGAAGGATCTGATAAAGTGCTCCTTGCACAGGTGTGTGCCGTTGTAGCGCATGTAGATAACTGCCTTTCCATCGCACAGACTGCAGTCCATGAAGAACACTAACACGGGAGCTATAAAAGGATGTTGCGTTGCTGCATGAGGCTTTTTATTATCTTCGGGAAAAGTTGTTAAATGAGAAAGGTATACCGTTCA
>CAYVTG010000068.1:0-11123 GCA_964454575.1 uncultured Thermoplasmata archaeon
CCAGTAGTGCACGCAGTTTCTTTTCGGCCCCCTTCAAACCGACGGTAGCGTTGAAGCGTTTGCGGAAGCCGAGTCCCTTGGGCGCCGGGCGAACAGGATCTATATCGGACGGATGGATATAGAGGCAGATGGGAACTCCCTCTCGATGAACAGAATCTATCAGCCTCTTAAGGATGAACAGCGGTGTGGCTCTGAAGTATCCACCACCGGTAACGGGAACGTTCCTACAGAATATTTTTTTCACTGTTAAGGGGTACTCAAGTATAGGGCCGTGGGGAGTATCTATACCGAATACTGTTTGTTCGAAGAACATGGGAGAATCCGTCCCACCTATGTCCTTCCGTCCGTAAAAAACGGAAGAATCGTGAAGAAAACCCTCTTGAGCTAGTACGTCGAAGGCCCAGGACGACTTCTCGTTGATGGAAAAGGAAGGAGCTCTGTGCTTCACGATGGTTTCACCGGTGATATCTTCAAGTACTTTTTTAGAACGCTTTAAAACCGCTCGGAATCGCTCCGGGTCCATCTGGTAAACGGGTGTATGGTCGAAGCCGTGGGTCCCCAGCTCATGGCCTCTACGGTGTATGGCTTTCACCAGGTTGGGATACTTCTCGGCGATCCAGCCCAGAACAAAAAAGGTGCCTTTGACGCCGTACTCCTCCAGGATATCCAACAAGCGGTTGGTATTGTCCACCACCCGGGGTTCGAAGCGATCCCACTTGGAGACGTCCCGTAAACTTTCCACTCCGGATATGTGGAACCACTCTTCAACGTCCACGGTGAAGGCGTTACCGGTATCCATACGACCATATATGCATCGTGATGTAAATACTTTTAGAAGGATGTGGGATACCTCCGAACGGACTAAATTCATTTTACAGATATCCAAGGTAAAATTTCTTATCAGTCCGAAAGCTACTCTTATAGGCAGGAACGTTTCTGTGAAGCTACAAAGAAGCACAGTGTTCAACGAACACTACGAATTCAGACGTTCTTTAAGAACGCCCATGATTCAACGGATGATGAATTTGTCCATGAAGAGATTTTATATAGTACTGCCGTCTAACCAAGGATAGGTGTTGAATCCACACACCGCGCTTCTCTTTTTTTTGAATAAATTCATATAGTATATACCTACTGTTTAATCAGATGTCAGAAAAGGACTGGTTCGAAGATCAATGGTTCTGGGAAGAATATCGTTCAGTTCTATTTCCACAAGAGAGATTAAACAAAACCAGTAAACAAGTCGACAGATTCGAAGAGTTGCTGGAACTCGAAGAGGGAGATAGGATACTGGATCTTGCCTGTGGTATCGGACGGCACTCACTGGAGCTCGCACGGAGAGGCTACGAAGTAACCGGCCTGGACCTTTCCAAGGCATATATGAAGGAAGCGGCAGATAAGGCCGGAGACCTGCCTGTAGAGTTCATACAAGCCGACATGAGAACCTTCGTCAGAGAGGAACACTACGATGCCGTGATAAATTTCTGGTCTTCGTTCGGATATTTTAAAGATGAAGTCGAAAACTACCAAGTACTGCAAAACGTCTACGCTTCTTTGAAAAAAGGAGGAAGATTCCTTCTGGATGTTATGGGAAAAGAGATATTAAACCGTATCTACACCGAAAGAGATTGGGGCCGTTTAGATAACGGATTCTTCCTGGAAGAACGCTTTCTTAGGGACGATTATCTGGAGAGTAACTGGATACTGATAAAAGACGGTGAAGTGATGGAGCACAGATTTCTGTACAAACTGTACTCTCGAGACGAGTTAAAACGGCTGCTGAGAAGATCAGGTTTTTCTTCTATTGAGATATATGGAGACCTCTACCGTTCTAACTACGGTAAAAATTCCGAGAGGTTGATAGCCATGGCCAAGAAATAGTCTTTGTGTTCCATTCGCACGGTATGTTCTACATCCACGTTGAAAGGCAGTATCCATACGACCGTATATTGATGTTTCAGGCGGATTGATCACAGGATAACACTCCCGTAGATAAGTTTATATCGGTTCGAATCGTTATCGTGACGGAAGTGATAAAATGGGTAATAATAGACTGAAAAAAGTGGCTGGGAATTTTCTGTTTAAAAAAGCCAATAAAAGCTATGAAAAGAGAAAGGCGGATATAATCGGTCATATCGAAGAGGAAAAGAAAAACACCGATAAGACAGAACTGGACATAATCTATAATATCGCCAAGGAGAAAAAGGAAGATGCTTACTGGATCTGGCTCATGTACGTATTGGACATGGAGTTAAAGATAGACGAAAAGACCTATGAAAACTCCTACTTCAGCGGGAAATGCAACGATTGTAAAAATATATTTACCTTCACAGAGATGCAAAAAGAAAAAGAAGACGTGAAGTGTGAAGGCTGTGGGAAAACTTACTCAGAAAACGATATGCTGGCACACGAAGAGTGAAAACACAAGATTAATCTGATACCGGCAACATAAGACGGAACTATGAATGTTCAAGGATGTCCCCTTTGCGGAGGCCATGGAGAACTCTTCTACAAGGAAGTGTTTTTCAGATGCGATACGTGTAAAGGTGTTTTCCGTATAAAAAGACCGAGTCCGGCTGAAGAAAGAGCACGGTATGAGGCACACGATAATGACGTAAACGACCGGAATTACCAGGGATTCGTGGCACCGATCACCGAAGCAGTCAAAGCCAACTTCACACCGGTGCACAGAGGATTGGATTTCGGAGCTGGTACGGGGCCGGTTATCTCCAAGATACTGCAGGACGTCGGTTACGATATCCAACCGTACGATCCTTTCTTTCACGATGACCAAGAGTTACTGAAGCAACGCTATCACTACATAGTATGCTGTGAGGTTATAGAGCATTTTCATGATCCCTATAAAGAGTTCAAGTTACTGAAAGAGCTGCTGCTTCCGGGGGGACATCTGTACTGTATGACTTATATCTACAGAGACGATATGGACTTCAATTCGTGGGGTTACAAAGGGGACTTCACGCACATCTTTTTCTACCAAAAAGAAACCTTGGAATGGATAAAAGAACAGTTTGGATTCTCAGAGTTGATTATAGAAAACAGACTGATCGATTACGTTTGCGACGGATGATGATCCATATGTTGTGCTTCAAAATAGTTTACACCGAAACTATTATATAGATGGTTTCATTCGAAACTATAATGAGATCGTGTTCTTCCGGAAAGATACGAGACAAAGATGGTAAATATGGATAAACAGACAGAAGGTGTGAGAAATCTCCTGGGAGATCCTAAGAAGGCCATATTGAAGATATCAGTGCCCATGATGTTGGCCATGATGGTTCAATCCGCATACAACATCGTGGATGGTATATGGGTGGCCGGACTGGGGGCGGATTCTTTGGCGGCAGTCGGTTTATTTTTTCCATTTTTCTTCATCGTCATGGGTCTCGGCGCAGGGATAGGCATAGGTGGTAGTTCCGCCATATCCAGGAGGATAGGCGCAAGAGATAAAATATCAGCAGATAACACCGCTAACCACACTATCATCATCGGTGTTTTGATCAGTCTGATGATCAGTCTATCTTTGATCCCCTTTCTCAACGGACTGTTCACATCCTTAAGCGGGGGTGCCAACGTGGCAAGATTGGCTACCGAATACGGAACTGTGATGCTGGGCGGTACATTCATATTGATGTTTTTCAATATGGCCAGTGCGATCTTGAGAGGAGAGGGAGACACGAAAAGGGCCATGTACGCCATAATACTGGGGGCGGTGATGAACGCCTGTTTGGACCCGTTCCTGATATACACACTGGACTTGGGAGTTGCAGGAGCGGCCTGGTCAACGGTCATCTCCATGGCGACTACATCTCTGATATTCGTCTACTGGCTTTTCATAAAGAAAGATACATACGTTGATATCGACCTGAAGAGGTTTTCACCGAACAGAAAGATCATAAAAGAGATCTTCAGTGTAGGGATACCCGCTTCACTGGCGCAACTTTCCATGTCCATAACCATGATCGCTATCAATATCATCGTAGTCCATGTGGACGGTAGTGACGGCATAGCGGTCTTCACTTCCGGATGGAGGATAGTGATGGTAGGTATAGTTCCGATAATGGGCATAGCCACGGGGGTAACAGCTGTTACTGGTGCAGCCTACGGAGCCGGAAACAAGTATAAATTGAAGACATCGTATTTTTACAGTGTTAAGATAGGTATAATCATTGAATTAGCCGTGGCTTTGACCATAGTTATATTTGCACCTCAGATAGCCTATATATTCACATATTCTCCCGATGCTACAAGGATATACGATGATCTGGTGATCTTTCTGAGGATAATGTCTGTCATCACATTCACCGTACCGTTGGGTATGCTCACATCTGCCATGTTCCAAGGAGTGGGAAAGGGCGTCAGATCGCTACTGGTGACAATACTGAGGACGCTTGTACTCACCGTTCCATCCGCCTACATCTTCGGTGTATCGTTAGATATGGGGTTGAACGGTGTCTGGCTTGGTTTTATCTTCGGTAATACCATCGCTGTGACCATCGCATTTATTTGGGGTAGGATAACCGTAGAGACCGTCTTAGACTGATAAATGCAGTGCAATCTGGATTCCACTTATTTTTCATCTTTCCCAAGATATGAAAAAAGAAGGGATGCGGTGTGTGGATTCATTTGTCAGTCCGTAGAGATCGGACCATGTAAGGCTTTCTGAATGGCCTGTGTGTATTATTCTGTCCTCATTTAGTTTCGCTTTACTCGATCTTCTTTTCGATCATCTCCAAGTAATATCCTGTGACTATGCGAACGACTTAGATACCAATTTCGTCAATTTTTCTCATCTATTCCGACCGATAACATAACATATTTCTGCAATATCGTTTCCATCATGAGGAACTGGTGAATTTGATTGGTATTCTTTTATAGAAAAATGCACCCATGGATGCTATAAAGAGAAGGGTAAATATTATGAGGATACCGATGTTATCAAAATCACTTCCACCCAGATAGGCATGCACATAAACGAATACTATGACCACATACATCAAGGAATGGAAGGCTCGCCAGTATTTTGGTATCTTGTTCCGTAATAAAACGGTGACCACTGCGATATAAATCAGAATCAGAGCCGGACGTCCCGCCAAGAACCAAAACTGGTACCATGTGGAGAAGGCAGGGATGAATACCGTTAGATCGGCAATCTGAATTGCTAATACGATAGGGTGTAATGTTGCACCCGCTATACCGATAGAAGCAAAGAGATGATGTATCTTGATAAATGGCTTTCCAAACTCTTGATATATCTCTTTCATGAAGGGGGTCATCGTGGCAGCTATCGTTATCCCAAAAAACCCGGTCAAAGCAAAGAATCGTAGAAGGTAGTTGTAGATATTCGGACTGGGTGTCATCAAGAAGAGTATTATCACAACTGCGTACAATGATGCTATTCCACTTATGGCATAGTATCCTTTTTTGGTGATCCCATCACTCATAGAGCTTGATTAAGATAGTATGATATTAAATTTACCAAAAGAACATATACTTTTAGTTCTAAAATTATCGCTGTGGGATCAAAAGGTAATACCTATAATGCAAAATATTCAACTAAAGAATGGATGCTGTATATGGATTCAACACTCATCAACCTGTAAAGTTAGCACTATACAAGGCTTTCTCAATATTTTGGGACTAAATATCACCGGATCTCAAGGGTGTCTTTTTTTGTAGTAGATCGCTGCGGATATCGAAATTCCTAGGAACAGGGTCACCAGTGTAAATCCGGGAGTGTCGTCATCAACTTTTTCCTCCTGTCCTGCTTCGATGGATGCAGACGTAGAGCCCGCCTGATTGCAGTATGCAGTTACCTTTATGGTGCTGCCCTCCTGTGCTTCCAATTCGTAAACGTAGTCAAAAGAATCGGGTGTCGGCTGTGATGTATAAGGTTCGTCTATCACCGTTTCATCGTCCACTTCGACAACCACTCGCTCAACATAGTGGGTCTCCGGATCCGCAACGACGTGAGTTATCTCAACGGTCAGTTCTCCCGCATCTAGATCGTAGTCAAGCTGGACACTTTCGGGGTCGTGGGCACTGGAAGTGTTAGCAGCGAACAGTATCATAAGTCCGCATAGAGCTAGGGCCATCCAGGTTTTTATTTTTTCACTCTCTAACATATTATCGAATTGCATTACGGTGTTAGTAATATATATATATATTCCGAAAATGTTCAATACGAGTTGCTTTTTATCAGTAGCCCTAGTTTTACGGACCTAACACTTCAATGTTCTAAGTGTTAAGATATGAGCGGTTACACCTATGGCGATAATGAACAAAAGTATCTTGACTAAAAAAATCTCTACAAAGAAAAGGGTGGATATCGATATCGTTACCCACAAGAAGGTTATAGTCAGTGATTTGACCTTCAAAGGGATGCCATTGCCCTCTAGATAGTTGCGTATATAATTTCCAAATACCCTGTTATTCAGGAGCCAGTTATGATACTTTTTGGAGCCCTTGGAGTAGCAGGCGGCGGCCAACAGTAGAAAGGGTGTAGTGGGTAGGATAGGCAATATTATACCGATGATACCGACGAAAACGAAGAAGGTGCCTGCTATCGTAAGAAGAAACCGGATGTACGGATCGGGTGAGAGGCGTGTGATACAGAGATTTTTTCGCATATCCTCATCCATGATAGTTTTCCATCTGTAGTAGGAAAGGCTTAATAAAAAGGTTTATGAAAGGGATTTTTAGCCTATGATGCCGAGTATACCGACTATCAGGGTGATTATACCGATGATGGTCTGGAAGCTCCCCAACCATTTGGCTACTTTGTGTAGGTTGTCCCGATGGCCGGTAACACATCCGACAGTCCCGTCAGCAGTATCTGCCTCTAGGTAAATATTCCATTCCATATGCATATGATCACATAGGGTGATCCATTCGAACGAAATAGCGACAGCGCCTATGACTATTCGTCCTTGGATCGGACTACGGCAACGGTGGATTTTGTGTGCTTCAATACCCGGTCAGTGGTGCTTCCCAGGAATAGCGAGGACCAGCCGGAGTGTCCGTGTGATGAGATATAGATGATGTCGTTGTCATCGGATATCTTGGTTATCTCATCGTATGGTACTCCGTCCACCGACTTAGTCTCGATCTCGACTCCAAGGGCATAGGCTTTTTGCTTTACCTTCTTCAATATCTCTTTTCCTCTCTTTTCAAAGCCTTCGACGATCAGTTCTTGGGTCTCAATAGCAGCGTCGGCCAGGCCGTATTCCATCAGTCCAGGTGTGTATCTGGTGGGCCTCAATACGTGTATCGCCACAACGGGTATATCGAGCGTTTTCGCCACCTTCAGTCCCTCATCGACTCCGATGAACGATAGGTCGGAGCCATCCGTAGGTAATATCATCTTTCCGTACATGGCCATAATATGGTTATGGTGTAATGTAAAATTTTCGGTAGTGCATCTGAGTGTATGTTAACGAGATAATAAGGTGAACGAGCCGGCTGCATAGGGCATCATTTTTATCTAAGGGCTCTATTGGTCGAATAAGTGATGAAAGATGCTGGAGCCCGACGTCTACGATATTATATTGCTGGCCGCAGGGGTGCTTGTATTGGTCTCCGCACTGCTGCCGCGTTTACTTGAAAAGCGGCTGATAACCGCACCTATATTTTACCTGCTTATATCCGTCATCGCTTTCGGTTTTTTCATAGATATACCCATATCGCATATCGCTGAAGATCCTTACTGGCCCAAGCGCATAACGGAATTGGGTGTGATAATCAGTCTTACCGCTGTCGGGTTGAAGATAAATCGACCGTTTGCGAAGGAAACTTGGAGTATCTCATCCAGGCTGTTGATCATCACCATGCCTGTGACCATAGCCCTGATGGCTCTCATGGGTTGGTGGTTTCTAGGATTTATACCGGCCACGGCGGTCTTGCTCGGGGCGGTGATCGCACCCACGGATCCTGTGCTGGCAGATCAGGTTCAGACAACTCCACCGGGAGAAGAAGATGAGTTAGCCACCAGGGTCGCTCTGACCACAGAAGCCGGGCTCAACGATGGCTTTGCCTTTCCATTCACCAATATGGCCATCGCCATGGCATTCGCCGGTGCCGCACCAGCCGGATGGTTCATGGATTGGTTCATGATAGACTTTATCTACAAGGTGGCGATGGGCGGATTCATCGGCTTTGCCATGGGATGGCTGTTGTCTAAATTGTTGTATTCTTCAACTATATTTAATCTACCGAAGCCTTGCATAGGGATAATATCCATAAGTCTGACACTGGTACCCTACGGTGCGGCAGAACTGCTGAACAGCTACGGATTCATCGCGGTTTTCGTGGCAGCCTGCACGTTCAGGCAACAGGAGGTAGAACATGAATATCTACCTATATTACATGACTTTTCCAAGGAGCTGGAACAGATACTCGTGTTGATAGTTTTCGTACTCCTCGGTATATATCTCACCGGAGGCTTCGTTCAGGATTTTAGATGGTACATGATACCCGTGGCATTGGTGGCGATATTCGTGATACGACCGGTATCTTCCATGGTCGCTATCGCAGATATAGATCTTCCAATCAAGAATAAGTTGGCCGTTTCTTTCTTCGGGATACGCGGTGTTGGGTCTGTGTATTATCTGATGTATGCAGTTTACCATGCTGAATTCCAAGGTGCCCGGGAATTGATCGCATCGGTCACGGTGATCATCATACTCTCGGTACTCATACATGGTTTACTTGCGGGACCGGCCATGGAGTGGTTGGAAAAGGACTGACGAAACGCTTTTATATTATTACTACTACTATTACTATTATGAACTGCCCTCACTGCCATTACAGCTGGGAGTCCAGAAAGAACAATCCGAAGGCGTGCCCTCGATGTAAAAGGAGATTGGACTATCCCGGAAAGAGAGAGGACCCATTATCCGGTGCAGTTGGAATCGAAAGGGGATTTCAACGTACCCTTCACGTGATGTCCATATTGACGGAGGAATTGGAAAAATGGGGTGTAATACCGGTGATAATAGGTGGCGCGGCGGTTGAATTCTACACGAGAGATTGGTATGCAACGGGAGATATCGATCTAGCTTTAGATAGGAAGTACGAATCAAAATTCAAAGAGATAATGGAAATGTTCGATTTCAAGAAGGAGGGGAGGATGTGGATAAGAGAGGATCTGAATCTATATATTGAAATACCCGGGGATCTCAAGGACATCTCAAAGGATAAGTTGAGCGTGGTCGAAACAAAAATGGGGAAGGCCTACCTTATAGGTTTGGAAGATATCCTGTTCGATAGAATACAGGCTGCAGAGCACTGGAAAAGTAAGAGTGATAGAGAACAAGCCGTACGTATGGGGACCGCGTTTTACGATGAGATAGATTGGGAATATGTGAGGGAGAAGTGTGAAAAAGAACTGTCCGATAAAACCTTAGGCGATATCCTGGAGGAGATAAGAGATGAGAAGGATAAAGCTTGAAGAGTGGTGTGAACAGAAGTCAACGCACCGCCAAAAACTGCCCAAGGGTAGGCCCACTCCAAGATGGAAATTGACGGATTCCATAAAGTACATCAAGATGAGAGACCAGTATCTCAGAAAAAATGGTATCCTGGTGAAGGTGGGTAAAAGAAGGTGGAAGTTGAATCTATGAAGATAAGCGCCGTGATACCGGCTTATAACGAAGGAGGAAGGCTCGCTCGTGTGATAAAAGAAACGGAGCCGTATGTTGACGAGATCATAGTGATAGACGACCATTCGGAAGAGATCATCAAAAGCGACAGGGCGAGGGTATTCAGGAACGAAAAGAACTTAGGGTACATAGAGTCAATAAAGAAGGGATTCCAAGAAGCAGACGGAGACATCATAGTCACTCTTGATGCCGATGGAGAACACGATCCCGAACATATTCCTCTATTGGTAGAGCCGATACGGAAAGACAAAGCGGACCTAGTATTCGGTAGAAGAAATCACGTACCGAGAATATCCGAGAGGGTGATATCCAGGATGGTCAAGGGAAAAGTCAAAGTGACGGACTCCGGAACAGGATTCAGAGCTGTAAAAAGGGATCTAGCCGTCGATTTACAGCTAGAAGGAAGATGCACCTGCGGTATATTCGCCCTGGAAGCGCATCAAAAAGGTGCAAGGATCACCGAGGTGCCGGCGCCTACTAGGGAAACTGATAAAACAAGGGGTATAGCATGGAGTCACTTGGCACAAATTTTTATCGTACTGAGACTGCTGAGAGGTAACAAAAAGCATATAGACCATGTTAGAGATAGCTAAAGGAATGTTAGAGTCCAAGAGAACCAGGTTCACAGGCATATCGATACTCCTGATATTGCTGTTTACTTCCTTTATCTATTACGGCAGCCAGCCGCCGAGACCGGATGCAGGCAGCTATCCCAGCGAGGAACATATCATAGAGGACTACCAGAGATACATAGACGAAAGAGTGAACGTGGGGGGAAGGGTCATCGAAACAGAGCCGCTGACCATAGAGGCGAAGTACGGAAAAGAAACTGTGGAGTTGACCATAAAGAACGCTACTGTAGACCCGAACATAGGCGACCGGCTCAGCGTTTACGGGGTACTGAAAGAAGACCATTCCGTAGAGGCTATCAACAGTATAAACAGGCCTAAGTTGAATTATCACTATATGTACGCGATTTCCATGGTGGCTGCCGTCTGGCTCGCCTATCGGATATACAAACAATTTGAATGGGACGATTGGGCCGCATCTCCAAAAAAAAGAGGAGGTGAAGAAGACGGCTGATCTATTGACACACGCTTTCGTTGCTTTTACCACGGCAACACTGTTATCGTGGAAATTCGACTGGATACGATCTTATCATATCACGGCGGCCATGGTCGGATCGACTTTGCCGGACCTTACAAGGATAGGACTGATACTTGATCCGGCGATGATGGAGTCGGTGATGCCGTTTTCGTGGTCACCTCTGCACACGCCGATCGGAGGTATGATGGTGGTGGGTATACTGTCCATGCTGATGGAAAACAAGCACCAGTACTTCGGAGAGTAAATAGAGAGATCTCATAATTCATGAACAATGATATAGGAATTTTGGGGACAATAGCTCATAATCGAGATATTTGTTTATCATGAACCATCCTA
>CAYVTG010000069.1:0-10400 GCA_964454575.1 uncultured Thermoplasmata archaeon
TCAAAACGAGGAAAAAGTTTATCTGTGCAGGGGATATAACAATGTCAAGTTAAAAGAGCTTAAGGAAACAAACATAGTGGTGGTGATGACCGATGGTCTTGCATTCATGGGAACTTTGAAGGACTTCGACAAAAACACCATCGTCCTCCAAAATATATCGCAGACCCTTGTGACCGACATAGATTGGGACGAGATATCGTCGCCCAAAGAAAGGGACGAAGGTGGGATCACAGATGTAACTGGCTACATCAACTGGACGGCGGTAAAACTAAAAGAAGTATATCTACAGACTGCCCACATATCACGGATATGGCCCGGTGAAACTTTCCAAACCGAAGAACCCGCGGTACCCATATATTATAGAACCCAAAGACCGGATATCAATCGTGCACTAGGTATGGACATACCCGGCGGTATCCGCTAGCACCACTAAAACCCCTTTTCCTTTATTTTAACCCCTTCAATTTCTCTTTCAACTCTTCTTTGAGCCTCTCACCTGCTGGCTCACCGCCGAAGTGATCGATCCTTGCGGCTATGGCTATCTTATTGGCCAATAATCTCGATACCTTTCCACGATTTTTCTTAGAAGCTCCGTGTACATACGGATGTTGGAGTATATAACCGTGTTTTGGTGGTGGTGTTCCTTTTTTGAGATGTCTGAATAGCGATTTTTCCGCCCCGAGTGTTTGGATGGTACTCGAAGGCATCATGGCCAATTTCTTTAGAGATCCCGCCTGTGCTATCAACTCGGCGCCCAATCTGGGTCCTGTAAGATGACAGATCGTCGGCGCATTACTCTCCATCGTATCCTCGATATATTCCACCAGTTCTTCACGGAATCTCTTCTGACTGACTATACTCTCTGCTAATCTTCTGTAGAAGGCTTCCTGTTGTACAGATATCTCATCACCCACACTGTCTATATCCAGATCCAATGCTTTTGATATCTCATCCCTGGTCACGTGTTCGAATACGATGGCCGCGATATCATCTTTGTACCTATCGACGAACTCAGGAAAATATACGGCATACCAATCTCTCAATCTCTCGGTGAGTAAATTTATCGTTTCGTTAAGATCCTGTACGGTGTTGACCGCCTTAGCCAGATGTTCTCCTGCATCTGCAGTATCCTTGAGCTTGAGTTTTCCCAGTACCTGCATCATCTCACCGAAGAGCTCTTGGTCATAGGAATGATCTTCAGGCTCAACTTCGAGATCGTACTCACCTACAAATTCTCCGAGTTCGGTCGATCTCTTAGAAGTGACGTATAGTTTCCCCGGCACTTCATCAGCCAGTTCTCTTTCTTCCGGTAGTATATCTCCTCTGTCCCGCCGCATCTTCGACTCTGCTAGCTCTTTCGGGTCCTTGGGAAACAATCTCTTGTGGATGACCTTTCCTTCTTTGAAAAGAAATACGCCAAACCAAGTAGTATGCATAGTTGTATCATCTTTCATATTACGCCCTTTTCCATCATTTTAATCCTTATTTAACTTTCCTCTTCGGTGACCAGAAAGATACGCCCGGAATATTTGATTATCTTTGCGTGATCCCCCTGTCTCGTGAACCCTTCTGGCTTCACAAGGGTTTTTGTTAGGTACGTCTCAGGATCAAGTACCTTTATTTCATCTTCGGTCTCAGAGACCACAACGGCTTCATCGATCATCTCACGGCCACCGAGTACGTCCACATCCTCAACTTCTCGACGTTCGACTGAGATCTTTTTACCTGAACCTACGTGTTGAAGAGTAACGTGTCCGCTGGAAGTCCTTATCTCCGGTATACGGTATAGCTCATCTTTGAACCTAAGAAAATCACCTCTCTCATAGGGCGGGACACGTACAGAATATGTCATCTTGTATATATTTCGCCCGTCCTTTCTACCGGCGAGCTTTGACGAAGTGGTCACTTTACCTCCGAAATGCTGGGATATATCTTTGGATAGTTTCTTTGCCACGGCGTTATCGCTCAGATAATAGTCCAATCCGCCGTGCATCTCCTCTTCACTGGTGATGAATATGCTCCGGTCTCCCCCTCTTCTGTCTTCTATCTCCCTATGGACCATCTTCTTGACTTCTTTCTTCTGTTCCTCAGTGAGCTCGCGTAGACTGGGCCTTACCTGGAGTATCGCTTCGTAGTAATTACCATGTATCCGACTGCACGTAGTGCATTGTTCCTTCTTCAGTATGATCTTAGAATTGAGTTCTCTTTCAACCTTGATATCTCCGGAGAACAATTCCACCGCGATATCCGCCATTATATTTCTCGGATCTTCTTCGGTGAATTCCGCACGGAAGGCGTACCTGTCGACCTCCGGCGAGATGGATATGGCGCCATCCACACGCTCAAGCATTATTGCGTACATGTCCGGTCGCTCCTTCCACTGGCTGCCCTGCCGTACCGACCAGCAAGAAGTACATACCTCTATGTCAAGATGTTCGGGTATCGTAGCTTGCAGCCTCTTGCTGTAGCACTCACTGCATAGGCCATCATGGAGTTCCTCCGGTTCCTTACCACATTCAACACAGAACATATTATCTATCAAACGTACAAACGGACTATTTGAAGATGTGGGATACTTTTCACTCTCAATATATCTTCCTCTTTTCCGAAACCGAGCTCTATTGCGACCCGAACCGTTCTCTCGCCTACCAGATTTGCCACCGTGCAGTCCTCCATGATCTTAGACAATCCCTCTTCGTCTATATCTTCACCGCCGTAAAAAGAGCTCTTCACGTTCAAACATATCTCTCCCTCCTTGAATTTACTGCCAAGAAGCTCTTTATCGCATGCGGCCAGAAGCAGTTCATCGCCTTGTTCGTATGTTTTGTATAATATATCCATGATAACATCTCAGGTCAAAAGGTATCTTTCATCCTTCGTCTTCGGCCGGTATATCTCACCGCCCTTTCTCATCCTTTTCAATTCCTTGATCACCTTTTCTCGTGATATGCCCTGCTCTGCGCCCTTCTCGATTATGTCCGCCTCAGCAGCACCGTCCTCATGTATCTCTTGAAGCTCCTTGATTATCTCTTTTACCTTATGCAGTGTGGTCCTCTCCGAGTGAGATACTTCCGACGCTACCATGTCTATATCGTATCCTCCGCTCGTGGACGCTACCTGATCCAGGAAGTACCTTGTCACGCTTATAGCTCTCTCTGCATCTACGGTCAAAACCTTGTCTCTTAGGTGTGCTCTGGCACTGCTTTCAGACAATCTTACAAGAGATTCTAACTGTCTAGCGGTTATCGGTATGGACTCGTCCTCACCACCGCTGGACCTTATATCAAGGTAAAAATCACGGAGTTTGTTCATGCTGTCTTCCGTCATCACCGGGGTTATCTGTTTTGCGTGGGCTACGTATTTTCTTAGCAGTTCCATGCTGAAACCCCCTGACTCTTCGGGATTGAGTACGCCGGAGGGCGTGTAATCTTTCATGGAATCTATCTTTTCACCTTCATAATGCATATTGAGTATGTGTTCGGCGATATTTCTATCCACTACTTTATCGGGCACATCCTTTATAGCGAATATCAAGTCGAACCTTGATATAAGCGGCGGTGGAAGGTTGATCTGTTGAGACATGTTTTCATAGGGCTCGAAGCGTCCGTGCTTTGGATTTGCCGCACCGAGAACAGAACACCTTGAGTTCAACCGTGCGTTTATCCCCGCCTTCGCTATGGAGATGGTCTGCTGTTCCATGGCTTCGTGCATGGAGCTTCGGTCCTCGGTCCTCATCTTATCTATCTCATCTATCGCCGCTATGCCCTTATCGGCTAAAACCAGCGTACCTGCTTCCAGTGTCCATCTGCTCTCGCCCATCACCTCTTCCTTCATGGCGGCGGCAGTTAGACCCGCCCCGGTCGACCCCCTTCCTGAGGCATACATCCCTCTTGGCGTAAGGTCCGATATATACCTAAGCAGCATACTTTTTGCAGTACCCGGATCACCCACTAGTAATATGTGTATGTCGCCCCTTATCCTCTGACCATCCGGCATCTCCTTTCTGACCCCGCTGAATAGCTGCAGCGCCAACCCCATCTTTTCAGACCTTAGACCGTGGATACTCGGGGCTATGGAATCCAATATAAGATTGAAAACGTTTTCTTTCTTCGACATCTCTTCTATCTTCTCCACGTCCTCGTCGGAAAGAGCTACTTCCTCGTATTCATACTCACGGATCTCTATACTGCTCACGCGTATGTATATATTGTAGGTCCTCGAACTCTTCCCCCCTTTCCCGGTTTTCGGTTCTCCGTCCAGGATCCCGTTTATGGTTATCCTATCTCCGGGAGATATCTTACCTACCAGATCGTCCTCTATCCAACCTGTGAGACGTTGAGGTTGATCGCCTCCCCTCAATCCTTCGGGACTCTCCTGTATCTCCAGATGCTGATAGTCCACGAACTTTGATTCTTCCAGTAAAAGTGTAAAAAGTGTTTTAGTCGACGGCTTATCACAGGAATCACAACCGACGGGCTCGTCGATATTGCTCCCCATCTGTTCTACATAGGTCACATCGCCGCACCGTATACATTTGAACGCACCGATGGTCATCCGCGGCCGTACTTCGGTCACCTTCCTTACCAGTCCGGCTATCCCGATGAATTTCATAAGATCATCGGCTCTGAGATTACGGATATCCCTGTGCATAGCATTCGGTAATCTATCCAATCTGACGTGTATCTCCACATCTTTGTACGACGGCCCCAGTACATCCTTTATCGCGGCCTCTCCGATACCGATACTGTACATGGGATTTGTCAGTACGAAGGTGGGAAAATCATCACCGAAATAGAGCACTAACTCTTCGTACCCGATGACGATCGACCGTTCGATGGGATAATTATCGGCTATCTTAACTAGCTCGGGGTACCATTCTTCTTCGAAATATTCCTTCCATTTCTGTTTTATCTCGGAACTGGTGTACTCTGACATCTGTTTATCTCCGGAAGCAACCCATTGGTGATGCGTAATTTAACCTTTTTGTGACGTTTCGTACCATAAATCTAATATCCGTTGACTTTATATTATCCCCATGAGCTCATCTAGCGATAAAATGGAGCTGCAGTTGGAGACCATCAGGGAATTCATAGCTGATAAAGTCAAAGAAACAGGTGCCCAAGGCGTAGTCCTGGGTCTGAGCGGAGGACTCGATTCCGCCGTAACCTTGAAACTATGTTTGGAAGCACTCCCTGTGGAGCAAGTGCACTGCATCCTGATGCCGGAAGCGGCGACACCCGCCCAGGACATGGAGGACGCAAGATGGCTGGCAGACCTATGGGGTGTTCCATGGGATGAAGTACCCATAGACAATATCGTAGATTCATTTCCGTTGTCCAAGGACGGCAAATTATCAGAGGCAAACCTCAAGGCAAGGATACGTATGTGCATAGAGTACTATTTTGCCAATATGGAGAACAAACTGGTGGTGGGAACGAGCAACAAGAGCGAACTGCTCTTGGGCTACACTACTAAATACGGAGACAGCGCCTCGGATTTTTCACCTATAGGCGATATATACAAGAGCGATCTGGGAGAATTAGCTGAATATATCGACGTCCCCAATCGTTTCATCAAAAAAGTTCCAAGGGCAGGCCTATGGCCCGGTCAGACAGACGAAAAAGAACTCGGTTACTCATACGATGAACTCGACGCAGTGTTAAAAGGACTGGAGGTATCCGCAGCCGTACAGGAGATCGCCGACAGAACCGGTATGGATATAAAAGAGGTTGAAGACATCAAGAACATGGTGGCCAAGGGTGCCCACAAGCGCAAGTTCCCAACGATATTGAAGCTCAGGAGCAGAACGGTAGGCATAGATTGGCGGGAGTTCTCACGCTGATCATGACGACGATACTTTTGACCGGTATGCCCGGTTGCGGTAAAGAAGAATTCATCAAGATCGTTTTAAAGCAGGGATATGATATCGTACGTATGGGAGACGTAGTGCGTGAGCACGCCGACAGAGCCGGTGAAGAAGATATAGGAACCTTTGCCAACAGCCAGAGAGAAGAACACCATAAAGCTATCTGGGCACAGAGAACCACCGAGATCATCGAGTCTGAAGATACAGTTATAGACGGTGTAAGGAGCCTCCATGAAGTCAGACATTTTAAGAAACACCTGGGTACGGAATTTGAGATCGTGGCAGTACACGCGTCACCGGCTACTAGATTCCACCGGCTGGTGGCCCGGGGCCGCACCGATGCACCCGCCACGGAAAAAGACTTCTTGAACAGGGATAAAAGAGAACTGAGCTGGGGCATCGGAGACGTCATCGCCAGGGCAGACATCATGCTGGTAAACGAGGATAGCCTCGAACATTTCCATGATATGGTAAGAGCATTTTTTAACGATGGATATCCATACGAAACTTTATAAATCACAACCCTAACTCACTCTCTGCAATGTCCAAACGTAAGAAGCAAGAAGAGGAAGAAGTAGAGGATTTTGAGTTCCCGGAGTTCGACCGGGCCGACTATATGAAGGGAGAGATAAACAAAGGCAAATCCATACTTGCTACGATGGCCATAGCTCCCCTTTTCTCTTACGTATCAATGGTCATCTTCGAACTCACCATGGAATGGACCTTGGGATTCGTCATGTTCATACCCGGCTTGTTTCTAATAGGCCCGATTCACAATCTCATCGGAGTGGATATAAACAGATTCGGTAAGAAGGAATTCTTCATGAATGGAGCCATGTTCTTTTTCACATGGCTGGTAATATGGGTCCTACTGATGAACCCGCCCTTCAACGACTTTGCCCCGCCGTCAGTCGAGCGATTTTCCGTTGATGTATTGATAGATGACCAATGGGTTGATCTGGACGATGCGGAATTGGGATCCGGTATTTATACGGTCAACTTGACCGCGAAGATAACCGATAACACAGAGGTTCGACCGGACAGCATACGTATCCAGATCGAGGGAGAACTATATCCCATGGAGAACGTAGATGAACACCACTATTCTATCATCCATAATTTTACTGCCAGGACCAATCCTTACACTTTTATTATCTCCATGGAGGACGTCAACGGCAATAGTGACGAAGTGGAGATACATCGTACCATCGGCTCTTGAAAGTGTTTCCGCAAACATTTATTAACGGATGCATCACTTACTGTGGTCGAATCAGATGTCCAAAAAAGTTATTTTAACGGTAAAGGCAGCACCCCAGGAAGACGTCGGCAGAAATCGTGCTAGACTAGGTCCGCAAACCAGACTAGCATTAGGGGTCGAACTCGGGGACGCCATCAAGATCACAGGCGAAAAGGATACCGTTGCAGAGGTATACCGACTTTCACCGGATGAGGAAGGCAAGGGGATAATACGTATAGATGGTCTGGTAAGAAAGAACGCAAAGGTATCGGTGAACGAGAAAGTAGAAGTCTACAAAGCCACACTAAAGCCCGCAAAAAAAGTGGTCATAGCCCCCCTCATAGAGGAAGGCAATTTTTTACGATTCGGTGACTCCATAGATCACTATATACGCAAACAGCTATTGAACCGTCCCCTCATGGCCAACGATGCCATCGTTATCCCAGGGATATCTCTGATGGGAGGCAACGTACCGTTCAAAGTCATATCCACAGTTCCACCGGATCTTTTGAAGGTAGTCGAAGATACCGAGTTAGTGGTGAAGGAAGAACCCGTCAAAGAAATAGAAACGATAGGCTCTACGGCGGTCACTTACGAGGACGTCGGAGGTCTCGACGATAACCTCAAACGTGTCAGAGAGATGATCGAACTACCTTTGAAACACCCAGATCTTTTCAAACGATTGGGTATAGAACCGCCGAAGGGAGTTTTACTTTACGGTCCTCCAGGCACGGGAAAAACCTGGATCGCAAAGGCCGTAGCCAACGAATCGGGCGCGAGCTTTTATTCCGTACAAGGCCCTGAGATCATGTCGAAATACTACGGCCAGAGCGAAGGTAAATTACGTGAAAAATTCGAGGAGGCCAAGGAGAACTCACCATCCATAATATTTATCGATGAATTAGATTCCATAGCACCCAAACGCGACGATGTCAAAGGAGAGGTAGAACACAGGGTCGTTGCCCAACTTCTAACACTGATGGACGGCCTGACACAGAGAGGCGAGACCATCGTGATAGCCGCCACCAACAGGATCGACGCCATTGACCCTGCACTACGTCGACCGGGACGCTTCGACAGGGAGATCGAGATAGGCCTCCCGGATAGAGGCGGCCGTAAAGATATACTGCTCATACACACCAGAGGGATGCCGCTGTCGAGAGATGTTACCCTGGACGAATTCGCCGCCCTGACACACGGCTTCGCCGGAGCGGACCTCGAGTCACTCGCCAAGGAAGCTGCTATGCGTGCTCTAAGGCGCTACATACCAGAATTCAATCTTGACGAACCGATACCCCGTGGTGTGCTGGAAAAGATGGAGGTCAGACAAGAGGACTTTTTCCAAGCTCTCAGAGAGATCGAGCCGAGCAGCCTCAGAGAGATAATGGTCGAGATACCCGAGGTCTCATGGGACGACGTGGGAGGACTTCATGAGATCAAAGAACGACTCATGGATTCCGTACAGCGCCCCATCTCAGATCCGGAATCATTCGAGCGCATGGGGATATCTCCTCCCAAGGGGATACTATTGTACGGTCCTCCCGGAACAGGAAAGACCCTACTGGCTAAAGCCATCGCCAACGAATGCGATGCGAACTTTATATCCGTCAAAGGACCCGAACTACTCTCCAAATGGGTGGGAGAAAGCGAGAAGGCGGTGCGAGAGATATTCAAAAAGGCAAAACAAGCAGCACCTTCAATAGTATTCCTGGACGAACTCGATGCACTGGCTCCTGAGAGGGGATACGGAGAATATGCAGCCCCCACCGACAGAGTCGTCAACCAGTTGCTCACAAGCCTGGACGGCATAGAGTCCAATGCAGGTATAATCGTTTTAGCCGCTACAAACCGTCCGGACCAAGTCGACACCGCACTCATCCGCGCCGGACGTTTCGATCAAAGAATCGCTATCCCTATACCCGACAGAGAAGAAAGGCATGAAATACTGAAGGTACATACCAAAAACATGCCCATATCCGAAGACGTCAAGATGGATAAGATAGTGGATGAGACGGAATCCTACGTCGGAGCCGATATAGCTTCGCTCTGCATGGAGGCGGGGCTGCTCTCCATCAAAGAGGGCGGAAACGAAGTCACCATGAAACATTTCAAGCAAGCCCTTGAAACCCTATCTCCTTCCGTGGACGATGAAACCATCCGCATGTACGAGGAGATCGAAGAAGTGATGGATAAGACCTTCCGTAAGAAGAAAGGTTATAATGGGGTTGGCTTATACCGTTGATAAATATCAAGATATTGGAGGAAAACAATATGAAAATGTTCGTAACCGAGATGCGTGGAAAGACCGTGATGACCAATGACGGCCAGATACTCGGTATGATAGACAACTTTGTTGTCAATACCAAGTCCGGAGACATGATGCACGTGCTGGTATCCCCAGCGGAAGAGATCGAAGCCAGATTGTTCGATACCGATGCGGAGGGCCGCCTAGTACTACCCTTCGAAGGTATGAAGGCCGTAAGAGACGTCGTTGTGATGGAAAACATAAGCATAGATTGAACCATACCATACGGCCAACCTATAGTCCTGCTGCTTCAATGTTTATCTTAAGGTATCTTCCATGACCGGTGTAAAGGAAAGATTGATGAAACTAGGGATCCGACCTTCCCGTGGTCTTGGCCAAAATTTTCTTGCGGATAAACGTATAGCGGAGAGGCAGGTAAAAGCCGCTGATATCCGCAGCGATGACACCGTTCTTGAGATAGGCCCCGGATTGGGCGTTTTGACTTCTGAGATAGTCGGTAAAGCAGCAAAAACCATCGTTATAGAGAAGGACCCTGTGCTGGCGAACCATCTATCCACGGAATTTATGGAAATAGACGTGATCCAAGGAGACGTTCTTGATATCGACATACCACCCTTCGATAAGGTCATCTCCAACATACCGTTCAATATATCCTCCCCACTAACCTTCAAACTTTTAGACATGGACTTTGAACTGGGCATCCTGATGTATCAGAAGGAATACGCCCGGCGCATGACCGCAGAGCCCGGAACTAGTGATTACTCGCGACTATCCGTGATGACCAGTATCCGTTCCGACGTAACAAAACTATTCGACGTTTCCAGGAACAGTTTCTATCCGCCGCCCAGGGTCGATGCTACAGTAGTAAAGATCGAACCCACAGAACCAGATTTTCAATTGAATCACCCGGAGCTTTTCGCACGTGTCGTGAGAGAACTATTCAACTACCGTCGAAAAAAGATAAAGAACGCCTTGGAGATCGGCCTGAAAATCGACATACCGTCAGACATACCCTTCGGCGAAAGACGCGT
>CAYVTG010000070.1:0-9663 GCA_964454575.1 uncultured Thermoplasmata archaeon
GCTGCTCGACCGTTTGTGAGTTTCCAGCCTTTCAGAGAGGCATCTGAACCCCGATTTTCTAGGACGACGTACTCGCTGCCGGGATCTGAGAATACATATACTTCTACTATCTTGATGTTGTCTTGTCCACTATTGGCTGCCGTCGGTGCTAGTACTATGGAAAACAGAACCATGGTTGCCAGTGTGATAACCATGATTTTTTTTGGTGAGATTTTTACTTTTGGTGTATATGATGAACGGTCCATGTAACTTGCACTTCCAGCCGCCGTACTCGTCGGATTATAAAAATTTAACGACCGTATCTGTTCGGTGGTATCTTCAGCGTGTCAGCTCACCATATGCTTAGCCGGTAGTATATCAAAACGATGTGAACAAAATAGCTTTGGTACATCGATCCTAAAAAATCCAACACCCTCATCCTTTACTTCAGAAGTCAAAAAGGTCTTTGATTTTTGCCTGGATCTTCTTCAATTTTTTACCTTCTATGCTGCCTATTCTCCCCTTTACTATAGAATGATGAACGGTCATCAGCTTCCTCAACCTGAGCACGGAATCAAGATGGAGTCCGCCTTCGCCTTCGTTAAGAGCTATCTCATATTCACTATCCGGATGACCGATGCTCGTGATGAACGCGCAGACCATATCTCCTTTGTCATCCTCTGGAAGAACTACAAAAGCGGGTCTGAGTTTCTCACCTGATAGATCTGTGAAAGGATAAGTCACTAAAACGACGTCCCCGTGTTTCATCGTATTACATCTTCCTCTGTGTAGATATCCGGTTCGTCCTTCAAGAAAGCAAAAGACGGGTTTTTCATCGCTAGATATTTCCAGTCTGTTCTTTCGATATGCACCTCTAGCTCCTCCCCTTCCTCGAAACCTTCGATTTTGTCTAAAGGCTTGAATACACCGTCTTTGTACTTTACATGTATGTCCATATTCATTACACATCCTCGGGATTATTTAAGAATTACGATGAACATACCACTTTTTTTAACAGCCCTGATCCATTTAACCACTACTGGACGAATATATATATCTTCTTTGCCTCCACATGTGGATCTATATCCGTCCTCTGATCAAAAACCCGTCGCCAATCGTACCTCTCCGCCGTATATTCCGCGTGTCGGCATACTGATGAGGGTTGAAGAATGGCTCGTTGTCCAGGCAGGGTCGATCCAGAAAGATATTTTAAGCTTATTTAACCCCACTATTATTAAGTTAATATTTAAAACGGCAGGGTTAAAATTAACAATATTTAAATAACAGCAGGGCTTATATCAAGATAAGGAAGGATAAATATGTCCGAAAAACTATGGGAAGATAAACCATTCAAGGAGTATGTAAGGAGAGATATAGAGGATGATATCCAAAGATACATGGACTCTCCAGAGATCCTGGCCATAATAGGACCTAGACAAGCGGGAAAGACCACTTTATTCTATAAGATACACTCGGAACTGGAGAACTCGAACTTCATAAGTTTTGAAGACCGAGATGTATTGAGCGTCTTCGAAGAAAATGAGAAGGAATTCGCAGAACTGTATCTGGAAGGATACGATTATCTTCTCATAGACGAATTCCAGTACGCGGAAAGGGGCGGTAAAAGATTGAAATACCTCTATGACAAATATCCCGGTAAAAAGATACTGATAACAGGTTCTTCGGCTGCGGATATGACAGTTAAAGGACTGAAATATCTCGCCGGCCGGGTGTTTAAATTCAAACTTTTTACCTTTAGTTTCAGGGAATTCCTGAGATACAGAGACGGCGATCTTTATCGATCGTTCCGAAACAGAGAGAAAGATATCAACGGATGGATCAACGGCGATAAAGAGATGTCCATATCCGAAACGATCATGGACCGATTGGAGGGATTGAGAAGAGAATATGCAGTTTACGGTGGTTATCCAAGGGTCGTTTTATCCGATACGGAAGAGGAAAAACGGATAGTGCTAGACAACATCGTGGATACTTATCTCCTGAGAGAGATAAGAGATGTTTTGGGCATAACAGAAGACAGAGAGATATTGAATTTGATGAAGCTTCTAGCTCTAAGGATGAGTGAACAGATCAATTACACCGCCGTGTGTGAAAAGGGAGGCATCAGCTACAACGATCTAAAACGATGGCTCAATATCCTAGAACACACCTTTGTAATGGAGCAGGTCAGACCATTCTACACAAATAAGCAGAAAGAGGTGGTGAAGGCACCGAAGATATACTTCTACGACAGCGGTTTCAGGAACGCGATCTTGAATTCCTATCACTCATTGGACCTAAGGCAGGACAGAGGTGAACTGAACGAGAATTTCTTCTTTACTCAGGCAAAAAAAGAGCTTAAATATTGGAGAACAAAATCAAAGGCTGAGGTGGATTTTATACTCGATGATAAAGTACCGTTCGAAATAAAAACTACCCCTAAGATAACCCGAGCATTCAGAAGTTTCCTGGAAAAATATCCAACCCCTATGGCCTTCGTGATGAACGAGAATGTATTAAAACGAAAGAAAAACACTCTCTTCGTCCCCTTGGTCTTCTCCGAGAGATTGGTCAAAGATGTTACCGAAAGATATTGAAAACGGGGGAGACGAAGTATTTGCCCAAGTTTCGAACCTCTCACGAGAAACGAACATTTCTCTTGTCAAAACATTTTCTCGCTACGCTCAAAAACGGTTTTGATTACGCAAAATCAAAGATTTTCCTCACTTTTTCATTTTTCGCACAGCTCAAAACCTTCTCTTGTCAAAACATTTTCTCGCTACGCTCAAAAACGGTTTTGATTACGCAAAATCAAAGATTTTCCTCACTTTTTCATTTTTCGCACAGCTCAAAATAAAAAAGCGCCGAGGGGGAGACGAGTGAAGCTCTGCTTCACGAGTATTTAGAATGCGTCAGCATTCTGAATGATTTTCGAATATCACCCGAAGGCGTGAGCGAATGAAATGAGCGAACGCCGAGGGGGAGATTCGAACTCCCGTGGTGCAAAGCACCAGTGGCTCTCGAGGCCACCGCCTTAGCCAGGCTGGGCCACCTCGGCTCAAAGATATGAATTGGGAGTACAGATTAACTATATAAGATTTGATGTAAAACTATTTCGAGGGCACCGCCGTCTCCGTGCTTTTCCGACATTGGAGGAGAAGTACGGAGTGAGTTGGAATTCTATTCCGACATTTTCCAGGCTGGGCCACCTCGGCATATGATGGGTCACTACCCAGCATGTAAGAGGATGTGAATCCTCGGCATGTTGAGGGATACTTCCCTATACATAAGAGGATGACAATCCTCTATATGTGGCGGGTCACTACCCGGCATGTAAGAGGATGACAATCCTCTATATTTTGAGGGATACTTCCCAAGAAATAAGAGGATGACAATCCTCAACTAAATGATATGAATTGGGAGTACAGATTATCTATATAAAATTTCAGTATGGCTCTCGAGGCGACCGCTTTATGAGAACCGTACTCTCAGCTCAGATGTTCGATGATATATGAAAAAATGATCACTTGTTGAGGTCTTCGAGATCCTTTTTGATGAACTGTAATGCTTTCTCGATGGCGACTATCTTCTTGTAGATGTTTTTTACCTTGAGTGTTGTATCATCGACCTTTTCTTCGGCCTCTTTTATATCTACTTTCAGATCTCTCTCCATCTCCAGTAAAGCATCGTCTAGGAGCTGCATGGCATACTGATAATCTTTCTCGTCCGCCTTCTTTTTACCTCGTTTAAGTACTTCGATATAAGACCCTATCTCGTTGCCCTTTTCTTTCAATCCCTGTATCTTACTTTTTCCTTCTTCGATCTTTTCGTATACGTCTAGTATAGATTCTGAAGACTCGAGAGATTCCTTTACCTTTTCGAAGCTTGCTTTAAAATCTCCTTTTTTATGCAGATCGACTGCGTCTCGAATGAGTTCTTTGATGTGCCCTATCTCTATCTTGGTTTCACGAAGGTCGGATAGTTTTTCTTTGGCCTTCTCTAAATTTTCTACCAATTCTTTTTCGAGATCTTTGTTCTCTCTCAGAGAGGATTCGATATCTTCATTCAGTTTTATACAGTCGCCCATGGCATCGACGTATTCGCCTTCTTTGCAGCGATCTAATATCTGTTTGAGAGGTTTTTCAAATTCCTTACGTTTATCTTGGTTCGAGATATCATCTAAACTCTCTTCGGCACTATTTATCAGTAGATCGATCTGAACGATGGCATCCGCCTGTTTTTTCACTTCTTCTAGTGTTTCAAACATCTCAAGGAGTTGTCCCTCTTTTTTTTCACCCATCAATCGTTTAAAATTATTTTTGAAGACGTTTATATCTATCTTGGAATCCCGGATTAATTTTAAAGCGGATTTGATCTCATCTATGTCTTCTGCAACATCGATCTTCTTTTTGGACCACCACTCCAGAATCACTTCCGCTAATGCTTCTTTATTTGGATAACCGTCGGGAGATCCTACTCCTAAAGTATCGGCTAAATCGTTCATTTCGTTCCGTGTATATCGATTGGTTATGTCTTTGGGATCCATTTTTATCTCCCGTATCTGAGCAAAAGATATAGTTCATTATAAATTTTTTCCGTCAGTATATCGGGACACGAAAGATTTTTAATACAGTCCACACTGTTTGTGATTCCTGATGGCGTGTCAGACCGTCAAACTCGTATAGCGGGGTAGGGTAGCCAGGAAATCCCGTCGGGCTCATAAGGCGCACGAAAATGTCTGCGCTTGAGGCACCCGGAGATCGGTGGTTCAAATCCACTCCCCGCTACTAATTTTCTCTTTTCTAAACATAAACTATAAATAGAACCATGATACATTATACAACATACACATTACAACAAGTAGTTGTATAGTAAAGATGAAGGTGGAAAAAAATGAAAAACGGGGAAAAAGTCTTGAAGGTGGCTGAGGCAAAGTCATCAGACGTCGGGAAAGGGCTAGCAAGGATAGACCCTGCTGTTAAGGAAAAGCTGGGTCTGCAGAGCGGAGATATCATACTGATAATCGGTGATAAAGAAACCGCATCCAAAGTATGGGCTGCGGAGGAGGACGATAGGAACACAGGCTTGATAAGGATCGACGGTCCCACCAGAAGGAATGCCGGAGTAAAGATAGATGAAAAGGTGGCCGTCAAGAAGATCCAAGCAAAAGCTGCAGAGAAGGTAACTTTTGCACCCACGGAACAGATCCGATTGATGGGTGGAGAGGAATATCTACGTCGAGAAGTATTGAAATACCGACCAATAACAAAGGGAGATTCCATCGATCTTAACGTTATGGGTAAGAGGATCGAACTCATAGTTAAATCCTTCACACCAACAGCAGATGCGGTCATCATCAAGCCGGATACAAACGTTGTCATATCTGAAAAACCGGTGAGTAAAGAAGAGATGGCCATGGTACCCAAGGTATCCTACGAAGATATAGGAGGACTTGAAAAAGAGATAGAAAGGGTAAGAGAGATGGTTGAATTACCACTCAGACATCCGGAACTTTTTGATAAAGTGGGTATCGAGGCACCAAAAGGCGTGCTGCTCCACGGACCTCCCGGTACAGGTAAAACTCTCATGGCAAAGGCTGTCGCCAGCGAGACCAACGCTAACTTTTTCAATATCGGTGGGCCGGAGATCATGTCAAAATATTACGGTGAAAGCGAAGGGCGACTGAGAGAGATCTTCGAGGAGGCGGAAAAGAACCAGCCGGCGATCATATTTATCGACGAGATCGATTCCATAGCTCCTAAGAGAGACGAAGTCACCGGAGAAACCGAGAGACGTATCGTCGCCCAGCTCCTCTCACTCATGGACGGATTGAAATCCAGAGGTAAGGTCATAGTCATAGGAGCCACTAATCGAGCTCATGCACTGGACCCAGCTCTACGACGTCCGGGACGATTCGACCGAGAGATAGAGATAGGGATGCCGGACAAAGACGGAAGAAAAGAAGTACTGGAGATACACACGAGAGGCATGCCCATCGATGAAGATGTGGACTTGAACGAACTGGCGGGATTGACCCACGGGTTCGTAGGAGCAGACATGGAAGCACTGGCCAAAGAGGCCGCCATGCTGGCACTTCGGGAGATACTGCCGGATCTTGACCTGGATCTTGACCAGATACCCCCTGAATTACTGGACCGATTGAAGGTAAAACGCAGTCATTTCAACGTAGCTTTACGAGAGATGAACCCCTCTACAATGAGGGAAGTTATAATCGAAACTCCAGATGTTACATGGGAAGACATCGGAGGTCTGAAAGACGTTATACAGGAACTTAAAGAATCAATCGAATGGCCGCTCCAGTACGGCGATCTATTCAAGCACATGGGTGCCGAGGTACCAAAAGGCATACTGCTCAGCGGGCCTCCCGGTACAGGTAAAACACTTTTGGCAAAAGCGGTAGCCAATGAGAGCGAAACTAATTTCATCTCTGTGAAGGGTCCTGAATTCTTCTCTAAATGGGTCGGAGAGAGCGAAAAAGCGGTACGCGAAACATTCCGGAAGGCAAGGCAGGCTGCACCAACGATAATCTTCTTCGATGAAATAGATGCCTTAGCACCCACCAGGGGAACCAGTTCAGATTCACACACATCTGAACGTGTGATATCACAGATGCTCACCGAACTCGATGGCCTTGAATCACTGCATGATGTCGTTGTGATAGCCGCCACTAATCGTCCGGACATAATCGACCCCGCACTGCTGCGGCCCGGGAGATTCGATAGACGTATCACCATCGGCCTTCCGGACATCGAAACAAGATCGGAGATACTCAAGGTACACACACGTGAAAAGCCTTTGGCGGACGATATAGACTTGGAAAAATTGGCAAAAAGTACGGAAGGATTGAGCGGAGCGGATATCGCTTCGATATGTAACGAAGCACTGCTCCTGGCTATAAGGGAATTTGTTGCATCCGGCGGAGACATGGATGAAGAAAGTATCAAACAAACTACAGTGAAACAAAAACACTTCTCAGAAGCCATGAAAAAGATCAAAGACAAGATCGACGAAAGGAGTAAGACCAAGGGGCCAAAGGCCTACCAGTAAGCTAGAATATACCCAAGATACTCAACACACGGTGTGAGATAACCACCACAAACAGGATTATGCCTATGAATATCAGTGCATCCATCCTAACTCCCGTTTCTTGATCCGTATAAGTGCTTGTGAGCTCTCGAGTTATCAACAGACCTATCAACAGCAATATTCCAAATAACTCTATGTCGTGAGAACCGACTATCACCACCCATATAGCCGTCCATGCGGTGAGTGAGGCGGCGATCTTTTGGGATATGATCATTCAAGCACCTCTAATGTGTACTTTACGTGCTTTCCCTCTTTCTGAAATTTCGTTATAGCTATCGGTTTAGAGATATTTTCGGCTAAAGCCATCAGATATGCACTGCAAAAGGGACACGCCGTCTTTTCGCATATACCGTTTGATTTATCCATCACTCTCGCGCAGTAGTCTCCGTATCTTCCGTGGGTGATCCTCAATTTAAATGTGTCATCTTCCCTTCGGACACTGAAGGACTTAGCCATGTCCATACCGTGAGTCAGCATCCCCATCACCTCGCGTGCACCTTCTATACCCGACGTCCCAGTGTCCAAACGAGAAAGTGCTTCAGTGTAGAGAGGCTCTCCGGGTGGTACCAATGAGATACCCAGCCTACCTGCCCCTCCGGTGACGACCACCATCTCGTCATATAGATCTGGTAAACGCCTGAGTTCTTTACCGGCGGGTACGAACACTCTTGTCTGTTTTAGATCATCTTTAGGTGGGATCATCACCCCTTTACCCATAACATTTAGGTCCGTCAGCAATGAATGCATGGGCTCTACGGCACTTTCAAGCTCTGCGGTAGCTATCGTTTCTTCGACGGTGCCGGTGTTAACGATGAGTCCGGTGAGAATCCCGATGAAAATAGCGCCTAATCCGGCATTCCTGTGATCTGTGAATATCAGCAGGTAAACACCTAATATGATGAACACCGCAGCGGCTATCTTTGAAGTGTATCTTGGTTTCGATATATCGGTCATCTTCATGGGATGCTGTTGAGATGTACGTAAAGATAATAAAATTATCGCAAAAGCTTTATTGCATGGTAAAAGATTATCGTATCATATGTTTGGGAAACGGGTAACCTGCATGGTGGCGTTTATCTTGATATTAGCCGCTTTGATACCCACGACGGTTAGTGGAGACGAAAGCCACGAGAACTTCGATGACGCAGAGGTAGATATCAGCTCTCTGCTTGCAGCTTTGAATCGTACCCTTGAGTACATTGAATATTCACTCAATAATTCTCTAGCCGTTGATTACTGGCAGGAAGTTGATCCACATGGGGGTGAGGCTGGTTACGAAGAAGAAGAGATCCAAGAAGCCGTTCTATACTCGGAGGATGCCATGGCCAGCGTCGTCGCCTCAACACTGATAGTAGACGATATCAAAGATGAAGTACCCAGCTACGAGTATATCGATTCTTTATACATACCTTTTCACCGTATAGCTGTCAATCTGACTAGATATTCGGAATCTCACCGTTCGCTTCTCCAGCACCTTAATGATACTGTAGAAAAATATGATTCTGTTGTGTCCAGTCAAATAAAAACAACATATTTAAACCAAGCTTTAGAATCTCTTTTCTTCGCCTCGATCGAGTTACAGCCCATGAATAGAAGTCTAGAGCAAATTCAAAAAAGTGTAGGACTGCTCGATGACTACTATTTTGATATTGAATACATAAATGTTAGTATAGAAGAAAGCAGAGAACTCATACGTCACTATCAGTCGATGATAGACGAACTGCTTGAGCTCCTAGATGATATATTGTTGGAAGTTGAAAAGGACGAGGACGGTTATTATCACGTGATCATCGAAGTACCATGGAATATGACCGACCCGATAGATCAAGATGGTTCCTCTATAGGAGAAAACGTAACGTACTCGGACTCGATAATTTATGTCCTCAAATATCCTACACGTATAACACTCGACATACCGAAATATTATTTCTACAATGAAAGCGTCAACTTGACGGGACTATTCGAAACTCCCGCACATATCGATCTTTCCAGCATAGAGCTATCCGCACCCTTTGGAGAAACTATACATCCCGACAGTTCCGGTCGGTTCAATCTATCATATCACACCCAAGACTTTGATTGGGGCACGAACCGACTAAATGTTTCCTATGCTGGCAATGATAGTATGCGATCATCATTTGCGAGCGTAGAATTCGAAGTGAGCATACCTACCGAGATATCACTCCAAAGCAATATATCCGGTTTCTTCTACGGTCCAGATACTCCTGTTACCTTTTCGGGTAAGCTCGTGGATGATTCGATCGACCAGGGCATATCCGATAAAGAGATATACCTTGCTTGGCAAGACGGTAATTTGGTGAACTACACAGATACAGACGGTAATTATTCTTTTACAACGACCTTAGAAGATATGGGTCTCATCGATGGACTATACGTCATACATGCTATCTTCCAAGGTACAGTAGAGTATCGTGAATCTACTTCTGAACCGATCTTTGTTTATCTTATGACAAATGGTTCCTTTGTGATAGTCGATTCGATAGAGGCTCTGGAGCCTTGGTACGATGACGATGGTATAGACGATGACGATGGTATAGACGATGACGATGGTATAGA
>CAYVTG010000071.1:0-5630 GCA_964454575.1 uncultured Thermoplasmata archaeon
GCCCCGAACGGGTGGAGATAGTGAATCCCGGAAAGCTGTTGTTTCCGGAAGAGGACCTGGGAAAATGGAGCGCCCAGAGAAATCCGCTCTTGACCGACATGGTTCACAGACTTGGCATGGTGGAAAAAGCCGGCTCCGGCATCAGAAGGATGAGAAAATCGATGAAGGAATACAATCTCGGAATCGATTTTGAGATAGGTTCTTTTTTTAGTGCCGTGTTCCATCGGGATATCCAAAGAAAATCCGAAGCTGAATCGAAGGAAATCGGACACAAATCGAACACAGAGCGGATGCAAATGCGGAACAAACGCAAAGGAAATGCGGAGCAAATGCGGAACAAACGCAAAAGAAATCGGTTGAAGTGGATTATGGACTTTATTGACGCTGAAGGGAGAATAATGGCAGAAGACATCGAATATCATTTCTCTATTCACAGGGGCACCGCCCTCCGCGACCTGAATGAACTTATCAGGGAAGGCAAGATCGTGAAAAAGGGCGGTGGGAACAATGTCTGGTATGAGTTAGAGCATGATGGGGCATGACAACCGATGCTCTGAAAGTGTGTTCAAGAACGATATCATCCCCCATCTCAACTGGCAATCAAATTTTTATTTGAATTTAAGAAGAAGAAAGATAAGGAAAACAAGAGGACGGATAATTACGAAATTTCCCCTCACGAAACGCAACCTGTTATTGAAAACTACGCCAAGCCCTGTGGCCCAGGAGATTTAGGGACTTCTCCGATCTCTACGCTCACTACGATCCCGCTACGCTCTCACTCCACTTCGTTCCGTTCTGGTCGGATAACTGGAGGTATATGTGCTACGGGCCTCCGCTTCCGCTCCGACCAAATTCTCTCCCTTCGCTCGAAAACTTCACATCTTCCCCCAGCCCGTTAGACGAAATTTCTGCCAATTTTTTTTATGTCCTTTACTTTTTTGGGTCAGGTTGATCTTTCTACAGATCCCGATAAGCCTTGGACCTGTGTCTCACGGAAAGAATATAGACTATTTTTTCGTTAGAATCGACATCATAAAAAACTCTATAATCGCCGACTCTCAGCCTCCAAAAATCAGTATCGATTATTTTCTTTATATCTCCTTTACCACCAGGAAGTGGATCGTCGATTAATATCTCTCTGATTTTTTCCTTTATTCGCTCTCTGTCCTTTTTATTCAGAGTATTAATTTCAGTCACGGCCTTCTCTTCGATGAGTAGTCGATAACTCATCAAAAAGGCTCATCGAAATCAACGAAATTGCCTTCTTCACGCCTCTCTTTAAGCATCTTGATGAACTTTTCTTTTCTATATGCTTCCATCATCTCATTTAAAAGATCATCATAGGTTTGCCCCTTATGGCCTAATCTCTTTAATTTCTCCAAGGTCTCTTCGGTAACCGGGATCCTCTTGTCTGTAGTTGCCATAATATATTGTAAACAGTTTACAGTATTTGTAATTTATGGTAAATTATTGACAACTAGGTCCGAAAGGTCTAAAATAGGTGGATTTAGGTTGCCGTCTCAAATAACTGGGGTACATGTACTACGGGTTTCCGCTACGTTCCAACCAAATTCATTCGGTCGTAAACTCGCTCACGACTTCACATCATACCCCAGTCCGTTATCTGGAATTACAGCCCACCTTAATCTTATTTTAATTCCATAAAAATATTCACATAGAGCAAAATGGATAAATGGTTAAACCCACTAATATGTAATACGGTAAAATGACAGAAACAGCCAAAGTCGATAAAATGGGGGAGTTATAATCCCCAATCCGCTAAGAGAAGCTCATCATATAGACAAAACCACAGAGTTCATCATAGAGGATATTGATGACGAGACCTTTAAGATCGAACCGATTGACGGCAGAGGGATAGAATGAATGATAAACTGGAAGAACGGATCTTGGAACTGGTAAAGGAAAAAATTTCATTAGTACCATACGATCCTACGTGGAAAGAGATGTTCAGAAAGGAGGCGGAATTTTTACAATATCTGCTATCAAAAGAGCAAATCAAGAGGATAGAGCATTTCGGCAGTACAGCCATACCTAATTTATCCGCCAAACCGATCATCGATATACTGGTTGAAGTTAACAGTCTGGAAGAGGCAAAAGAGCAATTAGTACCGAAACTGAAAGCTGAAGGCTACGAATACTTTTGGAGGCCGACGATAGGTAGCAAACCACCGTATTACGCTTGGTTCATAAAGCGTGATTCAGAGGGTGAACGCACACATCATATTCACATGGTGGAAGGCGATTCTAAGCTTTGGGACCGTCTTCACTTCAGAGATTACCTAAGAGAATTTCCTGAGGAGGCAAAACGATACGACGACTTAAAGATAGAACTAGCAAAAGAATATCCAAATGATAGGGTAAAATATACAGAAGGGAAGACTGATTACATAGTAGATATTACAAAGAAAGCGAAGGAGTTCTACAATGGGTAAGATCACTATCGAAAAAGACAGTATGGAATACAAAGACGCATGCTTTCAGCTGGCCAAAGGATCGCCGGAATACTTCAACGAAGAAGGTTTCAAACAGATGAATCATGACCTCATAGAACATGAGCTTTACACTGCAGTGAAGGACGGTACACCGGTGGGTTTTGCAACCATCAACCTAAAAAACCAAAGTGTTGCGGAGATATCCTGGTTGGTTGTAGATAAAGGACTACGGGGACAAAGCATCGGTTCAAGACTGATAGAGTATATCATACGAGACATAAAACAAACTGGATATCGTTTACTGGAGGTAAAAACACTCTCTGAGATAGACGATTACGAACCCTACAAGATAACAAGAGATTTTTACCTAAAGCACGGCTTCATACTACTGGAAACCATATGCCCGTATCCCGGCTGGGGTCCGGATGACCCCTGTGATATATATGTGAGAATATTGGATTGAATTTTATGAAAATAAGCGAGCCTAAAATGATAGTATCTCAGTTAGCCGACACTGGATGATGCCGGCAATCTGTACTTCGTGCATCATTTTTTCGAAGACGGAGTCATGATAGAAGCAGATATCTACGTAGCCTACAGAAAATGACACTAATCTATATTAGTACTAATTTGAATTAGTGTTGCAGAAAGATTAATATACTAATTTAGATTAGTATAGTATATGATGCCGTTCATCGACAGAGAGAGGCAGATGCAGTTGCTGGAGATTGCATGGGAAAGCCTTGAGGCACAGTTCATTGTAATTTACGGGAGAAGAAGAATAGGCAAAACGAGATTGATGTTGGAATTCATGAAGGGAAAGCAGGGTGTTTTTTATATAGCCGAGGACGAAAACCGTAGATCACAAATCGGCGAATTCAAGGAAAAGATGGCTTTATTCTTGGACGATGATCTTCTCAAAAATGCAGAGATCCATAAATGGAAAGATCTGTTCATTCATCTGGAAAGACTCATGCCGGCAGATAGAAAATTTTACATCGTCATGGACGAATTTTCATATCTGATAAAGAACGATAAGGGATTAGCTAGCAGTCTTCAAAAATTTTGGGACACATTTTTATCCCTTTCCCAAGTGAAACTCATAGTTTCCGGTTCCTTGTTCGGGCTTATGCAGGAAGAAGTGCTATCTCATTCGTCACCTCTTTACGGAAGAAGAACTAGAGATATACATCTAGGCCCCCTCACATTCTATCATTCAAAAGAGTTCTGTGATATGGATTTTGAAGATAAACTGAAGGTATATATGGTCATCGGCGGCGTGCCCGAATATCTCTTGAAATGCAGGAATTACGAAAACGCCAAAGAGTTCATGGACCATGAATTTTTAAACCGAGATGGATACTTCTATAGAGAACCCTACTTTCTACTTTCACAGGAATTCAAGAGCATCAATACCTATTTCTCCATGTTGCATGCAATCGCCCTGGGCAACACAAGGCCGAGCGAGATCGCCAATCACTGTGGTATAGATACCAGACGGATATATCCGTATATGGAGAATCTGATAAGGCACGGCTTCGTCAGAAGAGAGGTTCCCGTTATAGGGAGCAAAAAGGATGGTATATACACAATAAAGGACGTATTCTTCGACTTTTGGTTCAACTTCGTACACGATAACAGGGAAAATATCGAGCGAGGCGATGATATACTCGAAGATTTCAATAGATATTACGGCAAGAGGTTCGAAGAACTAATCCGGGAAGAATTGTTTCATCATATCTACGTTGTAGACACTTCCGGCCGATGGTGGTTCAAGGGAGAAGAAATAGACATAGTCGGTTTGAACAAAAAAGATTCGAGGATCATCTTTGGTGAATGTAAATGGTCGAATGACGTGGATGGTGAGGCTCTGTACAAAAAACTTCTAGATAAATCTAAAAATGTGATATGGCGAAACGAAGAAAGGGAAGAGAGATACGTACTATTCGCAAGATCCTTCAGCGTCGAACCGGAGGGGTGCGACTGTATAGATATGGATAACATACGTGAACATATGGTAAAAAGAGCGGGTTAAATTCATATATCATAACACAATCCACATTATGATGGATATTGTTTACGAACCCATAGGGATAATCCACTCGCCCTTCGAAGAGCTGTCCGGGATGCCCATACAGTCGATAGGATCACAGGGAACCCCCGGCACGGTGGAAGTATTTCCTGAATATGCGGAAGGCCTCATGGATATAGAGGGATTCTCACACGTTTTTCTGTTGTATCATTTCCACGGCTCACAAGGTTATTCATTGAAAGTAAAACCTTATCTGGATGATAGGGAGCACGGTATTTTTTCCACCAGAGCTCCCAAACGTCCGAATCCCATAGGTCTGTCGGTAGTCAGGATCGCTGACAGGGACGACAACATACTGCATATCATCGATGTGGATGTACTAAACGGAACCCCTCTTTTAGATATCAAACCCTACGTTCCCGATTTTGATATCAAGGACGTTAAAAAAGTAGGCTGGCTATCGGATAATTCTCACCGGGTGAAAGAAGCAAGAGCCGATAACCGTTTCGTATGATCCTTGGAACTTATCAAGATCACCGGCAAATGAATTATATGCCCTGATCGAATGTACATCTGATATGAAGATAGACGATTTCATAAAAAACATACCAAAAGCCGAGTTGCACTTGCACATAGAGGGAACTTTGGAACCAGGATCTATGTTTAAGATGGCCAGAAGAAACAATATGGAGATAAGATACGATTCTGTAGAAGACATCAAAAAAGCATACGATTTCAACGGATTACAAGATTTTTTGGATATATACTACGAAGGAGCAAGAGTATTGGTCAACGAACAGGATTTTTACGATCTGACATGGGCTTATCTGGAGAAAGTTAACTCACAAAATGTAGTACACACGGAGATATTTTTTGATCCGCAAACTCACACGGATAGAGGCATAGAATTCAAGACCGTTATCAACGGTATAAATAGAGCCTTAAAGGACGGACAAGACAAGCTTGGTATCAGTACGAAATTGATAATGTGCTTCTTACGACACCTTGATGAGGAAGCGGCCTTGAGAACTCTTGAAGAAGCCCGTAAATACAAGCATTTGATCACTGCTGTAGGCTTGGACTCTTCCGAAGTTGGTCATCCACCATCTAAATTTCAAAGGGTATTCGAAGATGCGGTAGAGATG
>CAYVTG010000071.1:5640-9517 GCA_964454575.1 uncultured Thermoplasmata archaeon
ACAAAGAGATTGCGGAAACTTCCTGCATAGAGATGGGTTTTCCAACGGTGGCGCATGCAGGCGAGGAAGGCCCTGCGGAGTATGTTTGGGAGGCGCTAGAGATGTTAAAGGTATCAAGGATCGACCACGGGAACCGTTCACTGGATGACCCGAAATTGGTGAAGGAGTTAGTGTCTCGCAGAATACCTCTGACCGTATGCCCGATGTCCAACCTTAGATTAAAAGTGGTGAACGACTTGAGAGATCATCCCCTACGCAAAATGTTAAAAAGTGGATTATTAGCCACCATCAATTCAGACGATCCTGCTTATTTTGACGGCTATATAAACGAGAATTATTCAGCGATCTCAAAGGCTTTACACTTATCTAAAGAAGAAATAGTTCAACTGGCAAAAAATTCATTCGAAGCTAGTTTCCTCGACAATACGATAAAACAGAAGATGATATGCAAAGTCGAAAGTTATCATCGAGAGCAAAGTCAGAAATAAAGCTATCTCGAGTAAGTATGCGATAGCCAACCTACACGCAGATGATCGTATAGATTACTAAAGTTTGATCTTCGGAGATATCAATTCTTTTATCCTATCTATCTTGAAGTTGTCTTCGATAGTTGTTATGGAATCCATATGTTCTATACGTTGGGCGGCTTCGTAGGTATCGAGAGGTATGACTATCAAAGGTATACCTGCCCGGTCGGCTTTAGATATTATATTGCTCGGCGGGATGATATCGTTGGTCAACACGATACCGGATGTGTTTTCATCCAGACTGGCCAATATCACATCAGAGCGATCTCCGCCTGTGACCATCAATTTACGCTCTTTATGGAATAATGGATTTCTAACCATCTCTTGTACACTCAGTGCACCCACAAAAACATGTTCAACTATCTTGTCCATACCACCTTCACCGGCGACTACCTTACCGAATAACATATCATTGATAAAACTGACTCTTGTTAGATCTAAATCATCGATATAAGGTATCACACCGAGAACTTTCACACCTAGTTCTTCGATATCCGGGAGTGCGAAATTTTCTATATCCTCAACAGAATCCACTTTGTTAAGAACAGCACCTTTTACTGGGATATCCAAGGCATCAAAATACCTGGCACTGGCGGTCAGATCGTCAACTATGTTGGTTCTACTTCCCGGTGCTACCAAGACCACCTCCCCGGGGATCATCTCATACAACGAAGCAGGGTCCAATGAAATGGAAGAACCAAAGCGCCAGTCTGAACCGGTTTCAACTATAACCGATTCTCTGGTAGAAGATAGTTCTTCCACTCGCTGTGTGATTATATCTTTGATTGTCTCTTTATCATAGGCGTATTTGATCTTAGAATGGTCGAAACCTATACAGAATTTTTCATATTCCTCTTCAAGCTCCAATATATTCTTGAACAATTTTGCGTCGTAATCTATCAGTCTTTTCTTTTTGTATATCGGTCTATCACCGAATGGTTTGAAGTAGTTGTATTTCTTAGGAGAAGATAGTGCTATACCCAAACCTATGGTAGTCTTTCCGGCTTCCTCTTCGGTGGACGATATTATCAGATTATTCATTTTATTTCACCTCTCTTTTGAGCGTTATTCTAACATCTACAGACTTACAGCCTTTACCATGTTCAAAGGCCTTCACCGGGTTGAGATCGATCTCCGATATGGCATCTACCTCACTCAATAGATAAGATACACGATGTACCATCTCCGCCAGTGAATCGAGATCCTTACGTTTCTGTCCCCTGGCACCTACCAATATGGGGAATGAATTTATCTCACCTATCAAGCGTCTTGATTCCCTCTTAGATATGGGCGCCACTCTGAACATGACATCTTTGAGGATCTCTACGTAAACTCCTCCAAGACCGAACATCACTACCGGACCAAAGGAAGGGTCTGTGGTCCCGCCTATTATCACTTCTTCCCCACCCTTCAGCATCTCCGCCACGGACATGCCTTCGATACGCGCGTTAGGGTATTTTCTTCTGCTGTTGGAGATTATGGCCTGGTAGGCATCTATAACTTCTTCACAATCTTCCAGATTTAGAGCGATACCGCCGGCGTCGGATTTGTGGACTATATCTTCTGAAACTATCTTAAGTACAACGGGATAACCGATACTTTCGGCGGTTTCGACACACTCTTCCAAGGACTTGACGACCTCGCCTCTTGCCATGGGTATACCGGCCAGTTCAAGGATCTTACGTCCTTCGTCTTCGAACAAAATATACCGGTTATCTTGTATGGCTGAATTCACGATTTCCCGTATCTTATGGAATGGTATATCCGGTTCTCCCCCATCATCCATGGAATTCAACCTATCTATGCATTTCTTTCTCTTGAAAAGGGCTCCCATGGCCGATAAAGCTTCCTGGGTCTCTGTGAATGCAGGCACACCGTTCTTTCTGAGCCAGTCAACACACTCGCCTACAAAGTCTCCACCTACGAAGGTGAAGACCATGGGTTTACGATCTCGATATTCGTCGTAGATCTCCTTCAGTGATTCGGCAGTTTCCATGGGATCTGTAATCCCCGTTTCGCAGTACAATCCTATTATGGAACCCACTTCGTCGTTTTCCAGAGCGGCTTTCATGGATGCTTCGTACTGTGATCTACCGGCCTGGCCTGTCAGGTCGATGGGGTTCTTGGTGGAACCGAATGAAGGTATCTTATCTCCGAATATCTCTTCAAGGAAGGTCTGATCATCAAGAAGCGGTACTCCGAAATCTTCCGCTGCATCCGCTGCTAAAACTCCAACACCCCCTCCATTTGTGATGATAACTGAGTTTTCTTTTATAGGAAGTGGAGAATTGGATAAGACCCTTGACCAGTTGAAGGCGTTTGTCAGGCTATCCGCTCTAAGTATGCCCACCTGTTCGAAGGCTGCGCTGAATACCTTGTCGCTCCCTGCAAGTGAACCCGTGTGGGAAGCGACGGCGGTGGCCCCTTTCTCGGAACGGCCTGCCTTTATGGCGACAACGGCCTTTTCGCGCGGCATCTGTTTAACTCTATCTAAGAACTCCGCACCCTTTGCAAGGCCTTCCATGTATATCATTATAACTTCTGTGTTCTCATCTTCGGAAAGGTGATCTAGTAACTCCATATCGTTGATATCCGCTTTGTTACCCACGCTGACGATGGCGGATAACCCGAGGTACTGCTCGGCGGTCATACCTATCATGGCTATACCCAAGGCGCCGCTCTGTGAAATCAGCGCAATATTTCCTTTTTGGACCCTTGAAGGACCGAAGGTGGCGTTCAGATCCGCCTTTGCAGAATATATACCGAAAACGTTGGGGCCCAAAATCCTCATACCGTATCTTCCGGCGATCTCCACCAGCTCTTCTTCCTCTTTAACATCGCCGACTTCGGCGAATCCGGATGATATGATGATAAGATGTTTGAAACCCTTTTCACCACATTTTTCGACAGTATTTTTGACGAATTTAGCCGGGATCACTATTATCCCTAAGTCGATACCGTCAGGTAGTTCGTCAACGGTTTCAACCACCTTGTAACCCCCGATATTACCTCCCTTGAGATTCACCGGATATACCTTACCTCCGTAACCCGAATTGATTATATTCGTAAAAAGTGTATTACCCACCTTACCTTTGATATGCGAAGCGCCGATAACAGCTATCGAACTGGGGTCGAAAAGCTTGACCAATCCTTCATTCTCCTCGGGAGGCATTTCATGGGTGGATTTACCGCACTATTATTATACTTTTGGAAAAGAGAGTACTTCTGAGAGTACACTAAGAATTCAAAATTATTCTATATTTATCCTATTCTTCCTTCATCCAGACGAGTAAAAATGACTATATTTGTTAAAGAACTTGATAGAGGGAAATGATAAAGGCGACAGATGT
>CAYVTG010000072.1:0-5259 GCA_964454575.1 uncultured Thermoplasmata archaeon
TAACGGTTCCTTCCTCTGTTACTTTGGACGGATCTCCTCCGACTTTTTCCACATCGGAGGGCTTCAACTGTCGACTAGCATCTCCAAGATCAGCATCTCCTTTCAAGAGTGCATTAAGCCCATGGCTTGAACCTCCACCAGAAACAGATATCTGTGCCTCATCGTATTCTTCAGCCCATGCCTTAGCTAAAGGCAGAACGGTGCTGGAACCGGTCTGTGTCAATTTAGTATTTTCATCTCCATCCTCCGTACATCCGGTCATGAATACTGCACTTATCAGTAACAGGCCCAGGACGCTCAGGACGATCGCTTTACTTTTTCCTTTCATTTTCATCGAAAGGGACTTAATTGGAGTCTATATATATACTTTATCTGTATAGTGTATAGTGTAGTATATAGGCTATATAGGAATATTTACTTATATGTATGCCTATTTAAATATACCAAATCGAAGCATTTAAAAATATGGTCAACTTCCCCTTCATCATGGCCATATTGGTAGATGAAAAAACGAAGGTCCTGGTCCAGGGTATCACTGGCAGCCAGGGTAGTTATCACAGTCAATATATGAAGGAATACGGAACAAACATCGTAGCGGGAGTTACACCTGGCAAAGGTGGTGAAGAAGTAGACGGTATACCGGTTTACAACACCGTTCTGAAAGCGAAGGAGGAAAGCGGTGCGACGGCATCTATCATCTTCGTACCCTCACGATTCGCAAAGGGTGCCGCACTGGAGGCCATCGACGCAGATCTGGATCCTGTTGTTATCGTAACGGAGGGCATCCCGGTACACGATTCGGCCAAGATAGTGCGTCTTGCCGAAGTAAATGGAACAACCATAATCGGCCCCAACACTCCGGGCATCATGAGTCCCGGGAAAACAAAGTTGGGTATCATGCCAAATCACATCTTCAAAGAAGGAAATGTTGGTCTTGTTTCAAGAAGTGGTACACTGACCTACGAGATAGTGAATTCCATGACAAAACTGGGTCACGGACAATCCACCGCTTTGGGATTGGGTGGAGACCCCATAGTTGGTCTGAATTTCATAAAAGTACTTGATATGTTCGCAGAGGACGATGAAACCGAAGCCGTTGTGCTTATAGGTGAGATCGGTGGCAGTGCGGAGGAGAAGGCTGCTCGATACATAAAGAGAAAATTCGACAAGCCGGTTGTGGCATACGTAGCCGGCCGGACAGCGCCAAAAGGTAAGCGCATGGGTCACGCAGGAGCCATCGTTTCCGAGAGTGGGACCGGTACTGCGGAATCAAAGATGAAGGCTTTCGAGGATGCAGGAGTATCCGTCGCTAGGATGCCCACGGATATAGGTAAACTTTTGGACGAGGCTATGCGATAGATTTTTACAACACTATCTTTTATACACTAGAGATGAAAAAGTTTCCCACATCCCTTGCCAAGCCATTTCTGGATAGCCCCTATCTATTGGGCAGTATGCTCAGAGGGGCAAGTAGGAAGTACATACGAGGTAACTTGGATCGATGGAAAAAAACTGGTGAGAGTAATGCATTATGGTTGATCAGTATGCGTATCACCGATAAATGTAATCACAGATGTGCAGTATGTGGTCAGTACGGTGAAGGGGGTTACAACAGAGAGGACAACGACCTACCCGTGGTCAAAGGAAACGTGGATTTAGATAGATACAAGAAGATGATAGACAATATCGCTCATCTAAAACCACATATATATATCACAGGTGGAGAACCTTTTCTGTATAACGGTCTAGTGGAACTATGTGAACACATCAAAGAAAAGAATCTCTCACTGCAGGTGGTAACCAACGGTGTTAAGCTGGAAGAGCAGGCAGAAGAGATCGTAAACGATAAGTGGGACATGATATGCGTTTCTCTGGACGGACCAGAAGAAGTACACGACCGCTGCAGAGGTGTAAAGGGTGCCTACGCTACCATGAAGAGAGGGGTGGACAAGATCAACGAACTGAAAGAGAAAAATAACAGCAGATACCCCAAGATTTTCATGCTCACCACTCTGTCGAGTACGAATTATGACTATCTACTGGATACGGTCGAAGAGTGCGAGAAGTTTCAACCCGACTGTCTCGTTATATATTATTCGTGGTTCACCAGCAGGGAAGTGGGTGAGAAACACAGGGAAATAATCAAAAGAGAATTAGGGATAGAACCCTTTGCCTGGAAGTCCTATGTACGAGATAATTCGGGGACTGATTTTGAAGCTCTGCGGAAGAGTGTGAGGGATGTAAAGAGCGGCGATTGGAGTTTTCCCGTTGTCTTCGTTCCCAACCTGCCTGAATCCGAGATAGAACGATATTATACGGACCCGACGGACTTCCTGGGATGGAAGAACTGCTTGACACCGTGGGTGGAAGCGAACATAATGCCCAACGGCGATGTGGTTAACTGCAGGGATTTTCCGGATATGGTGATGGGGAACATCACTCAAGATGATCTCATGGACATATATAACAACGAAAGATTCAAAAAATTCCGAAGAGTGCTGGCAGATCAGCCTAACGGTGTTTTCCCACTGTGTTCCCGATGCTGCGGGCTAATGGGTTTTTAGCCCAATAATTCCCGTATTATTTCGGCACTTTTTATCTCACCCTTGGATCCAGCAGCCATCTTTTTTACCTTTTCTGCGTCCCTGCTGATGTCATCAGAGTTCTCAACATATTCCATGGTTTTCCGCAGGCTGTCGACGGTAACTTCGGTAGGTGATAAGCGCTTTGCCAGCTTCAATTTCTCGATGCCTCTGGAGTTGGATTCCTGTTCGGGTTGGTTAGCCTGAGGTATCACCACTGCTTTTTTACCGAATGCCATCAACTCGCTCAGAGTTGATAGGCCTGCCCTACATATGACCATCTTTGCCCCTGCGATCAGAGCGTCTCTTTCATCGATCCAGCCGTTCACCATCCTTAGGTTCCCTTTACGGTGTACTTCAGCTTCACCGGGCTGGCCGGTGCCCATTATCGATGGTGTCGGATATTCACTGAAAAGATGCAGTATCGAGCCGCTGATGTTCTTTCTTATCTCACCCGGACCGCTGAATGCGATGTATATGAACTCGCCGGGGGTAACATCATAGCGGCGGCAGATATCTTCGATCTCTTCAGTACTTCTTCTCCCCGGTCGGTGGAATGATATGGGGCCCACGAACTGTGTCTTTTTGATAAAGCATTCGGGTGCGTTGCATTCGAAATTCATATGGCGTTCGGATACTGAATAAGGCAGTGGAAAATCGGGCAGCAATATACGATCGTGACCGGATAATAGTCGGTAGTTGAATTTATTGCCTATATATTCCAGAGGGGTCATATCGTGGCCGTTGTTAGTGTGTGGCATATATATCCGTGGTTGATTGGTGATGTAGACCCTTGGAACATAGAGATTTTTAGATGCGGGTATGGTCGAATACCGTGAATCGCAGACCACCAAGTCCGGTTCTGTCTTTTTGAGCAGTCTGTCTTCCTCCACAAAATGGCCTGCTATACGATTGAACAAAAGAAAGCCGTTCAACAGTGTTCTCTCAAAATCGACGTGGCCTGATCCGTCCTCGTACCACATGAGCGGTTTTTGGGAGTATGTTTGGTAACCCTCTTGACGGGCTATCTCCGCCGCTTTACCGTAGGAAGAAAACACACACTCTATACCTTCCTGACGAAGTTGCCTGGCGATGGACAAACACCTGGTTATGTGTCCAAGACCTATCCCTATAACCGAGAAGTGGACTTTCATCTTACTTTCAACCTTTAGATCTTTGTCGTACAGCCCTGCTGCAGTCTATATACAGGCCAACGTTATTTAAACCTTTTTAACTTAGGAACTCCGCACCCCAGTTCGGATCTTTGAGCAAGGCCCTTCCTACAGCGGCAAGGTCGACACGTTCTTCCCGCACTATAGAATCAGCGAATTCCGGTTCCAATATACCGCCCACTCCTATGACCGGTATATCGACTGCTTCTCTTACGGTTTCCGCATAGGGAACAAAAAAGCCTTGTTTGTCCTGATAACCTTCCGGTCTTGACCCGCAGAAGCCGCCGGAAACGTCCAGTATCTTGATACCGGCGTTCTCGAGTTTTTTACCGAAGTATTTGGCATCCTCCAGTGTGAATCCGTCTTCTTGATCATCATAAGCTCCCATACGGTACATCAAGATCATGTCGCCTATCTCGTTTTTGACGGCTTCCACCACTTCCAGAGGAAACTTCAAACGGTCATCTCTGGTACCACCGTATCCGTCGGTCCTTTTGTTGGTCAGTGGGGATGCGAACTGGTTGAGTAAAAATCCGTGGGCTCCGTGGACCTCTACCGCTTGGAAGCCCGCTTCTCTAGCCCTCCTTGCAGCCTCAACAAACTTTACCTTTATATCCTGCATCTCTTGGGTCGTTAGCTCTTTTACATCTTTTTCATACCAGTCCGAAGATGCGGATACTGGTTGTTTTCCGATCATCTCAGAGTCGCAGGAACCGCCGGCATGGGTTATCTGGATACAGGCTACACAGCCTTGATCTTTGATGGCTTTTGAAATATTCTTCAGACCGGGGATCAACTCGTCCTTGTAGATACCCAGCTGCCTCTTGGATAATTTACCATCCGGATCGATATAGGAATGCTCCACTATTATCATCCCGGGATGCCCGGCACGCTGGCGGTAATGCTCTACTAACTCTTCAGTCACCTCGCCCTCTTCGGTGGCTTTGTTGGTAGCCATGGGAGGCATCACCAGTCGGTTTCTTATCTCGATTTCATCTATCTTTAAAGCACTTCTTAAGTCAGGCATGATGCTGTAAAGATGGCTATACACTATAATCATTACGGTAAAAGATATATACGTTCTTAGAGCTAAGAGAGCGAATATGATGAGTCCATTATTAAAAGGTCTGGTATGGTTCATCCCGTCGCTGTTGATCCTATTGCTGCTCAGCCTTAGATTCTTTGACGAAGATCATAAAATCGACTTTAACGATATATACGATACGCTGTTGAACGCCAGAGGTGCCGCTTTGATCCTTTTACTCATCGCCGTAGCAGTGAAGATAGAGAACGTATTTTTTGATATACGACCTCTGGGAACGGACGTTACGTGGTGGTTTTATGAAGTTGAAGGAGCTGGGCATATAGTGTTTCTTCAGGAATTACTACGGCATCCGTTTATCGTTCATACATCGTCTCTTTTTTATGTTCTCGGTCTTACTTTTTTCGTGGTCTTCGTTCCTCTGTTTTTTTTACTGCGAAAAGACATATGCCATTTGGTACTT